>CAZFXZ010000001.1:0-12921 GCA_964523165.1 uncultured Gammaproteobacteria bacterium
TGATTATTAACTTTTGGCAAAGCCAAGCCACGGTATTTTATAAAATATTTTAACCAACTTTTAATATGCCAATGCGTGACTGGTCGCAGTAAGCCCAGCCACCACGACAACTCGGCTGAAGTGCGCTGATGATAATGAACGATTTCAGTTTCGGCGAAATAAACTACCGCCCAACCCCTTTCCCAAAATCGCCGCGACCAATCAATGTCTTCAACGTAAAGAAAAAATCTTTCATCAAACAAACCAACCTCATCCAGGGCTCGGCGGCGGGCCAATAAACAACCACCCAACAACCAATCAACCTGTCGATTGGTCCGATGATCCCAATCGGCCATTAAGTAATCAGCGACTTTTTGTCGAGCATAAGGCAATCGGCCAATAAAGGTCCGACGATATAGCGGCATCAACAAACTCGGCCAGCGATAACAAGTGTATTGAATCGTCCCGTCGGGATTGAGTAATTTTGGACCAAGTAAACCAACGGCTTGATGATTTTCTAAATAATCAATCATTTTTTGCAAGTCATTACTAAGCAAAACAATATCGGGGTTTAAAATTAAAATATACTCGCCACTGGCTTGACGCAGACCCAGATTAACTCCGCCAGCATAGCCCAAGTTACTACCAGCCGAAATAAACTTGACGGTCGGAAAATTTTTACTAATCATTTTTTGACAATCATCACCAGAATTATTATCAACGACAATGATTTCGTGACTCATAGTCCAGACCAAACCAAAAATCCCCTTCAGGCATTGTTTGAGCAGGCCGGTTGATTTGTAATTCAAGATAACAATACTCAGATTCATAATTTCAAGATCTAAACCATTTATAAAGTTCAGCCGATCGAATTTGTTTGGTCGATTGAATTTGTCGACGTTTATACCAAATTGTTGGTAGTTGTTTAAAGACCCGCCAAGTAAATTTTAAAGTTCGAGGACTAAAAAATATCATGTAAATAAATTTTGCCAATTCATTGAGAAAAATTAAGACGCCATAACGCCAAACGCCACCCCATGAATCATTTTTTAGTAGTAGTAGTAAATGATTTTTGTAAGAATAATTATTAATTAAAGCCGAGCGCTGATGACGCTTTTTTATTTTGAGCCAAAAATTCTGCGGCTGATTGATGCCACTACCGCGGACGTGACGAGCTTCGGCAAAAGGCGCATACCAACATTGCCAGCCCCGCCAACGCAAGCGCCACGATAAATCAATGTCATCTTTATACATAAAAAAATCTTCATCCAAATACTCATAATAATCTTTGGATTCACTAAACTTTTGTCGGTGCGAAGCCAGGGCTGAACGAATTTTAATATCTTCCAAGGCTCGTCGTCGGGCCATGGCGGCCGCTAAAGACAAGCCAAAAACTTCCTGACTGGCATCATATTGTCCGCGATCGGCCTGTCCCTGCCCGCGATCGACAAAATTGTGCCAAGTATTTGGTTGCAAACCTGTTGAGTCAAGTATTTCTGGCCCCAAAACAGCTGGCTCGTCATTTATCGTCCACTGTAACAACTTACCCGCTACCAAGCCGACCGTTGATTGATTGTCCAAAACCTCGACTAAACGACTAACGTAATCGGCTGTTAAAACAACATCGGGATTAAGAAATAAAAAATATTTGCCGGTCGACAATTTAATCGCTTGATTGTGCGCTTTACAAAAACCAAGGTTTTTAAAATTTTGCAAAACGATTATTTTGGGATAAGTTTGTCGGATAAATTTCACACTTTCGTCGTCGGAAGCATTGTCAACTACGATCACTTCCAAATCGAGGTGGCTTTGCTTCTCGATCGAACGCAAACAATCAACCAAATATCGTTCGGAGTTGTGAGTGACAATGCTGATAGTAACTCTGGCCATAATTTAGTTTTTGTTTAGCTTAGGACTGACCCAAAAACCCAAACGCCATTTACCACCCAACAACAAACGGGTTTGTGCCTCAGTGGCCGGGATCGAACCAAACAAAATTAAAGTCACCGGCAACAAAGCCCATTGCAACAACATGATCAAAAATTTATGTCGTGGAGTGTGCTTGGGCCGTGGCGGCAATAAGCCCAAACTCATAATCGCCGAAACTAAAATACCCGTCATGGCAATCCCCATCAGCCATTCCAAAACAAAGGGTGTGTTTTGCGTAATCACTACAGCCTTAACATCTTGCGACGCCAAAAATAAAGGTAGACGACCTAAAATAAAAATCAAGACTGGCACGGTAGCCCACGAATACATACCTTCACCAATATTCCAAATGTAACGAATTTTTTTCCAGCGCGAGATCTTGTCCTTTTTTTGGCGAAAGTGCCAGAGCATATAAGGTAAATGCTCTACGCCCCAAGCCCAGCGACGCTGTTGTTTGTACAAACTTTTCACGCCGGCCAACCAACCGCCACTAGCTACGGTGTTCATCGAGACCGGCACAAATATCGGCGTGACACTGTAATTACCATCATAACGCAAAAACCCTTGCAAAAAAATGCGCGAATCTTCGGTCACGATATCTTTTTCCCAAAAACCAACATCCACCAGCATTTGCCAACTCATGGAATGAGAAGAAAAAGTAAAAAGTCTTTCTGGTCGCATCAAATCGGTCATCAGCCAAAAAGTCGTGCCAAAAGCTGCCACGCGGACGACCGCCTCTGACTCCCACATATTGTTATTGTATAAAGCAATCGGCTGATAACTGGTTTTGGTCGGTTGAGGGTGGGTCAAATAGTGATAGGCCACGCAAGAAAAGTATTGTGGATGAACGACGGTATCAATATCAAAAGATGAGACAAGTAAATTTTGATAGTCCAAACCCCAATCGTCAATATATTTTTTGACCTGATGACCGGCATAATTTAAATTTGAACCTTTGCCCGGCACTTCGTCCGGTAAATCAGTCGGGTGAACCGTGACGATAAATTTATAAAAATATTGGGCAAATTCTTGTTGGATAATTTGTGCTCGAGCCAAAAACGCTTCTTGACCACCGCGGGCTTCACCAGCTAAAACCACAATCATTTTATCGGTCGGATAAGTACTAGACACCAAGCCCTGAAAAGTTTTGCGCAAAACATCAACACCTTCATTATAGGTTGGTAAAAAGATGATGTGATAAAGCCGCTGCCAGTCGGTCTGATTTTGGACCTGAGCCCACCAATCAATTTTTTGATCATGTTTAAATCTCCGCCACGACAACGAAATATAAAAAATAAAATAGGATACTCTAAAAACCCAATACAAATCAAAGACAATGATAAAATAGATCAACCAGAGCGGTCGGACGTAAGACAAGATGATGGCTAAAATAAAACTGCCCCAAGTCAAGGTGCCGGGGATAAATTCGTAAAAACGATAACGCCAATTTTTGCGATCTTGAGCTAAGCTCATGTTAAATTTTTTTTAATCCGCCAATGTCGGACATAACTGGCGCCAATGGTGGCTACCACCACCGCGCCCAAAATGTCAAACAATAAATCGTGAATAGTGTCGGTAATGCCTTGAACTAAATTAGTCCCCAGCCATTGATCAATATAATACTCAGCGATTTCCCAAAGCGCGCCGATCGCCAAAGCCGCCAACCACGTCGCCATGGCCATCATCGTGGCCGTCAAGTTTATTTTTTCCGTATAGTCTAAAATAAAAATCAGATAAAAAGCCAGGATGGCAATGACGGCCGTGCCCAAAAAATGAGTCATATTATCCCACCACCACCATTGGTTAGAGTGATACAGGTCGTAGAAGACACCAAAAATATGTAAGAATAAAGCTAACGTGATACTAAAATCAATTTGCCACGGAGCGTGAAATTTGAAGTTGCGATCCCAAAACATTGGCATCAAAGAAATCAAAAAGGCCAAAAAAGCCGCGATGGCCGTCAAATAATTGGCGGCAAAAATTTCTAAACCAAAAATCACCACCATGATGATTTTCATGCCCCAGGAAGCAAGTAACGGGAAATTGGCTAGCAATTTATGCATAAGCGATATTTAACCTTACAATAGCTTAAAAGTCGGTTAATTTCAAGCCGGCCGACGGTGTTTTTGCCGCCACAAACGATGGTGTTTCAAACCAAAACGATGGGCTTCGTCACGAACTTTTTGTAGTAAACGTCGAGCGGCCAAACCTTCAGCTAAAATCACCGGCCGACTGCGTCGCGGTAAATATATTTCTTCACGTTTTTTAGCCAAAGCCAAAATCGCCGGCGGTTTATAACCCAGCTTGGCAAAAGCTTTCAAGCTGGCGGTTAATTGACCCGCCCCACCGTCAATCAAAACCAAGTCTGGCAGTTCAGATTTTTTGTCTTTATAGCGCCGATAAACCGTTTCGGTCATCATGGCAAAATCATTTGGCCCGACTACAGTTTTGATTTTGAAATAACGATAAAACTTTTTGTCGCTCCGACCGGCCCTAAATCGCACCACCGCTCCGATAGCCTGTTGACCACTGGTATTGGAAATATCAAAACCATCAATCCGACGCGGCAAGGTTGATAAACCGAGCGTGGCTTGTAATTGTTTCAGCGGATCATTTTGAAACTCGGCGCTAATATTTTGTAAGACCAAGTCAATCAATTTCTTTTTCTCACCCTGCTGAGGTACAACAATTTTTACTTTTTGATCTTTAAGTTGCGATAAATAACGACCAAGTAACTTTTCTTGATCAAGATGACTGGGCAATAAAATTTCTTTGGGCAGTGGTCGGGCTAGATAGTATTGACGCAAAAAATCGGCCATCACGACGGCTGGCCGCTGAGCCAACACACGATCCAAGACGTAACGTTGCCGTGAAGTTAACAATCCCCTTTCGATATGAAAAACTTGAACGATAATTTCTTCAGCCACCGTTACGAAACCTATGACATCTTGATCATAATTTTTAGGCAGATCAACTAATTGTTTGCGGCTAATTTGTTCAATGGCTTGGAGCTGATCGCGATACAATTTGGCTAATTCATAGTTTTGCCGCTGTGACGCTTGAGCCATTTTGGCCTGAAAAACTTTTATCAATTCCGTCTTTTTGCCCTTCAAAAACAATTCGGCCATTTTAACATTATCAGCATAAGCCCCGACGGAAATTTTTTTTAATGCTTGCTGATGAGATTTTTGTAATAATTTATAAAGCTCGCGACTGCCAGTAGAGGTCAGACGGCCAATACGTAAGCCAAAAAGTTGCGACGTCGTCAACATGATCTGTCGCAAGGCCCAAGCCGAAGTAAAGGGACCAAAATATTTACCATCGGCTGTTAACTGGCGAGTAATTTGTAGACGCGGGTATTCTTCGTCTGTAATTTTTAAATAGGCATAACGCTTACCATCTTTTAAATCAATATTGTATGGCGGCTGGTGTTGACAAATGAGTCGCGCTTCAAGCAACAAAGCTTCGATTTCATTTTTGGTCACGATAAAATCAAAACTTTTGATTTGTTTGACGAGCTGAAGAGTTTTGTCGTCGAGAGATTTTTTGACAAAATAACTCGCCACTCGCCGGCGCAAATTTTTGGCTTTGCCAATATACAACAAGCGCTTTTGTTTATCATAAAAAAGATAACAACCGCTTTGAATTGGCAAAGTTAAGCGCTGGCTAATGGGCTTCATATTTTTTTTAATAAGCCACGTAAATATTGACCGGTATAACTGGCTTTATCCTTGATTACTTGCTCGGGCGGACCAACGGCGACAATTTGACCACCCTGATCACCGCCACCGGGACCCAAGTCGATCAACCAATCAGCGGATTTGATCACATCCAGATTGTGTTCGATGACCATGACGGTATTACCGCGATCGACTAATTTATTTAAAACTAACAACAACCTTTCGATATCGGCAAAATGCAAACCAGTCGTTGGTTCATCTAAAATATACATCGTCCGACCCGTGTCACGTTTAGCCAGCTCGGCTGTGAGCTTAATGCGCTGAGCTTCACCACCCGACAAGGTGGTAGCCGACTGACCCAAAGCCACATAACTCAAGCCGACGTCCATTAAAGTTTGTAGTTTGGCGGCAATCCGCGGTACGGGCGCAAAAAAGCTCAAAGCCTCTTCGACGGTCATCGCCAAAACATCGGCGATATTTTTATTTTTATAAGTCACGGCCAAAGTTTCTTCGTTATAACGTCGACCCTTGCACTGTTCGCAAGTCACATAAACATCGGGCAAAAAGTGCATTTCAATTTTGATCAAACCGTCGCCGGCGCAATTGGCACAGCGACCACCATCAACATTAAAACTAAAACGTCCCGGCTGATAACCTCGGATCTTAGCTTCTTTGGTCGCGGCAAATAATTCGCGAATTGGCGTAAAAATGCCGGTGTAAGTGGCGGGATTGGATCGCGGTGTCCGGCCAATCGGCGATTGATCAATAATAATAACTTTGTCTAAATAACCAAAATTATCAATTTTTTTATAGCCACCCGGTATCAACTTAGCGCCATAAAATCTTTTGGCTAAAATCGGATACAATGTATCAGAAATTAAACTGGACTTACCCGAGCCAGAAACACCAGTCACGCACGTCAAAACTCCGATAGGAAAATCCACATCAATATTTTTTAAATTGTGATGGTTGGCGCCTTCTAAACGGACAAAACCTTCCGGCAGACGACGTTTACTCGGCACGACGATTTTTTTTCGACCCGATAAATATTGGCCAGTCAAAGAATTTTTATCAGCTTTAATTTGTGACGGCGTGCCTTGAGCGATAATTTGTCCACCATGTCGGCCAGCGCCCGGTCCGATATCCACGACGTAATCAGCGCGCTCAATTGTTTCGGCATCATGCTCCACCACAATGACCGTATTGCTTAAATCGCGTAAACCCTCCAAGGTGGTGATAAGTTTTTCATTGTCTTTGGCGTGCAGACCAATCGACGGCTCATCGAGAATATACATCACGCCGCGTAGTTCTGAACCAACTTGGGTGGCTAAACGAATACGTTGGGCTTCCCCACCCGATAAGGTACTGGCTCGTCGATGCAAAGTTAAATAATCCAAACCCACGTTGATTAAAAAATTAAGACGGCTGACAATTTCTTTGAGAATGATATCACCAACGGCTTTTTGACTGGCCGATAATTTCACCTCATTTAAAAATAACAAAACATCACTAATAGCCAAATTGGAAACTTCAAAAATATTATGTTCACCAAATTTGACAGCCAAAGCTTCGGGTTTAAGTCGCGCGCCGTGACAATCTTGGCAATCATGTTCAATCATATAACGCTCCATTTCAGCGCGCCGACTATCAGAATCAGTTTGCTTATACAGTCTTTCCAGTCGCGGGATAACACCTTCCCATTTACCCGTCCATTCCCAATATGAATCCGTACTCGCAGAATCAATCCGCCAGTCTAAAGTTTTGTCACTACCTTGAAAAATTACTTTCAAAGCTACTTCTGACAATTTTTCAAACGGCGTGTCGACATCAAAACCATATTCACGGCCTAATTTTTCTAACATTTGGATAAAAAATCCATGGGCGCTAAAACCTTGAGGCTTAATAGCACCTTCCCGCAACGTCAACAGGCGATCTGGCACGATCAAATCACCATCAAATTTTTGCAAAAATCCCAAACCATGACAGGTCGGGCAAGCCCCAAAAGGTGAATTAAAAGAAAACAAACGCGGCTGCAGCTCTTCAAAAGACAAACCACATTCCGTGCAAGACAAATGGGCCGAAAAAAGTTTTTCGGACTTATTTTTTTTAGTCGTAATAGCGACTAAACCGTCAGTCAATTTTAGGGCCAACTCCAACGAGCCCTGAAGACGGGTTTTGTTTTTGGCGCTGACCGTCAAACTGTCGATGATCGCTTCAATGGTCTGACTTTTATAACGCTCTAGAGCTTTTTTATTACTGCCTAAATAATCTGTCACTTGGGCCAATCGACCATTGACCCGCACATTGACATAGCCCTGCGTATTAAGATCTTTAAAGAGTTGTTCATAAGTACCCTTTTTACCACGAACAATCGGAGCTAAAATCAAAATTTCTTGATCGGCCCACTGTTGTAAAATATTTTTGCTGATTGTTTCAGCATCTTGGGGAATAATTTTTTGGCCACAATTCGGACAATGCGGTTGACCCAAGCGAGCAAACAACAATCTTAGATAATCATAAATTTCCGTGACTGTGCCGACGGTTGATCTGGGATTGTGAGAAATGCTTTTTTGATCAATGGCAATTGCCGGCGATAAACCCTTAATACTATCAACATCGGGTTTGCCCATCACGCCCAAAAATTGTCGAGCATAAGACGATAAACTCTCCACGTAGCGACGTTGACCTTCGGCATAAATCGTATCAAAAGCCAACGTTGATTTACCTGAGCCAGATAGTCCGGTAATAACAATAAACTTATTGATTGGCAAATCAACATTAATATTTTTTAGATTATGTTCGCGGGCGCCGCGAATGGCGATTGTTTCGGTTGACATATTATGACTGGCTATTACGTTCCATTTTTTCTTTTAATTCTTTAATTTTTTCACGTAACTCAATGGCTTGCTCAAAGTTCAGCTCTTCGGCGGCCAGCTGCATAGCCAACTCCATTTCCACCAAAATTTCACGATCTGACAAATCTTTCTTGGCCAACTTCGGTAAAATAGCATCTTCTTCCCGAATAATAATTTCTTTTTTGATTGTTGCGGGCGTGATGTGATGCTTTTTATTATAAGCCTGCTGTTTAGCGCGACGTCGATCAGTTTCTTGGATTGCTTGCTTAATAGAATCAGTCATAACGTCGGCATACATAATTACTCGGCCATCGATGTTACGTGCCGCCCGACCAATCGTTTGGATCAAACTCCGAGCGTTGCGTAAAAAGCCTTCTTTGTCCGCGTCTAAAATCGCGACTAAACCAACTTCGGGTAAATCTAAACCTTCGCGCAACAAATTGATTCCGACCAAAACATCATATTTACCCAAGCGCAAATCTTGAATTATTTTTGTGCGTTCCAAAGTTTTTATCTCGCTGTGTAAATACCGAGCTTTAATGTCTTGCTCGGTCAAATAACGCGTTAAATCTTCAGCCAGGCGTTTGGTCAGTGTCGTAACTAAAATGCGCTGACCTTGTTTTGTCGCTTCCGTTATTTCTTGCAAAACATCGCTGACCTGGCCCTCGGCCGGTTTAATTTTGATTTGCGGATCGACCAAACCAGTCGGCCTGACAACTTGCTCGACGATTTGTCCAGAATGATCTTTTTCATAATCAGCTGGCGTGGCCGAAACGTAAACGACTTTTTTTAAATATTTTTCAAATTCATTAAAAGTGAGGGGTCGATTGTCATAAGCTGACGGCAAGCGAAAACCATGATCAATTAAGTTTTTTTTGCGAGCTTTATCGCCTTCATACATACCACGGATTTGTGGCACGGTAACGTGACTTTCATCAATAAACATCAACCAATCGCCCTGCTCGTTAAAATAATCTAAGAGCGTATAGGGCGGTTGACCGGGCCGGCGTCCATCAAAATGCCGAGAATAATTTTCAATGCCCTTACATGAACCCAATTCTTTGATCATTTCTAAGTCATATTTGGTCCGTTTTTCTAAGCGATAAGCGGCGACTTGATCAAGCTGTGGTAAGCGTTGTTTTAATTCTTGGCCAATACTTTTTAGCGCGGCCGCTTGACGATCTTGGGGTACAACAAAATGCCGAGCCGGAAAAATATAAAAGTCTTCTTTGTATTCATTGAGCTCTTGAAAAGTCACAGCCTGTAATTCTACGACACGTTGCAGTATCTCGCCGACAAAAAACAATCTATAAATTGAAGTGCCGGAGCCTTCGACTAATTCCACAATGTTGCCACGAACACGAAACGTCCCCGGTCGTAAATCAACATCGGCGCGCTGGTATTGGCTCTCGACCAATTGAGATAAAAATAAATCTCGATCGATCTTTTGACCAATATGTAAATGCAAAGCCCCGGCCATATAGCTTTTAGGATCACCCAAGCCGTAGATAGCCGAAACCGAAGCAATAATAATCACATCTTTTCTGGAAAATAAACTGGCCGTAGCTTCTAGGCGCAACTGTTCAATTTTTTCATTTATTTTGACATCCTTTTCAATATAGGTGTCAGAAATCGGCAAATAACTTTCTGGCTGATAATAATCATAATAAGAAATAAAATAACAAACTTTATTATGCGGGAAAAAATCTCGAAACTCATTATAAAGTTGAGCGGCTAAAGTTTTGTTGTGCGACAAAATTAAAGTTGGTTTATCAACTTTAGCAATGACGTTGGCCATGGTAAAAGTCTTACCCGAGCCAGTGACACCTAGTAATGTCTGTTGATTGTGCTTTTTGTAGCCCTCAATCAATTTTTTTATGGCTAGGGGTTGATCACCCTTGGGTTGTAATTTGGCGGAAAGTTTAAACATAGCGCAAAAGGACCGAGCATTTTCGCCGGTCGAGCCCTAACTGGGCAAAATCAGTATAGCTCAATTAGTTTAAAAATAAAAGCGCCCTAAAGATCTAGAGCGCGTGGAGTAAAAAGCGGTCCGACATACCTTGGAGTGAGGTCATGAGCGTGTCGGACCAATCAATGAAGCGGACTTCTTAGATCATGATAGGCCGATAACGTTATATAGTCAAAAAAAAGAGCCCACACGACAAAGAGATTGGGGCTGCGCGACGGGGGCCTTGGTCGCGACGTGGATCTTTTGTCGTGTGAGCAGGTGCCAAAGAACAATGATGAAGAGAACCGGCGGGACCTACGAAGGACCGATCAGGAACGCTGTTCAACGCTGGAGGGTGGTCCCGCCGGTTCGATCGAGTAAAAGTTGGCGGTCAAAGCCCGAACGCTCAACCGCCCATGGAAGGGAGGATGCCGTATGCGACCGGCATCGTCAGACCATCCTATGATGAAAAAACTTGCCTGTCAAGACGAGAGTCTATACAATACTGACATTATGATGCGTTTACAAAAATTTTTAGCTCAGGCCGGCATAGCCTCACGACGCTTAGCCGAAAAACTTATCTCTTCCGGACAAATAAAAGTTAACGGCAAAGTTGCCATTTTGGGCCAACAGGTTGATCCCCTAACCGACGAGGTAGTTTTTAATAAGAAAAAAATTAGCTTAAACATCACCGACAAAAAAATATATTTGGCCTTAAATAAACCAGCCGGCTATATCACCACCCGGGCTGATTTTAAAAATCAAAAATCTGTCTATGATCTTTTACCCAGCGACTTGCGAAGTAAAATTTGGCCGGTCGGCAGACTAGATAAAGATTCTTGCGGTTTGTTGCTTTTTACTAATGATGGTGAATTGACGCAAAAACTCACTCACCCCAGTCATCAACACGATAAAGAATATTTAGTTCGTCATAGTGGTCAACTGACCGAACAACAACGTCGACAATTACAACAAGGTGTTATTTTGCCAACTGGCAAAACCGCGCCTTGCCAAATTATCATCAATCAACCGGGGGAATTAAAAATTATTTTAAATGAAGGCAAAAAACGTCAAATCCGTGAGATGTTGCGACACTTTCGCTGTCAGGTAACTTTTTTGCAACGCACTCGCCACGGCCAAGTCAAGCTTGGTAATTTAAAAGAGGGTCACTATCGCCTACTGACATCTATTTAAGATATTTTCGGCCTTTTATTTTTGGTGGTAAATAATCTTGGATATCGCCCTGATAATCAAAATCGGGGTTGTATTTATAATTTTTACCGTAGTTTAAATCTTTCATCAACTTCGTCGGCGCGTTGCGTAAATGCAAAGGCACCGGATCGTTGGCCGTTTCCCTAACGTCAGACTGAACAGCTTGATAGGCCGTATAAAGCGAATTGTCTTTTTTAGTTTTAGCCAAATAAACCACAACTTGAGCTAAAATAACATTACACTCCGGCAAACCGATAAAGTGGGCTGCTTGATAACCAGCCACGGCTTGAACTAAAGCTTGCGGATTGGCCAAACCCACGTCTTCACTGGCAAAACGTACTAAACGCCTAGCAACATACAGCGGATCTTCGCCAGCTTCCAACATACGACCCAGCCAATAAAGGGCGGCGTCAGCATCAGAACCGCGCAAACTTTTATGTAAAGCCGAAATTATATTGTAATGCTGCTCGCCAGTTTTGTCATACATCAAATGCGATCTCTGCAAAGCCTCTTTGAGGACTTCAACCGTTAGCGTGACGGCGGTGTTGTTGGGCACTGACTCGACCGCCAACTCCAAAGCGTTATAAGCCACCCGAGCATCACCATCGGCCATCGTCGCTAAAAATTCCAAAGCTTCATGGTCGGCTGTTATTTTTCTTGTACCGTAGCCATTCTTTTCATCTTGTAAAGCGATTTTTAACAACTTCACGATATCGTCAACGGCTAATTTTTCCAAAACAAAAACTCGACACCGCGACAGCAAAGCGGCATTCACTTCAAAAGATGGGTTTTCGGTTGTGGCGCCAATCAAGATCACCGTGCCATCTTCCACGTGCGGCAACAAAGCATCTTGTTGGCTTTTGCTCCAACGGTGAATTTCATCAATAAATAAAATTGTCCGCCGCTGATACATTTGAGCGATACTTTTAGCCTCTTCGATCACGCCACGCAATTCTTTGACACCCGAGGTCACGGCGCTAAATTGGACAAAACGAGCCTTAGTAACTTGAGCGATAACTCGGGCCAAGGTCGTTTTGCCGCAACCCGGTGGTCCCCAAAAGATCATTGACGGCAAACGATCTTGCTCAATGGCTTGCCGCAACATACTACCCGGCTTGATAATGCTTTCTTGACCGGCATAATCATCAAAACCTATCGGTCTCAAACGATCAGCCAAGGGGGCGTAATTTTTGGCTTGTTTGCTAAATAAATTAGCTTCGGGCTTGTTTTTTGGAGAAAAGTTGGCTATCATGTTGTAGTATTGTACGGCTGGTAATCCCAGCTGTAAAGCCAACGGGCTGTAGCGCAGTTGGCTAGC
>CAZFXZ010000001.1:13021-16659 GCA_964523165.1 uncultured Gammaproteobacteria bacterium
CGGGCTGTAGCGCAGTTGGCTAGCGCGCACGCTTCGGGTGCGTGAGGTCGCGGGTTCAAGTCCCGCCAGCCCGACCACTAGACCACGTTTTAATCAACGTGGTTTTGTGATACTATTAAATTATAAATAATAGCTTATATTTTATGGTCAAAGCGACAAAATTTTTAACTTATTTGGCGATTGCTTTGTTTGTGGTCATTGTGGCCTTGGCTTTTTACACCGCTTGGCAAACTTATCGCCAAGGCGACATCAGCAACCAAGCAACTGTTGACCGGCAAATTAAACCGCGCGAGGAAGTAAAAAAAGAATACTTCAGCGAAATAAAATTAGACAAGGAGACTTATAAATTGGGTGAAACGCCGGTTCTTTTGTGGGCGACGCAAAAAGATGGCAGCGAATTTATTATCAAAGTCGTTGATGCCACAAATGATATTTTCATTTCCACTAGCGCGGCCACCGAAGTCGGACAAACAGCCGGCAGTCAATTTAGCTTACCAACAACGGTTGGTAATTATGAAGCTTGGCTATACTTAATACTTGACGATCAAGAGACTTTGGTCGCCACTTTACCTTTTACCGTGACTCAATAATTTACTTGGCTGGCGTCAAGGGCGGATTGCCGCGCAAAACGGCAATAATGTTTTGCGCGGCCATGACGGCCATTTGATCGCGGCTAGCCATCGTACTCGATGCAATGTGCGGCGACAGTATTATGTTATTCAAACGTTTTAAAGCTGGTGTGACTTGTGGCTCATGTTCAAAAACATCGACAGCCGCACCGGCAATGACCTTGTTGTGCAAAGCTACAGCCAAAGCTTTTTCATCGACAATCGGTCCCCGAGCCGTATTGATCAGATAAGCAGTTTTTTTCATCAAGCTAAAGTGTTTTTTGTTTAACAAATGTCGAGTACTGGGTAATAACGGCGCGTGCAGAGAAACAATATCAGCTTGTTTTAATAAAACATCAAGAGAAACTTTTTTGGCCTTAGTCTTACTTTCTAAACTGAGGTTTTTCACAACGTCGGTATACAAAATGTGACAATCAAAAGCCTTATGCATCATGACGGCATAACGTGCGCCGATCCGACCCGTGCCAATGACGCCGACAGTCGCACCCTGTAAATCACGGCCCAATAACAACATCGGCTCCCATTGTTTGTATTTATTACTTCTGACAAAATTATCAGCTTCCACTATTCGACGACTAATTGCCAAAGTCAAAACCACGGCATATTCAGCTACCGACTGACTGGAAGCGCCGGGCAAATTACTAACTGCCACCTTACGCTTAGCGGCCGCTTTAATGTCGATATTATCAAAACCGACGGCGTAGTTAGCGACAATTTTTAATTGCTTTCCAGCGGCCGTTAAAACTCCGGCATCAATTTTGTCAGTCAATAAAGATAAAATGGCATCGGCGCCTTTGACAAATTTTTTTAAAGCGGCTGGCGATAAAACCTTTTTTTGCTTATTAACAATCAGCTTGATATCAGGTTGCTGACGCAAAAGATTTAGCCCGGCAGTCGGGATTGATCGAGTAACAACAACACGGTATTTTGCCATAGATTATTTTTTACGTTTTATAACTTTTTTTGATTTAGCCATGATATTGCTAACCGTTAAATGATACTTTCGCAACAATTCTGACGGCTGACCGGATTGGCCAAAACTATCGGCCACGGCCACAAATTCCTGTGGGGTCGGACAATTGGTGGACAAAATTTCAGCCACCGCACTGCCCAAACCACCAGCCACTTGATGCTCTTCAATAGTTACAACCGCGCCGGTTTTTTGGGCCCACTTTACAATGGTTTTTTGATCTAGGGGTTTGATCGTATGACTGTTGATCACCGTGGCTGCTATCCCCTGTTTTTTTAACTCTTGAGCTGCTAGTAAGGCACTATAAACCATTGAACCGCAAGCGATTAGCGCGACATCACTACCGGTGTGCAAAACATCAGCTTGGCCAATTTTAAATTTATTTTTTAAAGAAGTAAAAACAGCTGAAGGCGCCCGCTCTAAACGCAGATAAACCGGCCCGGAAATTTTGGCGATAGCTAGAGTCGCCTGATAAGCTTGATGATAATCAGCCGGCACAACGACTGTCATATTAGGCAAAACACGCGTCAGGGCAATATCTTCTAGGGCTTGATGGGTCGCGCCATCAGGACCGACGTTCAAACCGGCATGACTGCTGATAATTTTTACCGGTAAGTTGTTGTAACAAATACTAACACGAATTTGTTCCCAGTTGCGACCGGGTGAAAAAACCGCATAGCTGGTCATAAAAGGTATTTTGCCACTCAGGGCCAAACCAGCCGAGACACCAGCTAAATTTTGTTCAGCTACCCCCACGTCAATAAATCTTTGCGGATATTGGTTGGCAAATTTGTCGACTCGGGTTGATTCGGCCAAATCAGCGGTTAACACTACCACGGCTGGATTTTTTTTAGCCAAAACTAACAAAGCTTGGCCAAAACCATCTCGCGTAGCTTTGAAGTTTTGACTAGTCATAATTATTTTACCTGCAAGGTCTTAAAAATGCCGGGCAAGGCGGTCAAATTATCCGTTAGACTTTCCGGCAACTCAACAACTCGACTAAAACTAAAAATATATTTATCGGTTTTAGCGGCCGGAAAAAACTTCGGATCAGCCGGGTCAAAATATTGCCCAGCTTTGACGTAGGGTTGTAAATATTCTTGCCATTGTTGAGCTGTCCGCATTTCCATAAAAAATATCGGTTGATAGGTATTTTGATAAGGCAGCTCGGCCACCCAGACCGCTGTCAAATCGGCGGTCGGATCATTAACTTCGCGGACTCTGACCTCTGACCACGAACGTGGAAAAATTAAACTAAAATCATAACGCCCATTACGATAAACAGTCACGCCATTATCTCCATTTGACAACCAACCATCACCCGACAACTGCCTAGACCACAACAACCAACTACTAACGAGAGCTAAAATGATAATAATTATCAGACCGAAATAGAAATTTCTTTTCATAAAGATTTTAATTGCTTTAAAGCTTTAGCCGCTTGGTCGGGGTTGGGCGCTTGACCATGCCAACGATAGTCGTTGGTCATAAAATCCACACCCCGACCGGGAATGGTTTTAGCTATTATCATCTGAGGTTTTTTCTTGGGTCTCAGGCTCAAAGCCTTGATAATTTGTTTTATATTATGACCGTTGATCTCACTAACAGCCAAACCAAAGGCCCGCAATTTTTCACCCAGTGGCTCAAGAGGCAAGACATCATCTGAACGACCATCAATTTGAATATTATTGCGATCTAAAATAAACGTTAAATTATCTAATTTATATTTAACCGCCAACATGTAAGCTTCCCAAGTTTGACCTTCGTTTTGTTCACCATCGCTAGTCAAACAATAAACATGATATTTTTGGCCCGACATTTTAGCACCTAAAGCCAAACCCACAGCCACCGACAAGCCCTGACCCAACGGTCCGGACGACGATTCTAGGGCCCGACTAAAAACATAGGCCGGATGTCCTTGCCAAGGACTATCTAATTTTCTTAATGTCTTTAAGTAACTTTTGGGATAATAACCAGCTCTCATCATAGCGGCGTAGCGAATTGGCGCCACGTGGCCGCACGATAAAATTAATCTATCG
>CAZFXZ010000001.1:16759-49237 GCA_964523165.1 uncultured Gammaproteobacteria bacterium
CATAGCGGCGTAGCGAATTGGCGCCACGTGGCCGCACGATAAAATTAATCTATCGTGATCAGGCCATTGTGGTTGACCAGGCCGCTGACGCAAAATTTTGAAATACAGCACACTAAAAATCTCGGCCAGACCTAAGGGTCCGGCCGCATGACCAGAGCCGGCGGTTGCCAGCATAGTGATCACGTCAATGCGCAATTGATTGGCGATTTTTTGTAACTGCGTTTCGGTCATTTGATTATTCTTTCTAACTTTTTTACATTGTCTGTCACCCGACCGCTAAAAATATAACCACCGCTGACAAAATTATTGACGCCGGCCGCGCGTAAAATTTTGGCCGATTGATCATTAACCCCGATGTCAAAAGAAATTTTTTTGCCGGGCTGACGTTGATGAAAATTTTTCACCTTTCTGACAGCTTGACTAGTTGGTTGACGTTGACCTTGGCCAGCCTTGTCGCCCATAAACATTACGACGTCTGTTTGTGACAACAACGGTGCTAGGCGACTACTGGGTATTGAGGGATTTATCGCCAGACCCGCTTGCCAGCCGCTGTCTTTTATTTTAGCAAAAAGCGGCTTGATTGTCTTAGGGCCTAATTCTACATGGATAAAAACTCGAACAATCTTTTTATTCCCCCACCAAGCAGCTAAATATTCTTCCGGCCGGCGCGTCATAAGATGAAGCTCGTAACGTAAAGGTGTTTTGATTTTTTTTATTTTTACTGGATCGCAAAAAGTTTTAGCGCTGGTAAAAGTACCATCCATGACATCAATTTGAGCGATCGTGACAAATCGTTGGATTTTTTTTACCTTGCTCTTAAAATCAGCCAAGCTGTGACAAAACAGGGCCGGGATAACGAGATTCTTGGACATTTTAATATTGGCTTAAACGTCGCAAATGACGCTTAGCACTACTAGGTTTTGTTTCCAGCCAGGCGTCAATAATGGGCTTGGTTTTGGGAAAAGTTATAATTCCAGCGGCTAAAGACAAAACGTTAGCCCCTTCATCCTGACGAGCCATGATGATTGATTTTTTGTCCAAACCAACCGCCGCCTGTACGCCTCGATAACGATTAGCCGCCATGGCCATACCTTGAGCACTACCACAGATTAAAACGCCCAGAGCTTTTTTATCCTTGATAATTTCTTTGGCCAATTTTTGGGCAAATTTGGGATAATCGTCGTGGCGGTCATAAACGTCATTACCCAAATCGATAACTTCGTGGCCTTTTTGCGTCAGATATTTTATTACCTTGGCTCGAAATACAAATCCGGCGTGATCGGCGGCGACAAAAATTTTCATAAAATATTTTTTACAAAAGCTCAACATGCCCCTCCACATGAGGCTTTTCGTTGAATAAAATTTGTTCAATTTTATAAGTCCCAAATTTGGGCGCGTCAACAAATCCTTGGAAGGCGGCTTCGGCCAGCCAACCAGAATCCAGCCAGTCTTCTAGCCATTGTTGCGCATAAGCGACATTATCTTGAGCGATACCCGCCCCCAAACTTTCCAGCCAGGCTTTATTGTACACCTCCTGAGAACCAATCGGCTCAGAAATAATTATTGGCAAACCCAAACCGCTAAAAAATGCCAACTCACTGGGCTTAGTCCACAAAATATCGGTCGTTCTCAAAATTTTATTGAATTTCTTAAAATAAGTTATTTTGTTGGGATCAAAAATCACTTCCAATTGCCGGTCCAAATATTTTTCCATCTTTAAACGCTTGATAGCTTTCAAAAAATAATCATACACTTCCGTCCGAATACCGGCCACTAAAATCAAACGGAGTTGACCGGCGATAATTTTATTTTTTAAAGCTCGTAACAAGTCTACGCCTAATTCACGCTGAGCTCCGGCCCCACCCACAGCAAAAGTCAAAGTCAAAAGATGCTGGCCGTTTTTTGGCGGTTGACCCAAATAATGTTCTAATGAAGCTCGATATTTTCTGCTAAAAGTTTTACTGGGATCCAAATTTCGCAAACGAGCCCAAATATCATGACGCAAAACCTTCATGCCAAAACCGCCAATATTTTCTTTGGGCAAAGGAAAGCCGGTTAAGAAAATATTTTTTTTCGGTATGCCATATTCTTCCAAACGTTGTTGGGCCCGGCGGGTCGGGGCTAAATATTTTATACGAGTTTTGTGTGGCTCTAAGGGCGCCCAGGTCCGACTAATATCGGTATCGGTGGCTAAACAATAAATTTCACCGGGGTAGCCATGCTCTTCGGCAAAAAAGGCTGGCACGAAAAATGTCGTCAAAAATGGCAGATGCGGATTAGTTTTTTTGCACCGCTCGATCAAATCTTTGCCCCAATCGCCTTTGTGCATCATCCGATACATTTGTCGCAACTGAAATGTTTTGGCTGATAAGTCGCGTCGCGGATAAAAAGGATTGATGCGCTGAAAATAATCAAAAACCCCAAAAATCAGATTGCCGATCAATGGCAAATGTTTGGCTCGGGAAACCAATTCATAAAAACGACGACTCTGCTGCCAAATACTGGCGTCAGCTGACGGGATGCCCGGATAATTATTAGCAATAATAACCTCATCCTGAGCAATGTCAGTAAAAGGATCAGAAGCTCGCTGATGTCCATAACCCATATTGACCGACACCACCCAAGCTTTTTTATTTTTTGACCCTCCGTGATTCATAAATATTAACCCCTAATCACTAAAAATATTATATAAGTCAAATATGAAATAATAAACAAGCCACCCTGCCAGCGCTCTAAATGAAATTTCTTACCAACAAAACTAAAGCCAATCAACAAAATAGTGGCCAGACCAACAATCATAATATCAAAATTTAACAAAGGCGAAAAAGTTACCGGGTTAATAGTCGCCGTTAATCCTAAAATCCAAAAAATATTAAAAATATTACTACCAACAATATTACCAATAGCGATATCGGCATTTTTTTTGTAGGCGGCCACGGCCGAAGTCATTAATTCCGGCAAAGAAGTGCCAACAGCCACGATTGTTAAACCGATCAAACTTTGACTGACACCAAGTAGTGTAGCAAAAGCTATAGCTCCATCTACTACCCATTTTCCACCCACCACCACACCCAGTAGACCCACAACAAACAATAAAATGGCTAGAGGTAAACTATGTTTAACAAATTCCATTTTTTCACCCTTGGTCGCTTTACTTAAACTAAAAATGTAATACAAAAAGATGATAAAAAAAGATATCAAAATTAAGCCATCAATGCGCCCGAGCTCGGAAAAACCATAGCCATCAATTAATTTATCATTAGCCAGCAAAGCTAAACAAAAACCGCCAACAAACTTAGCGGGATTTCTTTGAAAATTGTGCCATGTTTCATCGACAAAGGATAAATCAAGGCGGCAATACCTAAAATTAATAAAATATTAGCAATATTACTACCGACGATATTACCAATGGCGATAGCTGAATTGCCACTCAAGCTGGCCATTATATTGACCATTAGTTCGGGAGCCGAAGTCCCAAAGGCTACGATCGTCAAACCAATAACCAAATCAGAGACTTTAAGACGTTTGGCGATAGCTGAAGCTCCTTCGACCAAATAGTCAGCGCCTTTTATCAGGATCAAAAATCCTAAAAAAAACAAAATGAATGGCAGATATATCATCATAATTTCCGTTATTGTAACATTTTTTTATCTTTATCACAAACCGAACACCAATCTTGTTCAATTTATCAACACACTCTAGTATTCTGAATAAAAATATAGTAAAGCCCGACGAGTGGCGTCATTAGGCTGACCAAAAATTTGCACTTGAAAATTTTTATCGACGGTGCTGTCTTCATGACCACGAGCCAGGTAAACTTCATTACTGTCGGGCTGCCAAAAAACGACTGTCATTTTATCAAGACAATCTTGATCCGGACAACCACGTAAAACTAAAAATTCCCGTCCATCCAGACGCACGACTTCATTATCGGCGGCAAAGGCTAATTTATCCGGACCAAAACCGCTATCAACTTCTTGTATTCTTTGGACCAAATCGGGATTTTGCGTGAAAAGTTGATTGGGTCGCGCGCCGTATTGAGCAATCAAAGTGTGTGGCGTCATCGTCGCCTGATCATCACTAGTCTTGACCACAACTTCAGGCCTTGGCCAATATTTTATTATCAACAAACCAGTCAGGATCAACATGGCAATGACTATGATCAATAAAAACACATGGCGTTTAATAAACATCATAATTATTGCAAAAAGTTTTTAATAAGATTATTACGTTCGGTCATACTCCGAGCGTGTAAAACAACAATCGTCAACCCATTTTTTTGTAGTGCGACATTGCGTTGAGCTTCGACCAAAAATCCAGTTTTGGCACCATCGGGATTAAACTCCAACAAACTGTAATTGCGGTTAGTCACCGGCACGGAGCGCCACTGACCATCACTACTCATGACCGTCATCGTCGCCTGACGTTGTCGACTGGCAGCGGCAATCATCGTTTGACTAAAAGCCTCTCGAGCTAAAATCGCCATTTCGCGAGCCGTACTGACATTATGAGCGTCGAGACCAGCTACATCGACAAAATGAGTTTTGCCTAAACCCAAAACCTTGGCCTTATCATTCATCTTGGATACAAAATCTTGGAGTGATAGACCGCTAGCTTTTAATAAACCAGCGGCTGATTGATTGGACGAAGCAACGAGTAAGGCCGACCACAGATCAGAAACTTTTACCTTATCACCAAGTTTGATCGCCACTTCGCTGGTCGAATCATCACCAACATATTCTTTGGGATAATTTATAACTTCTTCATCAATAACTAAACTATCATCCCACTTCGGATTGGTGTCCAAAAAAACTAAGGCCGTCATCAGTTTTGTCAAAGAAGCTAGGGGTAAAATAACCTCATCATTTTGACCGCTAAAATTTTGACCATCATAAGATGTATAAGCCACTTGATTAAAGGCCGTATCCGGCACAATCTGCTGAGTATTTATGGTAATCGTCGCTAAGTCGTCGGTCGTAATACCCAAACCCATTGAACGCATGAGGTTATAAGCGGCTTGACCATCGGCTAAATAATAACGCAGACCATCGACGGGATTGACATACCAAGCCTGACCACGATCTTGGACTTGCAATAAAATTCGACCCTTCAATCTATTAACTAGTTGGTTATCACTTTTTTGTCCCACCGTAGTGGGAATTTTAGCCAAATCAGCATTGCTAATCCCCAGACCCAAAGTCCGCATGAGATTATAAGCCTCATCGCCGTCGCGCAGATAATAGCGCTGTTGGCTGACCGGCTCGACATACCAAGCTCGGCCATAACTTTGGACTTGCAACAAAATGCGGCCCGATAATTCTTTAGCCAGATCTCGCTCGGCCGCCCGACTGGTTGATGGCCAAATAATTAATAGTAAGCTCAACAAAATAATAATTTTCTTTTTCATGTCTGTTATTTTAACATAAAATATGCTATTCTTCTAACGTTTAATAATTTAATTGTTTATATGGATTTACATCCAATTTTCGTTCACTTTCCGATCGCTTTTTTTACTCTTTATAGCGCCCTGGAAATTATCCCCTGGTCAAAATTACAGGAAAAAGTTGAATACTTTTGGTTGAAGTTTGGTATTTTAATTGCCGGCGTACTGTCGGCGCCCGTAACCCTCATGAGCGGTGATGCCGCTAGTGAAGGTTTTGAAGTTGGTAAATTAAGTCGTTTAGTCGAAACACATGAGGCACTGGCCCAACTTACCGTGATTGTCTATGTCGTAATATTGGTTTTGTCTGGCGCCAGAATTTTGACTCTGATTAATCATCCTCTAATAGCCAACCAACCGACCGTCAATAAATTTGTGACTCTATTAAATAAAATCAACCAGCGTTATGTGCTGGCGATTTTGGCCCTGATTGGATTGATATTAATTACCGTCACCGGCGCTTTGGGTGGGGCTATTGCTTTTGGTTTGGGCGTTGATCCGCTAGCAGATTATTTTTACAAACTGCTGGTTAACTAAGTTTTTTGAAGCGAACGCTAAAAATCGGCTCGTATTGATTTTCGTATTGATCGGTTAGTTCAATTTTTTCACCTTTAACAAGTTGATTAAAAGCCAAATCGCTCATCATTTCTTTATCACTTTCCAAATCAATTTTAATTCTTTCCAGGCGATCAAATTCACTACGAAAATCGCTTTTGATATCATCTTCGATTTTTTTCTTTTTATCTTTTAGTGTCTTTATTTCCTCGACGACGTTTTGATAGGTCTGAGAGTTGGCCAGCGAATCACGATAAACGGTTTTTAGTTCACGTTGTTCTTTTTTGGTTTGCTGAATACGATTAAAAATATCTTGCAAATTAGCCATAGCAAAAAATATTAAAAATAAGAACTATATTTTAGCAAAAAATTACTCAACTTGCCAGACATCTTAAAGCTTTCTATAATGCCGCCATGAGAACACCGATCCGCAAAGGCGGTAAATATACCCATTTACCTCTTGACCCCCACATCACCACAACTAAACATCAAGCCCTACGGGCTGACTTGGCTAAAATGTTGTCGTCTCGACCAGCCTTGGCCAAAGAAGTCCAGCGCTTAGCCGCTCTGGGCGACTTTTCGGAAAATGCTGAGTACCAACTAGCCAAAAGCAAATTACGTGGCTTAAATCAAAGAATTTTAGACCTAGAGGGGTTTTTAAAAATTGCTATCGTCATCCATCCAACCGCCGGCGATCGCGTGACCTTGGGTAGTAAAGTCACGGTAGAAACTAACGACCAAACCAAGACTTACCAAATATTGGGTTCGTCGGAAACCAACCCCAGCGCTGGCGTGATTTCCCAACATTCGCCCATTGGCTCTGCCTTGTTGGGCAAAAAAGTTGGTGATGAAATTAAAATAAATTTGGGCAAAAAAATCGCCAGCTATAAAATCACTGAGATTAGCTAGCCAAATATTTTTGGCTTATTTGTTTATATTCTAAAGTTGTTGAATAATTTTAGCTACACGCTCTCCAAGCAACTTATGATCTTTGGCGGCCAAATGATAGCCATCAGTATTTTCTAAACTTATAAAATCAGCCGAGTTTAAATACAGACAATCAAATTTTGAGGCCATCTCCCGATATAGTGGCTCCAGCTCATGAGAAGTGGCGACGGCATTTTTCATTCTAACGTCTAGCTCGCGGTTTTGAGGTTTGACGACAAAAGGTGGGTAGATAACTAAAATTTGTGGTTGTTGACCATCAGCACCGACTGTTTCTTTTTGTATAAATTCTATGGTTTGTTGGAGGTGTCCGGCGATATCAACGGCCGACAATTCATACCTAACCTTCATGTCATTGGTCCCCAGCATGATAATAATAATATCTATCGGATCATTAGTTTCGAGGATAGATTTTAAATGAGTGATACCCGTGCGGTGTGGTTTATCGGGATCAACAGCCACCAATGTTCGGCCACACAATCCTTCATTTACCACCTCATAGTCTGGACCTAAAATATTTTGCAGCACACCCACCCAGCGGACATCGGCCGGATAGCGGTCGTTTGATAATGGGACGGCGCCCCAAGTGTTGGAATCGCCATAACAGACAACTGTTTTGGCCCGAGGGTTGGTATTCATAGTTGTGATTATAGCATGAAACATCGCCGACTAAAACATAAAACACCTAGCCCTAACGGGCAGGTGTTTTATGGCAGGGGTGGTAGGAATCGAACCCACGCTAGCGGTTTTGGAGACCGCTGTACTACCACTATACGACACCCCCTCAAGGCAAAGGCCGCGATACGCGGCCTAAGTCAGGTTACTTGGTTTCTTTGTGTAAAGAATGGGCTTGGCAATGCCGGCAATATTTTTTTCGTTCCAAACGATCTTTAATCGTTTTTTTATTCTTACGAGAAAAATAGTTGATTTTCTTGCAAGTCATGCATTCCATTTTGATCAAATTGTCTTGTGACATAATGTTAAATTATTTTTTCTGGAGCCGCCCGTCGGGCTTGAACCGACGACCTACGGTTTACCTGTCCGCCATCGCCTCAGCCGACGGTCGGGTTTGAACCGACGACCTACGGTTTACAAAACCGTTGCTCTACCAGCTGAGCTACGTCGGCTCAGGCTATGGCAGGCGGGCAAAACCGTTGCTCTACCAGCTGAGCTAGGGCGGCCCAGTGCGCTTAGTCTACTCAAACCAGCAGAGATTGTCAAGATGATTAAGATGAGCGTTTTTGCGACCAAGCTCGCCAAGTCACCAATAACGGACTGGCGATAAAGATGGAAGAATAAGCCCCCAAAGCGATGCCGACGATCAATAAGGCCACAAACTCTCTGACGCTGCTACCGCCAAAAATCAAAATGGCGATTAATGACAATAACGTGGTCATGGTGGTGTTGATTGACCTCGCGATCGTTTCATTTAAAGACTGATTAACGGTTGCCTCAAAATCGCCCTGATAGCGATGAAGATTTTCGCGGACGCGGTCAAAAATAATAATCGTATCGTTAACCGAGTAGCCAAAAATAGTTAACAAGGCGGCAATAAATGGCGTATTGGCTTCAAAACCAAAGAAATAACAAAAGACCATGAAAAATCCAACCGAAATAATAACGTCGTGAAATAGGGCCAAAACGGCAATCACGCCGTATTTCCAGGACGGCACTGGTTTGCCAACCTTACGAAAAGCCCAAGCGATATAAGCAATAATGGCCACCACTACCAAAACCAAAGCCCAAGTAGCTTTTTGACGCAATTCAGCTCCAACGGTGGGACCAACGGCATCAAAACGTTCTTGACGAATATCCGGCACATTTTCTTGAGCGGCCGTTGTACCAGTAACTACAATGCCGCTATTTTGCGCATCAACAGTTTGTGGCGTGATGTCAACTTTTTTGGCGGCTGAATATTTTTCTTGTAAAATCTGCCAAACAGCTTGGTGACTGGCTTCATCGACTTCTTTAAAACGCAAAATAAATCCATCATCACCGGCGGCTTGAATGGTGGTCAGCTCGACATTAGAGGCGGCGACAATGTTTTTAACTTCTTCTTGGCTAGGTCGAGGCTGATTGATAAAAGTCACTTCCAATAAACTACCACCGGTGAAGTCCACACCCAACTTTAAACCACCCAACAACAACATCACCACCGAAGCGATGATTAGCAGACCGGAAATGATATAAAAATATTTGCGCTGACCAATGATATTCATAAAATTATTTTTCTACAGACAAGTCTCGAGACGGACGACCCCAAACAAAACGCCAGCTTTCGGTACGTGGAGTCATGATAGATTTAAGTAAACCGCGAGTCATGGTAATGGCCGTAAACAGTGAAACCAAAATACCAACCGTTAGTGTCAAAGCGAAACCCTTGATCAAACTAGTCGTAAAGCCAAACAAAATGGCACAGGTCAATAAGGTTGAAACGTTACCATCGCGAATCGACAGCCAGGCTCGTTTGAAGCCTTCGTCAATGGCCGCCGGCAACGGTCGACCGTCGCGCAATTCTTCTTTCATGCGAGCAAAAATCAAAACGTTGGCGTCAACGGCAATACCCAGCGAGAAAATAAATCCGGCGATCCCAGCCAAAGTCAAAGTAAAGCCCAACAGTTTAAACAAGGCCAAAACCAAAACACAGTAAACAAGTAAAGATACAACAGCCAAGGCGCCAGGTAAACGATAATACAAGATCATAAACAAGCCAACGGCGATCAAACCGACCAAACCGGCGACTAAACTTTTGTTTAAACTATCCGAGCCTAAAGTCGCACCAATGGTTTTTTGTGACAATAAGTTAATCGGCACCGGCAAAGCTCCGGCATTTAAACGTTGAGCTAAAGTTTTAGCTTCGGCCACGCTAAAATCACCACTGATCACAGCTTGACCACCGGTAATTTTTTCATTGACTCGAGGTACGGAAATAGCTTGACCATCCAAAAAAATGGCCACGGCTTTACCAACATTACGGCCGGTAATTTCCGCAAACAAATCAGCCCCTTCTTTATCAAAGTTTAAACTGACCGTCGGCAAGCCGGAATTGGGATCAAATTGAACCTGCGCTGTTTCTAAATGTTGACCATTAAGACCAGTGTAAGACCAATCTTGTGCGGCTTGATAATCAGCGGCACTAACGATAGGAAATAAAATATGACGAGATTTGACTTCCAAATTTTCACCCTGACCACGTTGGTCTTCTTTGTAAATAATGTGATAACCAAATTGACTCTGGACGAGCTGTGGACTGATTTGCCCAACCGACAGATCATCAAAAATCGCTTTTTCAAATTCTGGCACAAACACCCCGCGCTTAACCCAACCCAAATCGCCACCATTAGCGGCCGATGAATCTTGTGAATATTGTTTGGCTAATTCGGCAAACTTATCAACCGACGAATTTAAAGCTTGGGTCAAAACTTGTTGAGCTTGGGCTTTGGTCTCATTATTTTTTTTATTAATTTCGGCGGTTTGATCAGCCGTCAAAGGTTGCGGTGCTGAAGGTTCTTTAAATTCCAAAAGTGGTGTTTCACCAATCATGGTGATGGCTTGCTCAACATCAGAAACACCGGCCAGCTCAACCATGATCTGATAACCGGCTTCACTCTTGCTGACTTGGACAACAGGCTCAGCCACGCCAAAAGCGTTGACGCGACGTTCAATGACGTCACGCACGCCCTCGACAGCCGCCTTGACTTCCCCGCTCGGCACGGCTGAAGTGTCGGCCTGATAAACCAAATGCGTGCCACCCAACAGATCAAGGCCTAGATTAAATTTTTTACTATCGGGAAAATGCCCAAGATTTAAACCGGTTTTAGTTTGGATGAAATCAGCCGGGCGATTGTAGGCTGGTGGATAAACAAAAAAGCCAGCCACGATTGCCAAAATAAAGACGGCGGTGACGGCTAGGCGAATTTTGCTACGTTGAGATAGTTTCATAAATAACGGCTGTATTTTATAGGAAATATGAAAAAAATGCAATAAGTTATACACTTGATTTTATCTTCAAAATTAAGCCTAATAAAAACAGTTTACTGGTACATCTTAACGAAAATCCACCTGATCGGTATCGGCCGAAAAAACAAATGGATCTAACCCCAAAGAGTAAAGCTGTTGAACTTTAATAAACTCCGCTTCAATGCCAACATGTTGGAGCGAACGCAGTTCCTCGAGATTTACCCAGACAAAATCAGTGAAATCATTTTTATCTAAAACAATCTTAGTCGGATCGGCTACACGACAAAGGAAGGATAATGACTTGGAAGTTTGACCATCTGGTCGACCAATGGCTTTTTCTTTAATTAAAATTATTCCCGGCAAAATATCTAAACCACACTCTTCTTTAACTTCTTTGATTAGGGTTTGAAAAAGTGTGTCATTATTTTCGGCCTTACCGCCCGGAAAAGTATAATAGCCAGGATAAACTTTTTCATCATCCCGACGCTTGAGCAACAAAATCCGGCCATCGTCACGACAAATGACGGCCACTGGCGTAACCAAGTGTAATTTAATTGGCTGGTTTGAAGACATATTATCTTTTTATTAAACCTCGATCAAAAGTTAACCGCTGATAATCGGCCACGTCTATGCCCAAAGCCTTATAAATTTGATTGGTTGAAAATATTTTTTTGTCAGCCGGATCAAGGCCCAATGCAACAATGGCTTGATCAACCGCCGCCCACGATGGCCCTTCGATTTCCAAATACGGTTCTAGGCCGGGATAAATATCAATGTCAAATTCGACGCCGTCTTTAGTCCAACGCCGACGCTTATTTTCAGCATAATGTTTTTCGACAAAACCAAGCTTTAAAATCAGTTCGGCAGTTTTGTCAAAATCATCTACCACCACCTCGACCTCTTCCATACCACTATCATTGCCGCCATTTTTATCGACGCCCAAACGTTTTTTGAAACTCAGAGTGATTTTTTCACCTTCATCACGCAGGCGCAGCCAAGAATGATCTTTGTCCAAACGCCAATCGGGGTAATCAAACACTCGCCGACGATAAAAATACTCCCCGACTTTACTTGCCCCAATTTCTGATAACTTCTTTTCTAATTGGGCGATATCGACGTTTAAAAATTTTACTTCAATTTCTTCCATACTTATCAGCTAAAAACTTTTTAACCAACGGCACTTCTAGAGAAATTTGTGAGTGCAATGGTTGTGGTAAATTATCCAGATCAAACCAAGCGATTTCTTCAGCCTTGTCAGGCTCATTGTTGACCACTTTTTGACGATCAACCAAGACCCAGTGTAAATTTTTGACCCAGTGGGTTTTTTGGCCATTGTGTTCACGCAAGACGTTGGCGCTATAGATATATTCAATTTCCAGAGGCTCGGTGCCATATTCTTCCAAAACTTCACGGCGGACAGCTTGTTCAAATGTTTCACCAAATTCCATCGCTCCACCGCCACACTCCCAACAACCTTGTTCATCACGGCATTTTTGACTACGTTTGAGCATCAAAACCTGCCCCCGACCATCGTGGCACCAAAAAACGCAATTTACTCCGATATAATCAATCCCCCGTCGCAAATCTTGGTCATGACTATTTGACATAACTATTTTGAAAATCTTTTATGCCTTGCAACCAACCACCTTCAAATTTAATTTCTGGTTTAAAGTTTTTAATATCAACCCATTCATAAAGCTCATGATTTCCACCGAGCTGTATTTCTCCGCTCTGATATTGAGCTTGATAACCAACGGCAAAAATTCGTCGTGGTTCTTTATGACCGTCTGATAAAATTTCCTGACGCTGATGACGCATAAAAACCACTGGCTGACCCAATTGATACTTGATTTCGCTGCCTAGTTCTTCAATCATTTTTCGTTCAACAATTTTTTCTAAATTAACATCAAAATCTTGCTGACGTAGTCGCCCACCGGGCAAATCCCAACATCCGAATTTGTCTTTGGTAATTAAAAGCTTGTTATTATCATCAATCAAAAAAACTTTTACCGCTATGAAATATAGGTCCTTATTGTTCATAATCATATTTTATTATTTCCCGCCTTCCGTCACCATTCCGTCATCCCGAGCTTGTCGAGGGATCTATTATATCTATAGCACAAACTTATTTCTTTAGACAAAATAGATCCCTCCGCCCCGCTTCGCGGGGGTCGGGATGACATGGTGGGTGAGAGAGGTTTGACATATTAAGCCCCATGACATTTTTTATACTTTTGGCCACTACCGCAATAGCACGGATCGTTGCGACCGATTTTCTGACCAGTCTCATCTTTGGGTTTTTCGGTCACGGCCAATCCGGCCACCGCCGCGTTGCTTAAGCCCAATAACGACGAAGATTTTTTATCCATGGTTTTAGCCGCACCGGACAGCGACACACCCCGACGGTTTAAGAGCGAGTCCGACATGTCCAAGGCCAAACCGGTTTTATAAATACTATAAACGATTTGTTGTCGAATAGTCGCCAGTAAATTTTCAAATAAAATAAACCCTTCTTTTTTGTACTCAATTAAGGGATCACGTTGGCCATAGCCCCGCAAACCAATACCCTGACGCAGGTGATCCATGGCGTCGAGATGCTCCACCCACAAGGTGTCAATGCTTTTCAAGATTATGCCTTTTTCGACCTGCCGCATGGCTTGGGCTTGGCCAGTCGTGGCGACAATGTTTTCTTCTAGTTGGTTGTAATGTTGAACAGCTAGTTGGTAGAGATGGCCGACAATAGCTTCACGAGCGTCATCTTCATGCAATTTGCCTTTTTGTTCTTTTTCTTCTATATCGGCCAATTGCAGGCGGACAGCGCTATCAACAACAAAAATACTATTTATAACTTCATAAATCTCCTCTAAGTCCCAAGCTCGAGACTCACCTTCGGCCGTATGTTGCCAAACAACATTTTTAATTTCCTCGCGAATCAAAGACAAAATTTCATCTTTTAAATCGGCGGTTGTATCCAAAGCCTGGCGACGACGGCGATAAATTGTTTCTCGTTGTTTATTTAAAACATCATCAAATTCTAAAAGATGTTTGCGAATATCAAAGTTATGTCCTTCGACTTTTTTTTGCGCCGACTCCAATGACCGACTGATAAGCTTATTTTCAATCGGCATATCTTCGGGCAAACGCAAAGTCGTCATCATGTTTTTGATCCGATCACTGCCAAAAATCCGCATCAACTCGTCTTCGAGTGAGACAAAAAATTGTGAAGCGCCCGGATCGCCTTGACGGCCAGAACGCCCACGCAATTGATTATCAATACGTCGTGATTCGTGACGCTCAGTACCAATGACAAAAAGTCCACCGAGTTTTTTGATTTCTTCGTGGGCGGCCGACCACTCAGCGTCATCGGTTTTTTTGCCGCCCAAAATAATATCGACGCCTCGACCGGCCATGTTGGTAGCTAGCGTGACCGCGCCTTTACGACCGGCCTGAGCCACAATTTCCGCTTCACGAGCATGGTTTTTGGCATTTAAAACTTCATGGCTAACTCCTTCGGCCGTTAAAAGCTGACTCATTAATTCGTTTTTTTCAATTGACAACGTGCCAATTAAAACCGGCTGGCCCTTGGCTTGTAGCTCCTTGGCTTTGCGGGCGGCTGCTTGAAATTTACCAATTTCTGTTTTGTAGATTTTATCATTAGCGTCTTGTCGGATGACTGGTTTATTAGTCGGCACCGGCACGACTTCCAAACCATAAATTTTCCAAAACTCCTCGGCTTCGGTCAAAGCCGTACCGGTCATACCCGACAGCTTGTCGTACATGCGAAAATAATTCTGAAAAGTAATGGTCGCCAAAGTCTGACTTTCACGTTGAATAGCTAAACCTTCTTTGGCCTCTAAGGCCTGATGCAAACCTTCGGAATAGCGCCGACCAGGCATCAACCGACCGGTAAATTCATCAACGATTATTAGTTGGCCGTCTTGGACGACATAATGTCGATCACGTTTAAACAGCGTATAAGCTTTTAAAGCCTGCTCAATGTGATGAACAGTACCCAAACCGCTTTGGACATAAATATTTTCCACGCCCAGCATTTTTTCCAATTTAGAAATCCCCTCTTCGGTCAAAGTCGCCGAACGTAATTTTTCATCAATATTATAATCTGTATTTTCTTGCAAATTAGTCACCAGTTTGGCGAATTTGTAATATAAGTCTTGAGACTCTTCAGCCGGCGCGGAAATGATCAACGGTGTGCGGGCTTCATCAATTAAAATTGAGTCGATTTCATCAACAATGGCAAAATGTCGATTGACGGCCACGCGTTGCTCGATTTCGACAGCCATGTTGTCACGCAAATAATCAAAACCAAATTCATTGTTGGTACCATAAGTAATATCGCAAGCGTAGCTCTGTTGGCGGGTGGAAATTTTTACTCGCTTGGTAAAGTCGGGATCTTGATTGGTCGGATCATAGACATAGCTAATCATTTGGTTTTGGATAATGCCGACACTTAAACCCAAAAAACTATAAATTTGACCCATCCAGCAGGCGTCACGCAAAGCCAAATAATCATTGACCGTCACGACATGGACGCCTAGTCCGGACAAAGCGTTGAGATAAATTGGTAAGGTCGAAGTCAAGGTTTTACCTTCACCTGTTCGCATTTCCGCGATTGCTCCACGATGCAAAATCGCTCCACCGGTCAACTGGACATCAAAATGACGCTGACCCAAAACACGTTTAGCCGCTTCGCGAACGACGGCAAAAACTTCAACCAAAATATCGTCGAGGGTTTGGCCATCGGCTAAGCGTTTTTTAAATTCATCCGTTTTGTCTTGCAGCTGCTGATCAGTCAAGGGGCTAATGGTTTTTTCCCAAGCATTGACCGGGCCGACGACTGTTTTGTTGATTTGTGACAACAGTCGTTGACGAGCGCGTTCTTCACCAAATAATTTGCTAAAAAATCCCATATTTTTAGACTAAATACCCATCTAATTACAGACGGGCATCCTAACACGAAAGTTGTAGTTTGTAAACGCAAATTAAGCCGCTCGACGTTTTTTATCGATCAGCTTTTCTTTGTGGCTTTTTAAAACTAAGGTCATGTGTTCTTTGACTTTATCGATAGCCTTATACATGTCTTCGGCCGTCTTTTCGACTCGCAGTAATTTACCAGGGACTCGGACATTCCACTCGGCCCGAAAAATTTGACCTTTTTGGTGATGATGCGTCGTTAGATCAATTTCGGCGTGCAGGTCGATGATTTTGTCAAAATACTTTTCGAGTTGACCGGCTTTGTTTTCAATATAATCACGCAGGGCTGGAGTTAGATCTAAATTTGTCGCTTTGATATTAATTTTCATATTTTTTTAAAAGCCCACATATTGAATTTCTTCTTGTAATTCTACGTCTAGTTTATCACGAACTTGCTGTTTGATAAAGCTGATTAGGGCTACAACATCGGCCGCCGTGGCCGCACCGGTATTGATCAAAATATTGCCATGCTGAGAAATTTTAGCTCCGCCGATTTGATAGCCCAACAAACCCAATCGATCCACGACAAAACCGACGGCTAGTTTGCCATGGCGCGTGGCGACTTGGTATTGCTCTTCGGTTAGTTCCAAAACTTTTTGAACTTTAGACCGATCCAGATCAGCCGCAATTAAATTTTTGAAAACCGAGCCGGCCGATGGTTCGATCGGATGTTTTTTCTTTCTTTGTTCTAAATAATCAGCGGCCTTGGCGGCGATGTCAGATTGTTGACCGAGCTGCAAAGCAAATTCGGCCGACAAAACCAGCCAGCGATTTTGCTTGATAGCGCTACCCCGATAAACAAATTGGCAATCGGCATTAGATAAAGTCCGAATATTTTGGCCGTCAAAAATTTTCGTGCTGATTAAGATATTTTTAATTTCTCGACCCCAGGCCCCGGCATTACCTCGGACTGCGCCACCGACCGTACCGGGTATGCCAACTAATTCTTCGGCGCCAGTTAAACTGTGATCCGTAGCGGTTTGGACAAAATCGGCCAGACTGGCCCCGGCTGCGCTATAAATATTAGTCCCGACCACTCTAATAGTTTGATCAATGTCGCGGATGACCAAACCATCAAACCCCTGATCACTGATCAATAAATTACTGCCGCCACCCAAAGTAAAAATTTCTATTTTTTTTGCTTGCGCCCACTGCACAGCAGCTAAAATTTCATCTGGAGATGAAGTTTCCACAAAATAGCGAGCCGCTCCGCCAATTTTGAAAGTCGTGTATGGGGCTAAAACAATATTTTCTTGAATGTTCATAATTTTTTTAACAATTTGACACCAACTTGCCAATTTTCACCCGCACCCATAGTCAAAACAACATCGCCGGGTTTGACTTGTTTGGCCAAATAATCAACCACGGCTGAAAAATCACCACGGTAACTGGCGTTGTGAGAAACCCGATTAATGGCAGCAGCTAATTTTGGAGCGTCGATCCCGCCTTGCTTTTCGCGGGCTGAGCCAAAAATATCCAAAACCACCACTTGATCAGCTAGCTTAAAACTTTGGGCAAAATCAGGCAATAGAGATTTAGTCCGGGTGTAAGTGTGGGATTGAAAAGCCAACCAAATTTTTTGTCGAGGGAATTTTTCTCGAGCGGCTTGCAGGGCGGCTCGAATTTCGGTCGGATGATGGGCATAGTCATCATAGACTTTGATTCGTCGTTTTTGGCCCAACAATTCAAAACGGCGTTTGGTGCCAGCAAATTTTTGCAAAGCCCTTTGGACTTTATCGAGCGGCCAACCAAACTGTTCAGCCAAGGTCATGACGGCGTTGGCGTTATATTGATTATGTCGACCGGGTAATTTTAGTTTTAATTTATATTTATCACTATAAGTTACGACTTGGCATTTGGCCCCGCGTTTGATTTTTTGGACGTTTTTATCCAAGGCAAAAGCAATCAACAAACCATCGTCGGAAATTTTTTTGATAAAGTCAGTAAAAACTTTGTTATAAGCCGTTTGATTTTTGAAATAATCGGGATGGTCAAAATCAGCTGAAGTCAAAATTACGATTTGCGGGTGATAATATTTTAATTTATTTTGATATTCGTCGGCTTCGACCACAACATACTGACTTGTCCCGACTACCGCCCCACCACCAAATTGCGGTACGGCCGAGCCAATCAAAGCCGTGGGTGATAAATTTAATTCTTTCATGACAAAAGTTAACATAGCCGAAGTCGTGGTTTTGCCATGCGTGCCACAAACGGCTAGGCCGATTTTTTGATCAAACAATTGCCCCACAGCTTGCGGATAACTCAACAGCGGCAATTTCTTTTTTAAGGCCGTTTTGATTTCAATATTATTTTTGGCATTATAAGCCGTCGAATAAATGACTAAATCGGCTTGGGATACGTTACTGGCTTTAAAAGGCGAGAAAATTTTTATTTTATTTTTTTTCAAAACTTCATCGGTAAAAAAAACGCTTCGCACATCACTGCCGCTCACCTTCTTGCCCCAACCTTTTAAGATTTGGGCCAGAGCCGTCATGCCAGCACCCTTAATACCAACAAAATAAAGTTTTTTAGCCTGTTGAAGTGATTTCATACTAGGCCTATTGTACTATTTTGGCAGCTAACGGGCAATGTGTTACAATAACCCTACTATTTTTCATAATGATTTTATATGACTTTTTCTTACTTACCGCAAAACGACCCGGAGATTTATCAGGCTATCAAAGGTGAATTAGCCCGTCAACGGGACGGCTTGGAAATGATCGCTTCGGAAAACTTTGTTTCGCCAGCCGTTTTGGAGGCTATGGGCACGGTCTTGACCAATAAATATTCAGAAGGGTTCCCCGGGCACCGCTATTATGCCGGCAATAAGTATATTGACGACAGCGAACAGTTGGCCATCGATCGAGCTAAAAAACTTTTTGGAGCTGAACACGTCAATGTCCAACCACACTCCGGTTCGCAAGCCAACGCCGCGGCTTATTTGGCTTTAGTTAATATTGGCGATACGATTTTGGGTATGAGTTTAGATCAAGGTGGGCACCTAACCCATGGCAGTCCGGTCAACTTTTCCGGCTTGACTTACAACTTTATCGCTTATGGTTTGCGACCCGATGGGACAATTGATTACGACCAAGTCCGAAAATTAGCTTTAGAACATAAACCAAAAATCATTCTCTGTGGAGCTAGTGCTTATCCACGGATCATTGATTTCCAAAAATTTAAAGATATCGCCGATGAAGTTGGCGCTTATCTGATGTCTGATATTGCTCATATCGCCGGACTAGTCGCAGCCAAACTTCATCCCGATCCGATGGCCGTTTGCGATGTAGTCACGACTACGACACACAAAACTTTGCGCGGACCACGCGGTGGCATGATCATGTCCAAACTCAACGATCGCCTGCGACCCGATGACAAAAAAAATCTAGCCCAAAAAATTGATTCGGCTATTTTCCCCGGTTTACAAGGTGGGCCACTTGATCACGTCATCGCCGCTAAGGCCGTGGCTTTTGCTGAGGCTCTACGTCCGGACTTTGTTGATTATCAGAAAAAAATAATTCTCAATGCCAAAGCCCTATCTGACAGCTTATTGGCCGAAGGTTTGGACCTGGTCACCGGCGGGACTGACAACCACCTCGTCTTGGTTAATCTCGTGCCTTTAGGTTTGGCCGGCAAACAAGCCGAAAAAGCTTTGGAAGATGTCAATATTCACACCAACAAAAACGCCGTACCCAACGATCCGCGCAAACCTTGGGATCCCTCGGGTATTCGTTTGGGCTCGCCGGCTCTAACAACCCGCGGACTAAACGAAGCTGACTTTACACTGATCGGACGATCGATCGCCAAAATCTTAAAAAATATTGATAACGAAGAAATAAAAAATGAAGTTAGAGCCACGGTCGTGGAGCTAACCAACAAATATCCACTCTATCCAGAATTAACTTATTAAAAGAAAAAGCCGCGATTAAGCGGCTTTTTTCTTGCGACGAATGATGACTCTATCTTGATCGGGAAAAACATTACGTCTTTTGTCGTGCCAAAATCGATAAGCAGCTTGCCGTTCAGACACAGCTCTAATAGTCGCCATCACCTTTGGCGGACCATAGGAGTCGACAGCCACGATTTCATATTCCACCGAATCAGGATCCATTTCCCGACGCTCCGCGGGACGTTTTTCGACTGTCGGACCGACAGAGCTTTCATCTAGCTCTGTTTTAAAATCCAAAGAAAATTGCTGGGGTGATATTTTTTCTGGCATGCTATGAGTTTATCACTCGCGGACAATTTCGCCAAGATCTTGCAATCTGATTAATTCGGCGTACAAACCGCCGTTTTTTTGTAAGCTATGATGGTCCCCCTGTTCTTTGAGGTAACCATTTTCTATGACCAAGATTTTATCTGAAGATTGAATAGTCGATAAACGATGAGCGATAATAATTGTCGTACGTTCTTTGGCGATTTCTTCTAGAGCTTGCTGAATTAATCTTTCCGAGCGGGTGTCAAGATGAGACGTGGCTTCGTCAAAAATCAAAATCTTGGGGTCAATTAGCAAAGCCCGAGCGATACCGACGCGTTGGCGTTGACCGCCCGACAAACGCACACCTCGTTCACCAACCACCGTTTCATAACCGTCGGCCAAATCTTGGACAAAATCATCCACACGGGCAATTTTGGCGGCTCGTTTAATTTGTGCCAAGCTGGCTTGCGGTAAACCGTAAGCGATATTTTGACCAATGGTGGTATTAAAAATTTCCACTTCTTGGGGCACGATTGCCAACTGTCGACGATAGACCAACAAATCTAGATCGCGCAAATCATGGCCATCAACGGTAATGCCACCGCTATTAACATCATAATGACGATAAATCAATTTAACAATCGTCGATTTGCCGCCGCCGCTCGGACCAACCAAGGCGACTTTTTGCCCGGGCAAAATTTCAAAACTCACATTGGTCAAAGCTGGTTTGGCTGTTGAGTCGTAGGAAAAATTGACATCGTTAAAAGAAATTTGGCCCGTTAATTTTATACGTTGAGCTGATTTTTTACTGACAATATCTGACTTGGCTTCTAAAATATGAAAAATCCGCTCCACGGCCGTTGAGCTTTCGACGATATGATCATAAATACGCGACAATCTAAACAACGACAAATAAGCCTTTTCGGACAAGGTGATGAAAAATATCAAACTACCGATTGTGATCTGGTTGAGCCAGACTAAATAAATAGCAAACAACAAAATACTCAAACGGCCCAGATCGATAACCAAACCGCGCAACCAGTTGTAATTGGTCAGGCTGCGAAATTCTTTGTTGCTAATATCGGCAATATTGTCTTGAATTTTATTAAACTCTTGGGCTTCACGAGCTTCTTGAGCAAACGATTTGACCGTGTAGATATTGATAATGCTTTGAGCCATGGCCGTAGCCGAATCTTCATAATACTGATGGCGTTGCTGACGACAGGGATAAAGCCTGACGTTCATTTGACGAGTCAAAAACAAAAAGATTGGCACGGCCACGATAAACACTACCGCCAAGCGCCACTCAATGATGGCTACCACCACCGTGGTAACCAAAACCTGCAAAACCGTTGGGGCAAATTCCCAACCAAAATCACCCAACAAGCGCACCAACTTATCGACGCCGCGACCGACTTTGGCCACCGTCCCACCGGTGTTTGACTTTTCGTGATAACTCAACGACAGCTCAACTAACTTATCGTGTAAAGTTTTGGGTAAAATTGTCTCAACGTCAATCAATAGTTTAAAAACCAACCAGTCATAATGTCGCCACAAGCCAATTTCCACAAAATTAGTGCCAAATGATAAGAGGGCCAAAATGATTAATTTTAACAAGTCTTGACCACCTAATTCGGTCAAATTGTCAACGACTAATTTCAATAAATACGGCGGCAAGAGTTTAAATAACTCAAAAAAGGCAACAAAAAAAGTCAAACCAACAAAGGTTTTACGATAGGGGCGTAAAATTGTCCAAAGCTTGCGCCAAAAATCGGCATTCATAAAATTGTAATGTTATTATTTAAGACGCAAAATAGGCCAAAAGGTTACAGTTTGGTTGAAAGACGGGGGAAAAACTGTTTAAACAATCTGACTTGAAGGTTGGCGGTAGTTAACGTACAATACAGTAACTCTATGACCGACCTGCCGGGCAAAGTCCCACCCCAAAATCTCGAAGCTGAGCAATCGTTGCTCGGCTCACTTTTGATCGACAAAGACGCTATTATCAAAATGGCCGACTTGGTCAGTCCGGAAGATTTTTATCGCGACGCCCATCGTATTGTTTTTCAAGCCATGCTTGATCTGTATGAAAAACGCGAACCAATCGACTTATTATCCCTCGGCAATCGTTTGGAAGAATTAAACAAATTAGAAACCATCGGCGGTCGGACTTATCTAACCACCTTGGCCAATGCCGTACCGACAGCCAGTCACGTCGTCCACTACGCTAAAATCGTCAGTAAAAAATCAACTTTGCGCCGCTTGATCGCCGCCGCGACCGATATCGTCAATTTGGGCTATGACGAATCAGAAGATGTGGAAAAAACTTTAGATGAATCAGAGCAAAAACTTTTTGCTGTTTCGCAAAAGGTGGCCAAACAAGCCTTTGTTTCCATCAAAAATGTTTTGAGCTCGGCTTTTGATCGCATCGATGAGTTGCATCGTGAAAAAGGCAAATTACGCGGCTTGCCGAGCGGTTATCAGTCGCTCGACAATTTGCTGGCTGGTTTCCAAAAATCGGATTTGATAATTTTGGCCGCCCGGCCGTCGGTCGGTAAGACCACTTTGGCTTTGGACTTTGCTCGCAATATCGCCGTCAAACAAAAAGCCCCGATTGGTATTTTTTCCTTGGAAATGAGCAAAGATCAATTAGTCGATCGGTTGATCTGTTCGCAAGCCGGCGTTGATTTGTGGAAAATGCGCACCGGACGTTTATCAGAGCGCGAAGATGATGACGATTTTCCGAAAATCGGTCATGCTATGGGCGTGCTGTCTGAAGCGCCGATCTTTATCGACGATACGGCTTCAGCTAACGTCATGGAAATCAGAGCCAAGGCCCGACGCTTGCAAATGGAACATGGTTTGAGCATGATCATTATTGATTATTTACAATTGATGGAAGGTCGCTCGAGTATCGAAAACCGGGTCTTGGAAATCAGTGAAATCACTCGCTCTCTCAAAGGCATCGCCCGCGAACTAGATATTCCGGTTTTGGCTTTGTCTCAGTTGTCCCGCGCCGTCGAGCAGCAAATGGGTCCAGCTATCCCCAAATTGGCTCACTTGCGCGAATCCGGCTCGATCGAACAAGATGCCGACGTGGTGCTGTTTATTTATCGCAAAGCCGCTGACCGCAAATACAACACTGACGAGCTCAGTCAAGAAGACCGCCACACCGCCGAAATCCATATTGCCAAACATCGCAACGGTCCAACCGGAGTCGTCAAACTGTTTTTTGATGAAGCTCGAGTTAGTTTCAAAAACTTAGACAAATCAATGGCCGAAGAGCCAGTTAACTACTAAATTAATTATGTTCAACAAAATCAAACACCTAAAAGATTTGCGCTCCCAAGCTAAAACCTTAGAAAAATCTTTAGCCGGTGAAAGTATCACAATCGACAAACATGGCATTAGTTTGACGATGGACGGCAATCAAAAAGTCACGGCCCTAAAAATAGATCCTCAAACATCATTGAGCCAAGTGGAAAAATTATTACCAGAAATTTTAGAAGAGGCCAACAACAAGGTCCGTCGAGTTATGGCGCAAAAATTGCAAGCTATGGGCGGACTTGATAATTTCCCCGGTTTTAATGGCTAAATATCCACCCACCATCCAAAGACTGATTGACGCTTTTTCCGATCTGCCCAGCATCGGTCCCAAAACCGCCGAACGTTTTGTTTTGTATTTATTAAATCGGCCGGCCGCCAGTCAAACCTTGACGGCCGCCTTGTTGGACAGCCAACAAAATATTCGCCGCTGCCAAAATTGTCAGACTTTTTCTGAAAAATCTCCCTGCTATATTTGCTCCAATCCGCAACGCGATCCTAAATTGCTGTGCGTGGTGGCTACAACCGCTGATTTGGCCACCATCGAAAGTACCGGTCAATATCACGGTCGGTTTTTTGTTTTGGGAGGTACATTAGAACCCTTGAGCGATCAAACATCGTCAGCGCTTGACACTAGCAAGCTTTTGACGACGCTAAAAAATAATTCCACCAGCGAAGTTATTTTGGCGTTTGATTCGACCATTGAGGGCGAAGCCACAGTTTTAGCTTTGTATCAACAGCTTAAAGATCAAAATCTAAAAATCAGTCGCTTGGCTAAAGGTTTGCCCATGGGCAGTCAGCTAATTTACGCCGACGAAGTGACCATTAGTAATGCCTTGGGCGGTCGCAAGGAATTATAAAACCCCGTTCTAAACGGGGTTTTGATTTATAGACTAGTGATCAATAGATCGGTCGTAGCTTGACGATGACCGGTCGATTTTTTGTAGCGAGTTTTGCGTTTGTACTTAGTGACTACTACCGTCCGACTCTTGCCTTGTTTGACGACAGTGGCTACAACCTTACTCGACAAAAGCGGTTGGCCAATTTCCACAGTTTTACCATCGCTACGCAATAAAGTTTCAAGCTCGACGGTTTTTTGCGGCTCGCCCAATTTTAAGTCAACCTTCAAAGTTCCTTTTTCGGTCACGAGGTATTGTTTACCCCCAACGCGGACAACGGCAAATTTCATAATGTTTACAATATTTTAATGTCAGAAAAGTAGCTGGATTCTAGCAAATAAGCGGCCTAATTGTCAAGACGGACATTTTGACCAATTTGCAAATCGTGGCGCTTGATCCAGCCGCTAGCCACTTCCACCACCATATCTACGGGCTGGGGCGAATGATAATAAGTAAAGGGCGGGCTGGTTTGAGGCTCTAAATGATCAATCAAACCAACGATTTTTCCACCATCAACCCAGATCAAATCGATAGCCATGGACATATCTTTCATCCAAAAATCACGTTCGAAACTACTCGGGAAAACAAACACCATACCTTCTTGATCGGTCAAAGACTGACGGCCAACCAGGCCTGTTTTTTGTTCAGTTGGACTATCGGCCAAACTTGCCTCAATAACATATCCAGCCACATTGACTGGTATAGTATCTGACAAATTAGACAGTGACTTACTCAACACAATAAAAACTACAATCAGCCCGAGACCGATCGATACGCTCAAAGCTAGTTTAGTTACTGACCAAACCATAGCGTTCGGGATGATTTTGCCACATCCAATTTATTATTTCACGGGCCACTGGCGAAGCGGCCCGACTGCCTTCCTCACCTTCTTCAACTAACACAGTTATGACCAGCCGCGGATTTTGATAAGGCAAAAAAGCCGTAAACCAAGCGTGGTTGGCTTTATTATTATTCCACTGCGCCGTACCAGTCTTACCCGCCACCGCCACCGGCAGAGCGGCAAAAGATTGGGCCGATCCGGCCAAGACCGTTTGACGCATACCTTGTCGGACAATGGCTAAATTTTTTGAATCCACGTTGACGCGGCCGGTTGTCGGCCAGTCTAGCGTCCAAACCTTTTTAGTCGAAGATTCCTGACTGGCATTAACCAAATGTGGCGTAATTTTTTTACCGTCATTGGCCACCAAAGATGTCCAAAGGGCTACTTGCAACGGCGTGACCAATAAATTGCCCTGACCAATTGATAAGTTGTAAGTGTCGCCAATGTACCACAATTCACCGTAAGTTTTATTTTTCCAATCAACAGTTGGAATAAAACCCTCTTCTTCGCCCGGCAGATCTAGGCCCGTCTTTTGACCCAAACCAAAATCATGCAAATATTGGGCAATCTTATCCGGACCCAAACCTTTAAATTCATAATCATGGGTTGGATTGCCACCCTGCGGATAGCCACCACCAATGTAGTAAAAAAAGGTATTAACCGATTCGGCAATGGCTTTATAAACATTAGTTAGGCCGTGACCGCCGGCCTTCCAATCAGGGAAAAACCAACGATCAATACGCACGCCACCGGTACTCACCACACTGGTTTGATCGTTGATAATCCCCTCTTGCAAAGCAGCCGCGGCCATAGCTGGTTTAATGGTCGAACCTGATGGATAAGTCCCCGCCACTGCTCGATTGAATAAAGGTTGGTCTGGATCGTTGAGCAGCGCTTGATAATCTGAGGCGCTGATTTTGGCGGCAAATTTATTATTATCAAAAGACGGTGCCGAGACCAAAGTCCAAATTTCACCATTGTTGGGGTCCATGATTATGACCACGCCACGTTTTTTGCCCAAGGCTTGAAGAGTGTTGTTTAAAATCTGACCGGCCGCTTGTTGTAAATCGGCGTCAATAGTCAAAATCAAATCCTGACCAGCCACGGCTTCTTTTTGAGCAATAACTTGCTCTTCACGACCGAGAGCATCAACTTCAATTTGTCGTTGACCGTTTTGACCCTTTAAAATTTTTTCATAAGAATATTCTAAACCACTTTTACCAATCTGGTCAGTCAAAAAATAACCTTGATCTTTTTTTTGTTCATAATCTTGTTTGGTCAATTGTCCAGTATAACCCAAAAACTCGGCAAAACTATTTTGCCGACGCGTAGCCACATAATCACGCAACCACGATTCTTGAACGGTGATACCCGGCCACTTATCTTGATTAACCAAAATTGAAATGGCGGTTTGATAGGGCACGTCACGACTAACCACCACCGGTTGATAGATGTAGGGCTGTGACTCCTGTAATTGATCGATGATTTCTTGACGATCCTTGGCTAGCAAGGCAGCCAGATCCGACAAGAGCTGCTCTTGGACTTGATGGTCGGCTGGTAGGTCGGCCGGGGTAATGGTCAAATGAAAGGTCGAGGTGTTTTGGACTAATTGTTGACCAAATCGGTCAAACATCACACCCCGCGGTGCGGTCAAGGGAATAATGCGCAAGCGGTTACCTTCGGCCAAACTATAATAATAAGATCCTTGGACAATTTGTAAATAAAAACTCCGCAACAATAAACCGCCTAAAATAATCAGCATAGCTAACCACAAGAGCTGCAAACGTCTTTCACTGATTCCTCGGCCCAAAAATGATTGACTGCCGCCACTATCATTTGCAACATCCAACGACGTAGCCGGTAGGGCCAAAGATTCTTCAGTCCAATCTAGGCGTTGTTTGCGACCCAACCAAGAATGACGTATTTTGATTGGTCGCAAACCAAACATGTCGTGCTGATCTGGAGTCATACTAACGTCGGCTGCCCAATAAAAAATTAGAACGCGCTAATTTACTAAAACGATAAAAAATTAAAAATATTATAACTACCACCAAAGTCGTCAAGCTAATCTGCCAAACCATGGCTTGCAAAAAACTCGGACTGACAATCAAGGCGCGATAAGTCCAGCCTAAATGCTGGGCCACAAACTCTATCAACCACTGACCCAGATGGTAAAACATCCCACCCACAACGGTTAAAATCATCATCGAATAAACCGAGCGGTTGGTAAATAATAATTTAAACAAAAAGTTGATGATCAATAAAGATATAATCAAAGGCACAACCATTGCCCCGGGCGTCAAGGGTGAAGATAATTCCAACAAAAACCCAGCCCACATGCCCACACCCAAACCGAGGTGATAGTTCCAAACCAAACCAATTAAATAAACGGCGGCGATGACTAAACTGATCTGCGACCAGGGATAAAGCAAGGTTTGGACAAAACTCAACTGAATCACGGTCAAGATATAAACCGCGATTAAAAAAGCTAAAATTTTAAAAATGTCCGTGGTCATTTAAGGCAATAAAACCGTGACGAGGTTTAATTTATGATAATCAGCTAACGGTTTGATCAAGGCCGAAGCAAAGAGCTGGCTACTGACGCGATCGATGGATTCGACAGTGCCGATGACCAAGCCGGCTGGAATTTTGTCCTGCAAACCAGAGCTGATAACGATATCGCCCGGCTGGATATCTTCGGCATGTGGGATCATGTTCATATTAACAGTCAGACCATGCCCGCCCTGGACCAGACCAATCGTCAGATCATTATTTTGGACGGTGGCGGCAATTTTGCTTTGATTGTCGGTCACCAACATCACGATAGCCGACGATTGATGAACCTCGACTATTTGACCAATCAAAATGCCATCGCCAACGATCACCGGCAAGCCGACCGACAAACCATCGGCTGCGCCTCGATTGATAACAAAACCAGAAAAATTAAAATCCGATGTTGAAGAAACAATGCGGGCAATTATAAATTGATAACTTGATTCTTCCAAAAAATCTAATTGCTGGCGTAGGGTTTGGTTTTCGACTTCCAACATTCGCAAACGAGCCGAATCAACAATACTTTCGGTGACTTGTTTTTCCAAAGCTTCATTAAGAGCAATCAATTCGGCTTTGCTTTTCATCTCATTGACATTGCCGGCCGCGGTTTGCCAACCAGCTTGCCACGGCGTGACAATCCGACCTAGTAAATGATTGACAATCGAGATGCGACTGACAAAATACAACAAGACAATGATCAGGGCGCTAAAAAATAAAATTAGGACGGGAGAATTTTTTTTGAACCCAAGCTGATACATAGGTTATTAAGTAGTATAACCATCCATAGTTGAAGGCATGATTAAGTCACCCAACAAATCTAAATCTTCCAAAATCATGCCCGCGCCCCGAGCTACGCAGGTCAATGGATCGTCAGCCACTCGAACCGGAATTTCTGTGGCTTTGGCGATGACCTGATCTAAGTTGCGCAACAAAGCTCCACCCCCCGTCAAAACCATACCGCGTTCATAAATGTCAGCCACTAAATCCGGTGGTGTAACTTCTAAAGTTAATTTTATATTTTCAATAATCCCCTTGACGGTTTTACTTAAAGCCTCACGAATTTGACCATCGCTAACCATAATTTCTTTAGGTAGGCCAGAAACCAAATCTCGACCTCGCATTTCCATGGTCAAATTTTCTTTCAGCGGTCCGGCCGAACCAATACGTTTTTTGATATCCTCGGCCACCGGCTCTCCGAGCAGCAAATTGAAATTTTCTCGAGCGTATTGGACAACGTTGCGATTTAATTCATCACCAGCCAGTAAAATAACTTTTGACGTCACAATACCCCCTAGGGAAATAACGGCGATCTCGGTCGTCCCACCGCCAATGTCAACAATCAAGTTACCAATCGCTTCTTGGACCGGCAATCGAGCACCGATAGCGGCCGCCATGGACTCTTCGACCAAATTGACTTGTCGCGCTCCGGCCGAACGCACCGCATCCTCGGCGGCTTTGAGCTCGACTTCGGTCGTGTCAATCGGCACACCAACCACGACACGTGGTCTCGGGGCAAAATTAAAACTTTGACCCTGAGCTTTGTCAATAAAATAACGCAACATCTTTTCAGCCACTTCAAAATCAGAAATTACACCATTGACCAAAGGTCGCGTCACGGTGATATGACTCGGGGTTTTGCCGATCATTTTTTGGGCTTCATTACCAACGGCCAAAATTTGATCGGTCCGATTGTTGACGGCCACAACTGACGGCTCATTGATCACAATACCCTTGCCCTTGACGTAAACCAACGTATTGGCGGTCCCCAGATCGATACCCAAATCTCGCGAAAATCGGCCGAAAATTTTATCCGTGATCAACATAATTATTTTTGCAAACGTTTTAGGGCTTCAGCCAAGGAAATAATTTCCACCTCTTGAGCGGTGCGTAGTTTGTACTCGATTTGGCCAGCCGTTTTGGGGCTGACGACCAAACGAATCGGCAAACCCAACAAATCGCTATCGGCAAATTTACTACCCGCGCTAACATCAGTCCGATCATCAAACAAAACTTCGACGTTAGCGGCTAACAATTTATCATAAAGTTGATTGGCTTGTTTAGTTACGGCCGGATCATCGCCAATTTGAATCAAATGAACGGCAAACGGCGCCACGGCTGCCGGCCAAACAATCCCCCGTTGGTCGTGAAACTTTTCCACCAACACGCCCATGATCCGACTCGGACCAATACCATAGCTACCCATATAAACAATTTGCTCCTGGCCTTTTTCATCGGCATAGTTGTAGCCAAAAGCCTTGGTAAATTTGGTGTTGAGTGGGAAAATATTACCAATCTCGGCGGCTTTGAAGACTTCGTAAATTTCTCCGGTTTCCGGATAAGCATCCCCTTCTTGGGCTATCTTAATATCATAAAATTTATCCGGCCGCGGCAAGTCACGATCAAAATTTACATTGATGACGTGCTGATCGGTTTTGTTGCCGCCCATTTCCATATTTGTCATTTTACTCAAAGCTTCGTCCATATAAACTTGGGCGCTGGCTGGTAAGTTGAGTAAACCAGCATAGCCAATTTCCGCTTTGGTGGTTTTTTTGACTACGGCTGGCGTGGCCAACTCTAAATGACGGCAACCAACAATTTTAGCTAATTTATACTCACTGACATCATAGTCGCCCCGCACGGCGGCCACAATCAAATCTTGGCGCTCGTTTTGATAAATCAAAGTTTTGACTGTTTGATCGGCACTGAGTTTGAGAAATTTACACAAATCATCGACGCCCACGACATTTTTGGTTTGGACATATTCCATCGGCCGTGGCTGACCCGATGACTTGCCACTACGCGCTTGGCTGGGCGCTACTTCACGATTGAAGGTGATATTAGACTTGGCAGCATGAAATAAAATATCTTCACCGTTGTCACAACGAGTTTGAAATTCGTGAGAATAGTTTTCCGTAAAATCGCCACCCGAAGCCAAAGCGACATACGTTTCATCAGCCAAACCCAAACGACGAAAAGTCTGCCAATAAGCTTCCTTGGCTTGATTGTAGTAATTTTGCAAATCAGCTTCGGAAGTATGAAAACTGTACAAATCTTTCATGCGAAATTCGCGGCAGCGCAATAAGCCTGATTTGGCCCGCGGCTCGTTACGAAATTTAGTCTGGATTTGATAAACAGCCTTGGGTAAATCTTTGTAACTGGCGCAAAATTTTTGCAATAAAGGCGTGACAATGTCTTCATGGGTCGGATTTAAAATATAATTAGCGTCATTTTTAGCCACGGCCGCAGCATTAGCCGGCGCAGTCTTCATCAAAACATCGACGGTCTCTAAACGACCAGTGGTTTGCCAATTTTCTTGCGGCGCCAAAGACGGCATCAGCACTTCAGTGCCAATTTTATCCATTTCTTGCCGAATGATATTTTCAATTTTATTTAAAACTCGCAAGCCTAAAGGCAAAAAAGTATAAACCCCGGCCATCAGCTTGTCGATATAGCCGCCGCGAATTAATAATTGAGCATTGATTGACTGCTCACCTTTGGGCAGTTCTTTTAAAGTTTTACTAAACAATTGTGACTGACGCATAAATTAAAATTCGTTAGGTTGATGATGATTGGATAAAAATATAAATTCCAAAACCGCCAATAAAGCGACGAATAAAACCGCCGACAATGGATTAAGCAATTGTAATTTCAACAAAGACAAACTACCAACCAACAAAATCGTGAACAAAATTGCCTGACGAAAAGCCGTCGAAACCTGATAACCAGTCAAAACATCGCTGGGTCGCAAGGCGCGACGCAACAATAAACCCAACAAAGCAAAGGTCCCAATCAAGGCCAAAGACAACGACCCATAAAACAACAAGAAATCTAAATTGACAGCCACGGTCGGATCGATGCGAAATATCACCGCCAACCAAGCCGCCCAACAAAAAGTGGTGGCCAGAGCTAAGGCAAAAAGATAGCTTTTGGCAGTCATGGTGGCAAAAACCTAAGTGAACTTATGTTAGCAGATTTACCCCCGTCCCACAAGCTTTTTTAGACCAAAAAACTCAGCTTTTCAACGACTGGGCCACCCAATTTATCATTAAGCTGGCCAATAATTTGACCTTGAGACAATTTGACTTCTTGAGCCAAAACTGACGAAAAACAAGTAATGGTTAAGACGCCCTGACGATAACGTAAGGCTTTGACCTGATCACGATATTCTGGGCCCAAAACCTGACTGACAATATCGGCAAAATAAGCCACGGCCCGCGCGGCCTGGACCTGCCGACCGATCCCGGCCTCTTTTATAGAATTGGACAAAAGATTCTTTAATGACTGCATAGTGCTTAGTTTAGCAAGTTTAGACAAATAAAAAAACCCAAACGGTCTTGGGTTTTTAAACAAATTTATTGATAATTTCACTCCACTTTTTCAGATTGGTCGTCACCGAGCCCGCCAGTCTTTTTAGGCGAAACAACTGTTCACGACTCAACGATCCCAGAGCCTGCTCAAAATCGTTGGGTGAACTATTGGCCCGCTCAAAACCGGACGCCAATCTTTCAATGTTGGCAAAAAACTCTCGGACTTCTTTTTGCCAGCGATCTTGCGCCACAGTACGACCGCCAGTCACCCGAGTTTGCCCGGGGATGAAATCCGCCAATTTCCTGCCTCGCTCCGTCGCGGGTAAACGACCCTTTTTGCGACTCAAAACATGCTGGCGAAATTCCCCCAGAGCTTTTTTGACGACTTGGGGGTTGGGGATAGCGGTGAGTTTCAAAGCCTCTTGGACCGAAATATTTCCGACCTGAGGCATGATCTCATC
>CAZFXZ010000002.1:0-35545 GCA_964523165.1 uncultured Gammaproteobacteria bacterium
GACCTCAAGCAATTTGGGCAGTACAATCTCTCTGAGCTGTACCACCGTGGCCGATCGGCCTGCGGTAAACGCCGCCAAGCGCTAACGGCCTCATCATGTCGCCGTTCAGCCTGACGAGCTTTACCGGCTCGAAGATGTCGCCGCATACCACGTGAGGGGACTGACAGTCCGGCCTTTTTGCGTTGTGACCAACTCAAAACGCACCTCCTTAAAAATTCTTCTACTCTTTTAACATTATTAGTTAGAAAAATCAACCGGCCAATCGGTTGGGACAATTTCCACCCAGGTCGAACCTCGGACTAATTTAATTTCTTGATTATTTTGGTCGTAAAAAATCGTCCGCCTGTCAGCCATATTTTTTTTCCAACTGCCCTCTATTTTGTCACCATTGTTGACGATAATAGCTCGACCTTGGCCAGAGGTAGTAATTTTTTGTCGACCGATAGCGTCGATTGTTTTAATATCGGCAAATTGCCAAATAACATTACTAGCCGACCAAACCGGATTATCACCCTGAGAACGTTGATAGGTATTACTTTGGACGTCATAACGCCAAATTATCTGATAAGTCGAAGACGGCGAATAATTAAAAGAGATTTGGGTTGTGACGGGCGTGATCAGCGGACTAGCCTCGACAAATTGCCAAGGTCTAAACGTCGGCACTAAAGACAAGTCATGATCTTGATAATAGTTATTTAAATGGTCACTAGTGGTAAAAAGATTGTGTGGGGCATAAAGACGTTTGTCGCGATAAAAATAGCTGCCGTTATAAAATTCATTAACATCCGTAATGCCTGAGGATTGTAATTTTTGCAAAGCTTCCGGGCTGCCACCGCTGTGCCAATAGCTAGCGCCATACTCATCCGCCCAATCGACAAAATATGGCCGAGCCGATCGGACCGGGCCGATTTTTGGACTATTATCATCTAGGCTAAAAATGGCCAGCAAGCGACTAATCGCACCTTCGACCGGCGCTTCATAAACCACAGCCGCCTGATCCAAGCCAACTTGCGGCCAAGCGTCAAAATGGTTATCGATCATCACCGCCGCCACAGCCGATGAAACTTTAGATTCATCTTCGACTAAAACTCCGTCAATCAAACGAGGATAGGCAACGACTGGTTTGACTGTCGGTGATGATAAATCAGTAATATTTGCGGACTGATCAAAATAATAAAAAACAAAAAGAGCGGCTAGGCCGACTAGCCCAACCGCTCCAATGATTAACCAAATTTTTTTATTCAGACTTTTTTTCATCAGTCGCCTTATTGTCGTCGGTTTTTTCACCTTCTTTTTTGTCATCAGTAGCCACCGGAGCTTCGACTGGGACAACCACTTCTTCGGCTCGCGGCTCAGACACCAAGGCCACAGCAATATCGGGAGCGGTGACGATTTCAATACCTTCGGGTACAACCAAATCGGCCACGTGAATAACTTGATCAAAGCCTTTTAGACCCGAAACGTCAACGGTAATTTCTTTGACCAAAGCTGTTGGCAAACAACGCACTTCAACTTCATCTAAGTTGTGGACCAAGACTCCCCCCAACTCAGTGACGGCTGAGGACACCCCGACCAAAACCAACGGCACGGTGGCGGTGATTTTTTTGGTCATATCAACTTTATACAAATCAGCGTGAATGACAACGTGTTTGACTGGATCATATTGGACATCTTGGATCAAAACTTGACCCAAATCTTTGTCATCAATAGATAAGTTTAACAAAGTTGTCGAGCCGGCGATTTTGAACAAACGATCAAAATCATTTTGACTAACCGACAAATTTTGAGCTTCTTTAACATCATAACCGTACAAGACGGCCGGCATTAAACCTTGATCGCGCAAATCAGCTACGGCCTTACCGGTAGCTTGACGAGTTTTGGCTTGGAGTTTTAATTCTGACATATAAAAAAAGAAAACTTTACACTAAATTTCCTAGTAAAAAACTAGCGGCAGAAGTGTATCACATTATCGAAATTTTGCAAGTCCTGATAAATATTGAGGACATCGTCCTCGCTAATTGGCTGGCCAGCGCGATATTTATAAACCTCATTGATTGACAGGTCAGTCAAGAGGCCAACAGTGCTGACGCCCAGTGGATGAGCCAAAATCAAGGCCAAAATTGAGCTGGCGCAAGTCCGACATTTGATATAGACCAACTGCGCATCTTCACGTTGCTCCAAAATCTTGGCTTCGAGCAAATTGTAATTACTGTCACACAATGGACAATAAGAAACCACTCGTGAATTTCCTGGAGAAAATTGACGGCGGGCTCCGGCTGATTTGTGTTGATCGTTATGATCCATACTTAAAAATCATCATAACAAAATTTAGCTCGGATCGTCAATTTTAACTACGACGATAAACGCTTTGCGCGATACCCAACATGGCAAAAGTCAAAATCAGCGAACTGCCACCATAACTAATCAACGGCAAAGTGACTCCGGTGACCGGCGCGATGCCCAAAGTCACGGCGATATTTAAAACAATTTGACTAAATAGCAAGGCGATGATACCGACGACCAAAAACAAACCAAAATTGTCGTGAGTTTTTTTGGCAATATTGAGTAAGCGACTGAGTAATAAGAAAAATAGAGCCAGCGTCAAAAAGACGCCGAGCAAACCCAAACCTTCGGCGATGACGGCAAAAATGAAGTCCGTCTGGGCAGCCGGCAAGAAGTTCAATTGACTTTGACTGCCAAAGCCCAAGCCACGACCCCAGAGTTGACCAGAGCCAATGGCAATCATGGACTGATTGACGTTGTAGCCAGTCCCGAGCGGATCGGCGGCTGGATTAACAAAAGTGGCCAAACGATCTTTTTGATATGGTGCAAAAACCCCATACCAACCGATCAGTAAAGCCATGATCGCCAAACCAGCAAAAAGTAAAAGGTGTCTAGGCCGTGGTCCGATCGCCACGACAAAACCAGACCAAATCAAAATCAACAAAAAAGCCGAACCAAAATCTGGCTGTAACAAAACTAGTACGACCGGCACGGCCGTCAGCAACCCGGCTAATACGAAATGTCGCAATTGATTGAGTGGCCAAGATTGTTGGCTAAAAAATCTGGCCAACGTGATGACTAAAATTATTTTCAAAGCTTCAACCGGCTGAAAATTGAATGGGCCGATCACAAACCAACCTTGGGTGCCACGTAAGGTCGTACCAAAAATCAAAACTCCAATCAACAACAGCAAGCCACCGCCGTAAATCCAATAAGCGTAACGTTCAAAGATTTTATAATCAAAAATTGCGAAAAACAAAAAAACCACCAAACCTAAAGCCAAAGCGATGCTTTGTCGGATCAAGTTGTCCCAGACCGGACTATCGGTAGCCACGGCCAAACTATATAAAGCCGCCAAACTAACCAACGACAACAACAGGCCGGCCAACACAATTCCCCAGTCAAACCTTCGCCACAACTGCACTTTGATAAAACCCACAATAATTTTATTTAAGCTCGCCACTATCCGCTATAGGCAGCCGAAAAACAGCCCGATCCAAAATATTAATGTCGGGTATTACTTTGACGCTGGTGACTGAACTAATATTACTAAACCAATTGATGGCAAAATTTTTGGTTTGGCCGGACAAAAATTCTTCATCGAGCAAATAATTTATACCAACCAGTTGACTGCCGCGATATAACAGCACATACCAACCAATCGTCCAATAGTCATAAGCACTGTTGTTTTTGACACTAAAGCGAGTCTGGGAAACGCTGGGGTTGCCCAAGCCGGCCGTTTGGCTATCAACATGAGCCAGGTCAAAAATCTCCACTTGCAAAACTTGATTGCGATAATTTTCATAATCCGGAGCTTTTTTCCAAGACAAATCATCAATGACCAAATCAACATTGCGCGGTGCGGTAATGCTGTTTACAGCCAAATCAACAATTGGCTTTTCATCTAACGGCAAAATAAAAGTTTGTAATTTTTTACCAACATAATCACCGGCCCCGACAAAATGATATTCAATTTTTGCCAACCAAGCGGCGTTGGGATTTTTAGCATTAGCCAAAAAATCATAACGTCCGGCCGTCCCGGCCAAAACTTGCGGGTTGGCCACCGCCAAATCTTGGGGCTGATGAGCATTTTTGTAAGTCGTCATGTCGTAACCGCTGATCGTCATTTGACTAATCATGTCGCGATAACGATTGGCGCTCAAAACATAATAATCCAGCCAGCCGTATAAACTATAACCCCACAATACAACATTAAGAAAGATCAAAATGCCGACGGTCGTTCGCCAAATATTTTGTTGATTGACAAAAATCCAGCGACTGAAACCAAACTGTCGTGGTGACAAACCGCCAATTATTTGTGGATCGTTCATAGCGAATTTATTGTAACACAAACCGGCCAAAAACCCAAGGAAACAACGGGGTCGGGCGGCCGATTTGGGACTGGAAAAAACCAATCAAGTGTGCTAAAATGAACCTATCATTTGTAATATAATTTATGGCCACAAAACCTCCAAAAAAACCTGTCAAAAAAGCTCCGTCTAGCGACTATGGCGCCGAACAGATCACCGTCCTAGAAGGTCTCGATCCGGTCCGCAAGCGTCCCGGCATGTACATCGGCAACACGGCCGAAGCCGGACTGCATCACATGATTTGGGAAGTTGTCGACAACGGTATCGACGAAGCCATGGCCGGACATGCCAGCGAGCTAGTTATTCGTTTTTACAAAGATGCCGGTCGTGACGTTTGTGCCGTGTTTGACAATGGTCGCGGTATTCCTGTTGATATCCATAAAGTTACTAAAGTTTCAGCTCTAGAAACAGTCATGACCAAACTTCACGCCGGTGGTAAATTCGGCCAAGGTGGTTACAAAGTTTCCGGTGGTTTGCACGGCGTCGGTGTCTCGGTCGTCAATGCTTTGTCAGAATGGACGCGGGTCGAGGTTAAACGCGACGGTCAGCTTTGGATGCAAGAATACAAACGCGGCAAACCGCAAGCCAAAGTCAAAGCTATCGGCAAAGCCAAGGGCACGGGCACCACGGTTATCTTTCAGCCCGATGCCGAAATTTTTTCGGTCGTGGAGTTTGATTGGAAAACTATCGTCGATCATTTGCGTCAACAAGCCTACTTGACCAAGGGCATCAAAATTACAATCATCGACGAACGACAAAGTATCAGCTACGAATCTAAGCGTTTAAATAAAAAAATCAGCCTGCCTCAACATCAGCACACTTTTTACTTTGAAGGCGGTATCGCTTCTTACATCAAACACTTAACGATCAACCAGACGCCAAAACACGAAAATACTTTTTACGTCACTAAGGAAGTAGAAAATCTGCAAGTTGAAGTCGCCTTGCGTTACACCGACGAATACAAAGAAACTTTGTTGCCTTTTGCCAACAACATTTATAACCCCGAAGGTGGTATGCATGTGGTCGGTTTTCGCACCGCCTTGACTCGGACTTTAAACAACTACGCTCGAGCCAAAGGTTATATCAAAGAAAAAGACGCCAACTTATCAGGTGAAGACGTCCGCGAAGGTTTGAACGCTATAATTTCCATCAAATTACCTGAGCCGCAATTTGAAGGTCAAACCAAAGCCAAGTTGGGCAATATTGAAGCGCGCAGTGCCGTAGAAACAGTCATGAATGAACATTTCCAAACTTTTCTAGAAGAAAACCCACGCGACGCCGAAGGCATTATCGGTAAATGTTTGTTAGCCGCCAAAGCTCGTTTGGCCGCGCGGGCCGCGCGCGAGACTGTTTTACGTAAAGGCGCGTTGGAAGGTTTGACATTGCCCGGCAAATTAGCCGATTGCTCCACCAAAGATGCCAGTCGCTCGGAACTCTATTTAGTCGAAGGTGACTCGGCTGGCGGTAGCGCCAAACAAGGTCGGGATCGCGACTTTCAAGCCATCTTGCCACTACGCGGTAAAATCTTGAATGTGGAACGAGCACGTTTAGACAAAATGTTGGCCAACAATGAAGTCAAATCTTTGATCATCGCTCTGGGTACAAATATTGGTGAACAGTTTGATCTAGATGCTTTGCGTTATGATCGCATTATCATCATGACCGATGCTGACGTCGATGGCGCTCACATTCGCACACTACTGTTGACTTTGTTTTATCGTTACTTCCCGGCTTTAATACAACAAGGCCATCTTTATATCGCCCAACCACCGCTTTATCGTATTCAGGTCGGTAAAGAAGCTCGTTATGCTTATTCGGAAACAGAATTAGAACAAGCTCAGCAAGAAATGACCAAGGGTAAAGTCGTGGCCGGCATTATCGAAGGCGCCGAAGATGTCGCCGATCAAACTGATCACGAAGCCCAAGAAGCCGAACAACAAAAAATCAAAGACGATGGCAAAACCGTCAAAGTTAATATTCAACGCTATAAAGGTTTGGGAGAAATGAACCCACAACAGCTTTGGGAAACCACCATGGATCCGGCGACGCGCTTGTTAAAACGCGTTGGCATCGAAGATGCTGCTAAAGCCGATGAGGTGTTTGATATTTTGATGGGCACCGAAGTTTCTTCACGCAAACGCTTTATCCAAAGCCGAGCCAAGAGCGTCAAAAACCTCGACATTTAGAGCTCAACGGTTTGACGATATTTAGGGATTGACGTTTCGTAACCCAAATCATGGCCGATCATATCGGCCAGTTTTGTTTGTTGATCAATTTCACCATGGACTAAAAAGATTTTTTTGGGCTTAGTGGTTTTCATTTGTCGCAACCAACTTTTTAACAACCAACTGTCGCCGTGCGAAGAATAACCACCAATGGCCATAATATTAGCCCGCACGGCTATTCGCCGATCATCGATGGTCACAAATTTTGCCCCGTCTAAAATTTTGCGGCCCAACGAACCGGCGGCCAGATAAGTGATGAATAGCAATTGATTATTGGGGTCAGATAAATAGTGTTTCAAATGATGAAGGATGCGGCCGCCGTGGCACATGCCGCTGCCGGCGATAATGACTTTTGGTCCGGGCGTGATATTTATCTTTTTCGATTGCTCGGGTGTCTTAGTATAAACCAAACCGGGGAAATTAAATAAGTCATCACCGGCGTTTATCAGGGCCCGTGATTCGCGATCAAAAATCCGGCTATATTGTTTGTAAACATTAGTCGCGCCAATCGCCAAAGGACTATCGATATAAATCGGGCAAGGCGGTAATTGATGTCTTTCCATCAACCAATTAAGTTCATAAATTACTTCTTGGGTGCGTTCTAGAGCAAAAGCCGGGATCATTAATACGCCACCGCGTTTGACGGTATTGATAAAAATTTCTGACAAAAGCTTGCGGCGTAAAGATTTTGATTCGTGGACACGATTGCCGTAAGTTGATTCCATCACTACATAATCAGCCCCCTCGGTAATGGCGTCAGGATCGGTGACAATGGGCGCTGGTGGATTGCCCAAATCCCCGGAAAAAACTACTGTCTTTTTTTGACCATTGTCATCAGCTGTTATACGCCAACTGGTTGAACCTAAAATATGTCCGGCGTCATAAGCGATTACTGAAACATCGGGAAATATTTTTTTACTCTGACGATAATTAACAGGCCAAAATAATTTCATCAAACCAGTAACGTCGGCAGCTGAGTATAGGGGTGAACGATTTTGCCTTGTTGCTTCTCGTTCGATGACTCGAGCGCTATCAATCAACATGACTTGGGTCAAATCACGCGTGGCGCAGGTAGCATAAACCGGCCCACGAAAACCGTCGCGATAAAGTTTGGGCAAACGACCGCAATGATCCAAGTGAGCGTGAGTCAACAACACCGCGTCAATAGTCTTGGGGTCAAAAGGAAAAGGTTGAGTATTTTTATCTTCAACAAAAGAACGCTGCTGAAAAACTCCGCAATCAATTAAAATTTTATGTTTAGCGGTTTGGAGCAAAAAACACGAACCGGTGACTTCTTGGGCCGCACCGTAAAATGATAGCCTCATGATTAAATTATTTTTTGCCCAACCAGCGGCGCCACAGACTTCTTTTTTTGGTGTGGATCAAGTGAATCAATTCAAACAAAGCCACGGCCATAAAGATCAGTTGTAAAATAAAAAATATCAAATCCCCACGATAAAAACTGTAAATCAAAAGTAAAGCGCCGGCCAAAATAAACCACATGTCTTGATGTTTTTCTTGGCTAGATAGCACTCCGCCAATCATAGCCAAAATACCCAAGGCCCCTAAAGTTAAAAATAAAATTTCCATATATTTTTGTTTTAATTAAAAGCTATTTATATAATAGCACATTTTGGCGGTTTTTTTATACAGCGTTATTTAACAAAATTATGCCGACAATCACAATGATTAGAGCTAATGATTTGATAGCCAGATTTTTTTTATCCGTTTCTTCAGCCAAAGCTTGCGGTCGCCAAAAAGCGATCAGTAATGTCAAAGCAAAAACCATCAAACTCTGCGAACCTTCGAGGGCAAAGACTAGTGCGGCCGGGCCCAAAGACAAAGCCCAATGGCTAAATAACGCCGCGTACAGACCAACGGCGATACTGATAACGATAGCCAAAATAATTTTTAACGGCAGTTGCTTAGCTGAGATCATAAAATCACGACGCAGGGGCCGGTACAGTAAAGCTAAACTAGAAAACATAATCCAAAACAATGCTGTCAAAACCAAAACGTCGGTAAATGGCGCTTGTTGGACGGCAAAACGCGTGATGACGATGCCGATAGCATAAAAGAAACAGCTAATCAGCATAAAACCTAAGCCTCGTGAAAAACGCAAAATTTGCCGACCGGCTTTAATATGAAAAGATGCCACCAAAGCTCCAAGCAGCAAGACGACAAAAGCCATGAATTGCTGAATTGTTAGACTTTCACCCAACGTCAACCAGCTGATGATCAAAACATAAACTGGGATTAGCGCCCACCAAATATTTATCCGTGATATTTCTTCAACACTGACAGCTTTGTAATAAAAAAGTGAACCAATGATATTTACCACCACCATCAAAAACATCCAGATGATCACTTCCGTTGTCGGCCAAGCAAAATCAATGAACGGTAAAAGCGTGATCACGGCCAAATCAGCCAAACCCGCCCAAACAAAATAAACCCAAATATTGGGCAGATGATTTTTGATAATATATTTATCAACGATATTACCAAAAGCCCAACCGAGGTGCGATAACAAGCCCAACCAAATCCACAGAGCCATAATTTTATAAAATAATATTCCCCCACTATCCTCGGGGACTAGGATTTGAACCTAGATTCACGGCTTCAAAGGCCGCTGTCCTACCATTAGACGATCCCCGAGGATAATGAGGGAACGGACGCTAGTTTATGGGATTATTAAAAAGCTGTCAAACCTCAAACTCGCAAATATCGACGCGTGGCGATCAAGGCGCTTAGCACATTAAGCAAACTAATAGCCAAGAGCTCACAACCAAAGATAAAGATGGCGTGTTGATTAAAATAACCAAGCAATTGCCAATCACTACCCGATAACAAACCGTTGATATAAGGTTGTAAAAATCCCAATAAAGGATAAAGTACAATGATCGTGATCAGCGTCGCCGACAAACCATACATCACACCCTCGATGACAAACGGCAAGCGCACAAACCAGTTCGTCGCTCCAACCAATTTCATCATACCGATTTCTTCACGGTGCGTATAAATCGCCACCCGGACCGTATTAAAGACGATCAAGCCAGCGATGATGGTAAAGACGATGATTATCCCACCGCCGATTTGTCTGATGCGCTCGGTGATGGACGACAATACTTCGACGATCAGTTGTCGATCTTTATAATCTTTACTAGTGATAAGCTTATTGTATTCTGGGCGATCTAAAGCCGCCAAAATCGTCGGATAGTCATCAAGCTGTCGGGCCCTAATTTCCAAAACTGCCCCCAAAGGATTGCTAGACAAATGATCCAAAGCTTGCAAGATTGAAGGCTCATTAGCATGACGAGCCTTAAAATCGGCAATGGCTTGATCTCGAGAAATGTAATTCACGGCGGCGATTTCTGACAAATCTGATAGATCTTTTTTGATGGTCAAGATTTTTTCTTCCGGGACATCATTTTGAAAATGTAAACTAATATCAACCTTATCTTGGACCATAGCGCTAGCCGCCCCAGTCACGGCGTTGACAGCCACAACAAAGTTAACCGACAACAACGTCAAGATCAAAATGGTGATCGTGGCGATCGACAACCAAATATTACGATAAAAATCTTGCCAGGCAAATTTGAGAGTGCGCAAAAAAGCATTAATCATAAATTACAAAGTATATTTACCAGTTTTTTGATCTTTAATAATTTGTCCATTTTCAATAGTCACTACCCGTTTTTTTAAATAGTTGACAACATCTTTATCGTGGGTAACCATCACCACCGTCGTACCAAATTCGTTAATCTTGAGCAAAATGTCGGCGATTTCCCGAGTGTTGATAGCGTCTAAATTACCAGTCGGCTCATCGGCTAATAAAATTTTGGGTCGATGGACCAAAGCTCGAGCGATCGCCACGCGTTGCGCTTCACCACCCGACAATTGCTTGGGGTAATTGTCCATTTTACTTTCCAGGCCGACTATTTTCAAAACCTGCGGCACGACTGAAGCAATACGCGCGTCCGAAGCTCCGCAAACTTCCAAGGCAAAGGCCACGTTTTCGTAAGCGGTTTTTTGCGGTAAAAGTTTAAAATCTTGAAACACTACGCCGATCTGCCGGCGTAGGTGCGGCACGTCGGTATGCTTGATATCAGTAATATCCCAACCGCCAATAACAATCTTGCCTTCATCGGGGCGTTCTTCGGCAATCATCAATCGGACAAATGTCGTTTTGCCACTACCACTCTGGCCAACCAAAGAAACAAACTCCCCCGGCTTGATGTGCAAGCTGACCTTTTTCAAAGCCGCCACGTTGGGCGGATAAATTTTGGAAACGTTTTTGTATTCAATCATAACGTATCGGGTAGAGATAGGAGCTGGACTTTAACATTGATAATCCCTTGAGAAGTCTTGGCGATTTTTTTGAAAGCTAAAATATCCAAATCAATAGCCCGCTTGGGATGTATGGCGCGCTCTGGACCAAAATCATTTACTTTGACTTCGACAGTTTTTTGATTGTCGAGATTAGTCACTAATAGTTTACTGCCTTTGGGGTAATCGGGCGAGGCCGCGCAGTCACAATTTTTATATCGATACCAACTGGCCTGACCGACGTTTAAAGCCTGAGAGTCGTCATAGCCTAAAACTAAAAATCTGGCGTAGGGCAGATGAAAAAAAGCTCGGACAAAATATTTATCATCTTCTTTGACAATGGTTGTGGGTAATTCTTGCCAATCCTGACCGGACCAAAAATACAAACCGACAAAATTAGCTAGTGAGGAAAATTCCATTTGGACGACGATTGGCTTTTTTTGGTCGTAAGCGGTTTTGTCGGCAATATCAAACTCCCAATAATCAGTCAGTGGTTTGCGACCAACGGGCAAAGGCTGGTCGACGACCGAACGTTTTTTTAAAATAAAGTCAGTCGGTTTGGATAAAACGTTGGGGAAAACGCCCAGACGAAAAGTATTGTCTGCAGAAGCCAAAGTATGGCCCTTAGCTACTAAAGATGAGTCAAAATTAACCGTGGATATTTCCACTTCAGGCACAACTGTTTGGGCCTTGACCGGATAAGCGCCGAGGCCGCAAAGCAACAAGATCAGGCTAATAAATATTGATTTTTGTTGACTAGTCATATATACTGCTTGCGAGTTCGCGGGATTAGTACAATGGTAGTATACGTCCTTCCCAAGGATGAGACGGGGGTTCGATTCCCCTATCCCGCTCCATAATGTACTTGTTTGCGAGATGTCGGCCACCTTAGCTCAGCTGGTAGAGCAATCCCTTCGTAAGGGAGAGGTCGTCGGTTCGATTCCGACAGGTGGCTCCACTTCTCAAACAAAACCTCAACGCGAATTACAAGCTGGTGTTGTTAAATTTTAAACCGGCTAGTAAAGGAATGACTCGAGCTTGATTGCGCAATTGTTCAACATAACTATCAAAAGTGTTGAAGCTGATCAAAACATGGCTGGCTTTGACTTGAGCTGGCTGATCACCCTCGGCGGCTTTTTTGTCAGTGACTAAAATAACATGATAACCAAATTCTGTTTTGACGACTGCGCTGACCTGACCAACCTCCAAAGCAAAGGCGGCCTTTTCAAAAGCCGGCACCATCGTCCCAGCACTAAAAAATCCCAAATCGCCGCCGGTTAATTTGGTAGCGGTGTCATCCGAATATTGACTTACCAACTCGGCAAAATCAACTTCTTTGTTGGCAGCTTGTTGTTGAATTTTTTGGGCTAGGGCCAATTTATCAGCCTGGACGTCGGGATCAACAGCCACAATGGCGTTAAGACGATCGACCAAAAGTTGTTGGCTCAACACTCGTTCTTTGTATTGATCAACCGTCCAACCAAAAAATGATTTCACTTGATCGGCGGCTTGTTGCTCGTCACCATAAGTCCGGACCGGACCGTTTTGCCACATAACTTCTAGCTCGATCGGCGTCAAACGCAAACCATAATGATCGGCCAAATTAAACAACAATTTTTCATTGATAAGTTGATCAAAGGCATTGCTGGTTAATTTTTCAGGGCTGGAAGTTTGCTGATTGGCTTCATCAATTTTTTGTAAAATTTCTTTTTCGACCGTCAAATCCTGATAAGTCACAAATGAACCATCAACCAAGGCCACCGGTAAAAAGGATTGTTCTAGCAAATGATCCAAAAAAGGCAGGCGCCCCGGCAAGCGATAAGCCACGACCAGACTAGCCAATATGATGATCACGGCTACTATTATCAACCATCGCCCTTTTAGGCGTGATTTTTTAACGGGTAGCATTTCACTGGCTGTTGTTTCTTCGATCTCCGGACTGGACGGCAAAATTGTTTCTGACATGTTTAAAAAGATTATGAATCTTATCTATGATTGAGAGTTAAAAAAATAAAACCACCATTTGAGCGGATTGGATTGCCCGACGTTATTATCGACCTTTGAAGCCGGATCGTCTTGATCGGTAATCACCACCACCTCTTCACCCGGTTTTTTCAAACCTAGCTTGAGACGCGCTTCTTCTTCGGTGAAGCTTTCGGTTTGCAAATAACGCAGCAATTCAGAAAATTCGGCATTTTGTTTTTCGACCGCGCCAATTTCATTTTGCAGTCGACTGATTTCCGAGTTTAAGTAGTGCTGTTGGTACAAACGCTTGGATAGCGAGATACCGACCAACAAAACCAGCGCCGTTAAAACAAAAAAAACTAGCGCCGAAGAAGTCAAAGATTGCCATGAACGTTGCCGAAAAGTCATAAAACTTGTCTTGGACAGTATAGCAAAAAATCCCCTACTCGACAATTGACTCATCTTCTAAAATTGGTTTGAGTAAATTGATGAATTTTTCACGGCCCAGCTCTTGTTTTATATTACGCAACATGTTTTGTAATTCTTCCACGCTGTTAATAACTGGCGAAGCTGGCTGATGTCCGGCTGAGGACAAAATCACTTGGACGACCGCCTCGGCGCGCCGCACACCGGCGAAATGCAAACGTTTTTGCGTCGGGATGGAAACATATGACAAGGTACTATATCCGCCAAGCGACGACCACAAACCTTTTTGACGCAAACTAATGTCGGAAATCTGATCAAAAGTCAGTGACGAAACCAAGCGGTCAAAGAGCTTTTTCTTTTTTGACAAAATCAAGCGCTGGCTGGTCACCAATAAAACCGTACCACGCCATTTGATAAAAATTTTTAACCCCCAAATTATTGACCAGGATAACAACAACCAAAAAATCAACAGACCGTAAAACGGCCAGCCAAACAAGGGGTAGAGAAAAAATATTGGTGCAAAAAACAAGACTGCCACCGCCGCAATCCGCCAAGCTTGTATTAATAAAGTCGGATGGACAACTAAAATTAAACGCTCCCCGTCTTGCAACTTCAAACCACAGACCTTCTGAGACATAAATATATGACTTTATGATATCAGATTAATTAGCGTCTTTATTGTAACACAAAATCAAATATCAGTCTGGTGACGCGTTGACAAAGTTGTTATATTACTTTATCCTAGCCGATAGTTTTTGGGTCCGTAGCTTCCACCTACGCTTTCGCTCCCGCTCAAGCTTCGGCGGACAGGCAGTTGGTCAAAAACCATCGTCTTGCCCCTCGAAGCTTGGGTGCAAACCCAAGCGTAGATGGGGGTCCGTAGCTCAGTGGTAGAGCGCCAGCCTTTTAAGCTGGGCGTCGAGAGTTCGATCCTCTCCGGACCCACCAAAAAATACTTCCTTGCCGAGGTATTTTTTGTTATAATCAAAAAGCTTTATTCACGATAGATTATTTATGACCGATCTGACAAATTATATTTTGCCTATCATCTCGGTAGCCATCATGTTGAGCGTGGCTTGGCATTTTCGTCGTAACATCAAAACTCCCAGCTTGGGCGGCACGCCAAATCTCATGCAACACGCCGTTGATCTGACCAAACAAGCTCAAGAAAAAAAACTTGACCCCGTCATTGGTCGTCAAGATGAGATCGAATTAGTCATTCAAATTTTGGCTCGGCGGACCAAAAACAACCCGGTCTTAGTCGGCAAGGCCGGCGTTGGCAAAACCGCCATCGTCGAAGGTTTGGCCCAAGCTATCGTCAACAAAAAAGTGCCCAAAAGCCTAAATGGCAAAAGAGTTTTGGCCTTAGATCTGGCCGGCATTGTCGCCGGTACGAAATATCGTGGCGAGTTTGAAGAACGTTTGAAGCACATTGCCGATGAAATAGTGGCCGCCAAAAGAAACATCATTTTATTTGTTGATGAAGTCCACACCCTAGCTCAAGCCGGCGAAGCCGATGGCGGCATTGATGCTTCTGATATTTTAAAACCAGCCTTGGCGCGCGGTGAGCTACAGCTGGTCGGCGCCACAACTTTTTTGGAATATCAAAAATTCATCAAACCAGACCCGACTCTAGATCGACGTTTTGAGTCAGTCTTGGTCGACGAACCAAGCCCGGCTGAGGTTTTACAAATTTTGCAAGGTATAAAAAATAAATACGAAAGTCATCACGGCGTAAAAATTTCTTTGGAGGCCTTAAAAGAAGCCATCGCTCAAGCCAAGCAGTTTAAAGACCGCTCTTATCCCGACAAAGCTATCGACCTGATGGACGAAGCGGCGGCTAAAGTTAGTTTAGAAATCACCAGCGGTCGGACCCGGCCAGTAGTTAATAAAAGCGACGTCAAAATCGTCGCCCAAGAATGGGCCACGCGTATCAAAGCTGGGTTGTCTTAGATTACCGACAACACTTGCTGAGCTAATTTAATATCCGAATCTTTGGTCAATAGGGCCTGACTGATATTACGGCTCAAAGTTTGTAATTCAACATTATTAGACAAAAGTTCAGCGACGGCTTGAGCCAAGGATTGGGCGGTCAAATTTTTTTGATCCAACAAAGCCACGGCATTGCGACGGGCAAAATAATCAGCGTTCCTTTGTTGATGACTGTCAGGTAGCGGGATGATAATAGCTGGTTTGGCCAAGGCTGAGAGTTCCGTCAAGACACCAAAGCCGGCTCGGCTAACGACCACCGTAGCGGCGGCCAAAACGTCGGCCAAATCGGTAGTTAACAATTCAAATGGCCAATAGTTACGAGCTGGCGGCGCGAGTAAATTGCCGCCACCTGTCGAATTAACAATCAAGGCTTTGCCGGTTAAAACCGGCAAAGCCGCTACCGTGGCCTGATTGATAGCCACCGCGCCCGTACCGCCACCCAATATCAAAACGACCGGCAGTTTTTCATTAATTTTAAATTTATCATAAAAGCGTTGTGGCTGACCTGATAAAATACTAGCTCGGACGGGATTGCCGACAACCACAGTTTTAGTTTGATTAAAATATTGTGCTGATTCTGACAAGGCTAAGGTAATCTTTTTGGCCAACGGAGCAATAATTTTATTGGCCAGACTCGGGACAACATCTTGCTGATGGATGATGATAGGTATACGCAAAACAAAAGCCGCCAAATTGACAGGCACGGCCACAAAACCACCCGCCGACACCACGACTTGGGGCTTGTACTTGAGCAGATAATACAAACTTTGTATCACTCCCCAACTGACTTTAAATGGATCAATGAAATTTCTGAGCGAAAAATAGCGTCGCCATTTACCACTAGTGATCGGTACGAAGTAAATTTTTTGCTCTTGGATCAATGAATATTCTGGACCTTGTTTGGTACCAAACCACAAATATTGTTTATTGGCATCAAGATTGCGTAGTTGCTCGACGACTGCCAAAAGCGGCGTGACGGATCCCAACGTCCCTCCGCCGACCAAAGCTATGAGATTATTTTTCTTCATGACGGTATTTTGGAGTATCGGCTAATATTTGTCAAAACCCCGACCGCCGCCAAACTCATGGTTAAAGCCGTGCCGCCAGCGCTAACAAACGGCAACGGCACACCGGTGATCGGCAACAAAGCCACCATGGCCGAAATATTGATAAAAGATTGAAAAATCAACCAACTCACTATACCCACGACCAAAAGTTTAGCAAAACGATCAGGGGCCTGACGAGCTAATAAAATACAACGATGGGCAATGATCAGTAAAACCACGATCACCGCTGCCGAAAAAATAAAACCAATCTCTTCGGCGATGACGGCAAAAATTGAGTCGCCGGTCACTTCGGGCAAATAAGAAAATTTTTGTCGCGATTGGCCGACACCGACTCCCCACCAACCGCCGCTGCCAACGGCGATCAAAGCCTGATTGATATGATAGCTAATACCCAAAGGATCGCGTTCGGGATGCAAAAAGGCGGTAAAGCGCGCCAAACGATATGGCGCAATAAACACCAAAGCCACAAACAAACTAGCACCCAAACCACCCAACAAAGCTAAATGTTTTAGATGTCCACCGCTGACGAAATAAACCACCACCGACATAACGGCAATAATCGAGAGCGTACCCAAATCCGGCTGCAATAACATCAAAAAAGAAATCAAACCCAAAGCGCTCAAAAACGGCACAAAACCAGTCTGCCAATCTTTGATTTGATGTTCACCACGATCTGTCAACCAAGCGGCTAGATAAATTAAAAACGTCAGTTTGACAATCTCTGAGGGCTGGATAGAAAAGCCAAAAATGTTAATCCAACTGCGCGACGTACCGTAGTCGGCGGCCAAACCGGGGATAAAAACTAATGTCAACAAAACAATACTGCCAATCATCATCGGCCAGGCCAGTTTTTTTAGTTTTTGATAAGGATAATTAGCAAAGATAAAAAATAATGCCAAGCCGGGCAATAAACCTTTGATGATTTGCTGATTAAAAAAGTAATAACTGCTACCAAAACGTTGATACGAAATCGGCGCGGCCGCCGACGACAACATAGCCAAGCCAAATAACATTAAAAGTAAAATCAAAATCAGCAAAACATAATCTGGCTCGTGACGGAGGCGCGACATAATTATGACAAATATTTCTTAACCGCCATTTTAAAGGCTGCCCCGCGCTGACGCGAGTTGACGAATTGAGCAAAGCTCGTAGCGGCTGGGGAAAACAAAACCACTTGACCGGGCTGAGCTATAATTCGAGTTTGACGCACGGCCGCTTGGACGTCAGCGACCTTAATCAACTGGCGATAGTTTTTTTGTTGCAACAATTTCTCCAATTTCAAACTGGCACTACCCGGCAATAACAAGACTTTGGCACAATATTTTATGATTGGACCAAGCAATGTTTTGTAATCTAATTTTTTGTCAGCCCCACCGACGATCAAAATCACCGTCTCGTTACCCAAAGCTAGGGCCGCCAAACCGGCCGCAGTTGCTTCGGGCGTGGTCGCAGCCGTGTCGTTGTAATAAGCAATATTATTTTTTTGTTTGACCAACTCGAGACGGCCCGGCACACCAGCAAAATTTTTGACCGCTTGACGAATGGCCGTCACCGGCAAACCATAGGCCAAAGCCGTCGTGACAGCCGCCAAGACATTAGCCAAATTGTGTTGGCCGGGTAAAATAATATCTGTGATTTTTAAAATCTTTTTTTCTTGGCCATTATAACGATAGATGATCTGGCCACCGGCCACAAAACAACCGTTTTCTTGAGGAAATTTTTTGGTCGAAAACCAAAAACGCTGGGCTGAAACTTTGGCCCCGATTTTTTTGGTCGTCGGATTGTCGCGGTTGACAACAGCTATGTCACCGGGCGATTGAAAATTAAAAATCACTTCTTTGGCCGCTTGATAGTTGGCTAAGGTTTTGTGGCGATCCAAATGATCAGCATAAATATTAGTCAACACTGCCACGTGAGGACTCAGTTTTTGCTTAGCCAAACCTTGGAGTTGCCAACTTGATAATTCCAAAATTATTTCCTCAAATTTATTAGCCGAGGGCAAAAAAGCCAAAGGTGATTTGCCGACATTACCCCCCACGGCCGAACGTCGGCCGGCTTGTTTAAAAATTTGTCCGAGCAAAGTTGTGGTCGTGGTTTTGCCTCGCGTACCTGTCACGCCAATAATCGGTTTGGGACATTGCCAAAAAAATAATGCTATGTCGGTTTGGATCGGCCGGCCGGCTTTTTGAGCGGCTTGTAAATAAGGCGAATTATCGGCCACGGCTGGATTTTTTATCACCAGATCTGTTTTTTGAAAATCCGTCACACGATGCCGACCCAAAATAAACTTAACCGGCAAACCTTGTAATTGGTGTAAAGCCGGGGCTAAAATTTTTTTAGAATTTAGGTCGGTGACAGTCACGATCGCTCGATTTTTTACCAACCATTTGACCACCTCGACTCCCCCGCCCTGCAAGCCCAGCCCCATGACTAAAACTTTTTTACCGGCTATGTCGAACTGTAAATGCTTCATGACAGCAAAGCAAAATATTTATCGATCAAAAACACGATCAAACCCAAACCGCTACACACTCCCGAAATCAACCAAAAGCGCATCGTAACTTTGTAGGGCGGCCAACCCTTAGCTTCAAAATGATGATGGATCGGCGAGATCAAAAACACCTTGCGATGCCAAAATCTCTTGGCCAACAGTTGAATAACATTAGAAGCTATTTCGGCAATCAAGACAAAAGCGATAAGGGGAAAAATAAAAACTGTGTCAGTCAAAAAAACCATGACGGCTAAAGTCGTAGTCAAACCCAAAGCGCCAGTTTCGGACAAATAAAATCTGGCCGGTGGGATGTTGTACCACAAAAAAGCCGTCAGCGTCCCAACAATGGCTGCGGCAAAAATCGCCAAATCATATTGACCTTGGATAAAAGCAATAACAGCGTAACTGGCAAAAATAGTGCTAAAAACTCCGCCGGCTAAACCATCTAAACCATCAATGATACTGCCAGAAAAACTGACCAACATCACGCCGACAAACAACGGTACATACCACAAGCCCAAGATTAATTCCCCCCAAAACGGTAAATGAATGGTATCCCAACCTAATTTGCCAAAAAACCACCAAGCGCCGACCAAACCAATGATGGCCACAGCCACGGCCCGATGGCGAAAACGTATCCCACCACCTTTTTTGGTGTCACCATAGTTTTTTATCACTAGCAAATCATCAAACAAGCCCAAAAGTGAAGCGGCGATAAGCGTAAAAATCGGAATCCAGGTTTGAGACCGAGAAATAAAGTTTAATTCTTCAACAATTTCTACATCAAACAAAAAATCTAAAAACCAAAAGACCAGCGCCAAGCCGCCGACTGTGACCCAGATCAACAATCCACCCAAACGTGGCGTACTGGTTTCACGATCTTTATGTAAAGCATTAAACAAGGGCGTGCCGGTGCCATCAGGGGCCACCGTCCGAGCTGATTTTTTCCAACACTTATGTCGATACAAAAAATGCGTCAGGAGCGGAGCCCAAAAAAACGCCACAAAAAAAGCGGCGGTCGGTACAATAGCCAAAGCGATGATAGTCGTCAGGGTCATAAAATTTGATTCATAATAATAACAGCCAAGCCGGACAACAACAGTAATATTTCCAAAACCGTCGTCACGCCAATCAGTAAAATGCTGACAAAGCGATAATTAATATAAAAGAAAAAGGCCAAGAATCCATTGATTAAAAAAAGGAACGATCCGACAATCGGCAAAACATACAAACGCGGCCAAGTATCAATCAAGTTGATGCCAAAATAAACATCATAATGCAAGATGACGGTTTGGTCGGGACGACCGATGATCAAAGCCAAGCCCACATAAACTGCGACGTTGGCGGCTAAACCCAGCAAACCCCAGAGGACAAGATTGCGATCTTGGACTAAAATCGTCCGCGTCCTTTGCCAAATATTGGCCAAACCAACATTGATTCTTTCGATCAACATAAATGTTTTAGTAGTATAGCAAAACCAATCCAGCCAAGCAAAAAAATTTAACTGCGAGCTTTAGTCACAATTTTTTCAAAAATCTTTATTGTCTGATCAATCTCTTGATTGGTGGTTGGTCGACCCAAAGTCAAACGCAAACTGCCCCTGATCCGATCTTGGTCATAACCGAGGGCCGTCAAAACGTGTGAAGGCTCGACGCTACCCGTGGCACAAGCTGAACCAACCGAGACGGCTAGACCAGCCAAATCAAGCATGACGGCCAAACTTTCCCCCGACAAACCAGCCAGAGAAATATTTAAATTATTAGGTAAACGTTGCTCGGCTGAACCGTTTAAAACCAAGCCACTAATATTTTTTTGCAATCCTTGCCAGAGAGTCTGACGTTGAGCCAAAACTTTTTTTGTCCAATCATCTTTTTCAGTCAAAAGTATTTCGACCGCCCGACCCAAACCGACAATACCGGCGACATTTAAACTGCCCGATCGTAAACCATATTCTTGACCCCCGCCGGTCTGTGCTGGCAGCAAAGATAGCTGCCGATTGACATACAGCACGCCCACACCTTTTGGGCCATAAATTTTATGAGCGCTAAACGACAAAGCCTGAACATGCAAATGTTTGACGTCAACATTAAGATAATTAAAACCCTGCACGGCGTCAGTATGAAAAATAATGGCTGGTAATTTTTGGATTAAACGCTGTTGATTGATTTTTTCCAAAGCCTTGCCGATTTCTCTAATAGGTTGGATGGCTCCGATTTCATTATTAGCCAACATTATACTAATCACCACGGTTTGCGGTTTAATAGCCGCGATAACCTCTTCAACATTGATTAAGCCTTGGTCATTGACCGGCACATAAGTCACACTAGCTCGACCAAACTTTTCCAACTCGGCACAAGTGGCCAAAATCGATGGGTGCTCAATAGTCGAAGTAATAATATGAGCTTGATCATGTTTAGCGACTAGACCACGGAGTAATAGATTATTACTCTCGGTTGCTCCTGAAGTGAAAATAACTTCTTGCGCTCGGCAATTTAAAATTTTAGCCACGGCGTCTCGGGCGCCATCAACGGCTTGAGCCGCTGCTTGACCAAAACCATGAAAAGATGAGGCATTGCCAAAAGCATTGGACCAATACGGTTGCATAGCCAAAACCACTCGCTCATCAACCGGCGTGGTAGCGGCATAATCAAGATAAATTTTTTGTTGTTTATCAGTCATAATAATTAAAGCCCACCATAATTGGCAGGCTTAAACAATACGACTATAATAGGCTTTTTAAGAGGCCGAGTCAAGATTTACGACCTTTGACCACGCCGATGATTTTATTTTTCACTTCGGCCATAAAACGCTGGATGACGATCGTCCGATAAGCAAAGTAAAAACTTACTAGTGACAAAACCATAAGCAAGAAGGCGAGCAAGATGACCGCGGCAAAAGGATAAAAAATTATCAAAACGGCAAAGACAAAAAGTATCAACCCCTGCAGGATAAAAAAGCCGGTCAGGTGCGCCAACGAAGCGTGAAGATGACGATAAAGTTCTTGCATAAAAATATTTTTATTTTTTATTTAACGTTAATATTGTAACATTATTATTGCCGACCGACAATTAGCATCAAGCGCTGGCCATTGTAAATATCACCACCGTTCCAATCTCTGGTCGCATTAATCAATACATCATAGGGATATTTATAATTTTTACCCAAACGCGTACCCGGATCGTTGGTGATAAATTCGTTGCGATCATAGCCCTTAACAACCAGCATGTGATAAAGCGGCCCGGGGGCCGTAAAATTGGGATTGTTAATTTCTCGACCCAGTAACGGTAAAATTATCAAATTGCCTTTTAACAACTCGGCTTTTATTTTTTCAATCGTCACCTCGGCGCTAACTTGCGCTGACAGGCCATAATATTCCCGAGCCATGATAGCTACCGACTCTGTATCGACAGATAAATTTTGACCAAATCTGTCGAGCTCCCAAGGCTCAACTTTATCTAATTCTTCTTTCATAATTGTTTCATCGAGTGGTTGTCCGGCAAAAAATTTACTGGCCATAATCAATGAAGCTTCTTCACAACCATCTTGGTAAAAATCATTTTCCCATTGACCAAACGGCGCCTGCCGGCCAAAATCCATATTTTGATCAAAAGTCTTGGGCTGCTCTTGAACGACGGCCGGGGGCGTAGCTACTGGTTGATCAACGACCGGCTGATCAACGACTGGCGTTTGGGCTTCTAATGGCTCAACAGCCGTGGGATTTTGCTGATCGGTCAATAAAATAGGACTAACATCTTCTGGTAGTTGCACAGTGCAACCACTTAAGATCAATAAGCTAAAAAATAAGCCCAAAAATTGTTTTTTCATACCTCTAGTATAGGCTAAAAGGCCTCATCTTGACAATCGTCAAAACATTAGTTAAAATCAAGCCACTGTTTTGTAATTAGCTTAATAAACCTATGTCACATAAGAAAGCCGGCGGATCTACCTCGCTGGGGCGAGATTCCGTCGCCAAACGTCTAGGTGTCAAACTCTTTTCCGGGCAAGTCGCCAAAACCGGCTCAATTTTGGTGCGTCAACGCGGTAGCGCCGTACGCCCCGGACAAAACGTCTTAAAAGGTGGCGACGACACTTTATTTGCCAGCACGGCCGGTATTGTTTCTTACGCCAAAAAGAAAGTCCGACTCTTCAATGGCAAACTGGCCGAAAGAAAATTTGTCTCCGTCAGTCCCAAAAAGTAAATTATCAAAAAAATAACCGGTCACTAGACTGGTTATTTTTTTGTGGCCAACAGCAGACCCATGGTTTTATCAAATTGACTGGGGAAATTTTGTAAACCGTAGCCGTGCAGGGCAATAGCCTTGGCCAGCCGTTGATATGACACGCCGGCTGATTCATGATACTCGATAATCAGATTTTTTATTTTGGGCCAATCGTCATCAGTCAGACTGGCGATGATTTCACCTTCGGCGCCTTCAACATCTAGCTTCAACAAATCGACGGCGGTTAATTTGGTTTTGGCATACAAATCACTAAAAGAATACGTCTTGACGGTTATTCCCCTTTCATCTTCATTAATCGCCAAACGATGATTGTGACTATCGGCGGAAATAATAAGTTGGCGTTGGCCGCTAACCGCCGCTAGGGCCCCAGCAATCACTTTAACCCCCACGACACTATTTTGTTTAAGCTGTTGATGTAGCAATTCTAAATTGTCAGTCTGTGGTTCAACGGCGACAATCGGCACAATCGGATTTAAACAGCGAGCGTAAAGCGTAAAAAAACCGGCATGAGCGCCAATGTCCAAAATCGCTTGACGACTAGCTCTGATAATCGGCTCGACACAACGATATTCGCGGTAACGAAAAATTTCGCCGACCACGCTGCGATCAGCCTCATCGCGACAAGTAACGTCCAAAGACAGACCGTTACAAATCACCCTCACACTACTTGCCTCCTTTTTTCAGACAAGCTTTGACAAAAGCCACAAACAGCGGATGTGGGGCTAATGGTCGAGAAATATATTCGGGATGAAATTGCGTGCCGACAAAAAACGGGTGATCAGCGATTTCGACTGCTTCGACCAATTTACCATCCGGTGATGTACCACAAACTTTCAAGCCCTTGCTTTCTAGCAACTCTCTAAATTCATTGTTGTATTCATAACGATGGCGATGACGTTCAGAAATATTTTTTGGTCCGCCATAAGCTTGGGCGATTTTGGTATTGGGTTTTAATTTACACGGCCAAGCCCCCAAACGAATCGTGCCACCATATTGATTCTTTTTTAAATATTCTTCTTGCTCCGGCATAATGTGAATGACCGGATAAGGCGTTTTGGGATCAACCTCAGCTGAATTGGCGCCCTTTAGACCAGCGACATTGCGAGCAAATTCGATAACCGCCATTTGCATGCCATAACACAAACCAAAATATGGTAATTTCTTTTCTCGGCAATATTTTATAGCTTCGATCTTACCTTCGGCGCCGCGCTTACCCCAACCTTGCGGGACAATCACGCCATCCAGTTTTTTGAAAGATTTGGCCGGACCTTCTTCTTCAATTTCCTTGGTCCCCAACCAAACCAAAACCGGCTTGCACTTATTGGCTACGCAAGCATGCTTGATCGCCTCGATGACGGAAATATAAGAATCAGTTAAAACAAAATCCCCGGTCGAAAAATATTTACCGACGATACCGATCCGCACTTCTTTAGTTGAAGTTTGCACGGTTTTTAACATTTTGCGCCATTCAACTAGATCTTTTTGTTTGGGCTTCAAACCAAAATAGCCCAACATCTGCTGACTAAAACCTTCTTTCTCAAAATTTATCGGCACCTCATAAATCGACTCAACGTCAGGAGCGGAAATCACATGACTGGGCTTGACGCCGCAAAAAATTGATAACTTTTCCCGACGTGGGGCGTCAATATGGACAGGGGCACGGCAGAGCAAAAAATCGGCCTGCAAACCAACGGAGTTTAAAGCCCGCGAAGCGTGTTGCGTCGGCTTGGTTTTCATCTCGCCGATTTTGCCGGGGACGGGCAAATAACTGACCAAGACAATGGCGACTTTTTGCGGTTGAGATAATTTCAACATCCGGACGGCTTCCAAAAACAAAATGTTTTCATATTCGCCGACCGTGCCGCCAATTTCGATAACCGTAAAATCGGCTTTGGCTTTTTTGCTGGCTTCTTCGATACGCCGAATAATTTCTTGAGGAATGTGTGGTACGACTTGGACACACTTACCGCCGTATTCCAAATTTCTTTCTTTGGCAATGACCGTCTGATAAACACGACCGGTGGTCATGTAGTTTATTTTGGGGATATCAATATTTAAAAATCTTTCGTAGTTGCCAACATCTTGGTCCGTCTCATCACCATCGTGGGTGACAAAAACTTCGCCGTGCTCAGTCGGATTCATCGTCCCGGCATCGACGTTGATATACGGATCGATTTTCATGGCCGTGACGCGATAACCCTTGCTTTTTAAAATCAAACCGATAGAAGCCGAGGAAATGCCTTTGCCGACGCCCGACATTACCCCACCGACCACGAAGATATAACGGGACATATTTTATTTTTTAATTATTTTTTGTTAATTATGACAGTAAAAAATCCTTGATGATCACCGACCAATTTATAGCCGACGCGATGGGAGCCAATTTCTTTTAAGGGCTGACTATATAATAAATCATCGGCCGACATTCTGATTTTTGATTTGGCTAAGGCGTTGATAATTTCCGTGATCGGCAAACCACCAAAAAGCTTACCGGTTTCACTAGCCGGTGCTTCAACTGTGATTGTTACCTTAGCCAAACGACTGGCGATTTTTTTGGCTTCCTTGATTTTGCGCTCGGTCAATTTTTGCTTGGCCGTGGCTTGAGAGCGCCATTCATCAATCACTCGCTGCGTGGCAGCAACCGCTAAGCCGTTGGGCAATAAAAAATTACGGGCGTAACCGTCCGCAACTTCTTTAATCTCCCCCGGTCTGGCTACTTTTTGAACGCCTTTTAAGAAGAGAACTTTCATAATCCGTAGCTAGTATATCATACTGTATAAAAAAAGTCCCATTCCGGCAAAACCAGAGTGGGACAAAGGGGCAAGGACCAAAGGGTAAAACCCTAAGACCCTAAGTTTCAAGCACTCACTTGCCTGCCCGCAACCGCTACGCGGTAGCGTTGCAGGCGGGCGCGACGACGAACGCGAAACCGTTCCCGCGACGCCACCGAAGGCCGGGCCTGACATAGCACGCGTCGAGCCACGGGCCGTCGCCGTCACGACTCGCGTCCAGCAAGCGCGGACCGCCGACGGAATCGTTGATCGGCTGGTGCATAGTGACCAGCCAGATCAGGCCCATGGCCGCGATGTCGCCGTCCGAGCAGTACTCGCGGATCAGGCAGGCGATCTCGGCCTGCGGGGTGGCAAAGCGACGGGAAGCGGCTTCGGCGCGGATCTTTGACGTGATCCGGTCAGCGTCTTCGAAGAGCGGGCCCTTCAGGACGGCGACTTCGACCGTCACGTCATTCGTCGGGCGAAAGTCGGGTGAGAGTAGGACGCTTTTGGCGTAGTCGCTGACTTTTATCCCTTTGTCTTCCAGTCGAGGAACCCACTGCTCGCCGGTCGTGCCGTCGGAGGTGACCGAGAAATAGATGATCCCGCCGTGCTCACACCAGCGGCGGTCCGGCCGACAAACGGTCGTCTCGCCGCTCAGGAACGCGTCGACCCCCGGGTCGCCACCGAGTTTGTTGAATACCGCCTCGGCGCGACCAAACGTTGCCTGTGAATACTTCATGACACTAACTCCTTTCAGCTGATAGCTGAAGTTCATCCACACCTGATAGGAGTGGACGCTTGACCACCATGGTCACAGCCAAGAATTACCTAGAAAATAAGTAGCTTTTGGCTATGGCCAATAGTGTTAAAATCAAAGAACTACAGTTTTTCACTGTAGCACATACGCCTGATTTCGTCAAGTTATTTACAACGTGGTAATGGGCCGACTTTGAGTGATATAAAACTTACTTTTTTCAAAGGCCCATTCGATATCGCAAGGAAATTTGTAGTGTTTTTCGATGCCTAGACAGATACTAGCTAGCTCTAATATCTGTTTTCCGCTCAATTTTTGGGCGTTAGCAGCCTTTTTGGGGACGGGTTGCCATTTTATACCGCTACCCGGTTTTTTGACCAATTGGCGGGCTTGTGGAGCGACGTTTATATCCAACAAAAATTTGCCCTTTTTGTCGATCACATAACTATCGGGTGTAATTTGACCGGAAACAATGGCTTCACCCAAACCCCAACCGGCTTCGATGATCATTTGATTTTTATCTTGAGTCACGGGGTGGACGGTAAAGGCGATACCAGAGATTTGCGACTGGACCATTTTCTGCACGACCACGGCTACTGAAACATGGCTTTTGGTGAGTTTCTTTTCGTGACGGTAAAAAATTGCCCGCGGCGTAAACAGAGATGACCAGCATTGCTGGACATTTTTTAGCAAAGTTTTACTATCGGTATTTAAATAGGTTTCTAGTTCGCCGGCCCAACTGGCGTCCGCCGAATCTTCAGCCGTGGCTGAACTTCGCACAGCGACTAACGGACTTTTTAACTTTTTAAATTCGGCTAAAATCATGGTCGCCAAATCTTTAGGAAATTTGGCCGTGCTAATTAAAGAACGGATCTCTTGTGAAGCTCGTTCGACTGAAGCAATGTCTTTATAGTTTACTTTTTTTAATATGGCTTGAACTTCCACTAGTAAATCCGTTTCAGCTAAAAATCGATCAAAGGCCGGAGCCAAAACAACAAAACCCGGCGGCACGGGAATACCGGCCTGAGTCATCTCCCCCAAACTGGCGCCCTTACCACCGGCTTGGGCGACGCTTTTTTTGGACAACTTTGCGAAAGGTAAAAGAAATGTGGTCATATAATGTCATTATACTCTTTTTATCATACCGCCGTGGCGTCAACTTCGACTCGATCGCCGTCAGATAAAATTTTAGTCGCTAATTTTACACCAACCAAACAAGGTGTTTTTAATTCACGACTGACGATAGCCGCATGGCAGGTGATGCCGCCATCTTCGGTGATAATCGCTTTGGCTTTTTTCATGGCCGGCACTAAGGCCGGGAAAGTCGTGTGAGCCACCATAATATCACCCTTGTTCATCTTACTCATCTCTTCAGGGAAATTAACAATTTTGACCAAACCGGTCGCTTGACCGGGACAAGCACAAGTTCCATTTAACTCTGAAATGCCAGCGATCTTTATTTTTTCAAACTTTTGTTTGGCCAAAAACTTTTTAGCTGCCGCGCCGACCAAAATTTTTGTTTGACCATCTTTCATCCAGAGCAGACTATGCTTTTTACGCTGATCCAATATTTTTGGAGAAACAATTTTGTTTTTTTCTAAAGCTTGCTGCAATTCATCAGCCGTCATATAACGCACTTGCATCAAAGACAAATCCAGACGTTTAGCCGCCTCGGCTAGTAAGAGGTTTAAAACATACATGCCGTGATACAGACAGTCTTTGCGAAAGCCTTTGATAAAAACAATATCTTGAGCCGCGGTAAATATTTGTTGATAATGTCGATCAATTTTTAGCTGACGATAAAGTTTTTGTTGAGCTCGACGAGTCCTGTCTATAGTGCCGGCAAAACCGCCCAGCATTTTATCGGGCCGAACTTTTTGCCGAACCAAACCTGACAGTACTTCAAGATAATAATCCAGATCATAAGTCGGGCCTTGATAGCCATAAGGCAACCACAGCCATTTTTTGTGCAAAGCCACAATAGCCCGCTGCAACGCCGGCGAAATGTTGGCCAATTTTTTGACGATTTTAGCCGTATCTTTTTGACGAAAAACTTTTTTAGCTTGTTTGTCAGCGAGAATTTTTTTTAACAATAATAATGCTTCTTTTTCCTCTTGGCGAGCCAGACTTTCACGAAGTGGCGTGGTCAGTAAGCTAAAAACTTCAGCAAAATTAAGATCGGATTTTTGGTCAGAGATTTTTTGTCGCAAATAACTTAACAAATAATTAGTCAGGTCTTCGCCGTCGCTATCGACAAACCAAGTCGTTAATAAACTATGACGATGGCCCATCATCTGATGATCAAGGATCTGACGATGCAATTTAGCTATATCTTTATTGCTTAAGGTTGACAGTTTGAGTCGGCGCAAATTTTTAGCAAAAGCAAAATAATTTTTATTGATCTTGATAGTTTCTCTATGAATTTTATCAGCCCAAGCTGGTTTGGTGATTATTTTATCCAAGGTTTGTTGGATCATGTCACGCAATTGCCTGCTAACTAGATAACTACCGGGGTTATCATTATTAGCAAAAACAAAAATCGCCTCGCGGACCGGAAAAGCGCCCAGATGCTCTTGTGACCAATAAAAGCCCGAGACAATGGGGTGCATCATCTGGTAATCGACGCGACTGATGGCAAAATTTTTACGCCAAATTTTTGATTTGGCTTTATTGTTCATACCTACCTAGCTAACAATATTTCCACGGCCTTGTCTAATTGCGGATCGCGATCGTTGTCAAAGTCGTCTTGAGTCAAATCAACTTCCACGTCTGGGCTAATACCATTTTTATCAATACTAACGCCGTTGGGTGTAAACCAACGCGCCGTGGTTAGTTTTATGGCTGAGCCGTCAGTTAGCTCAAATAATTCTTGGATCGAGCCTTTGCCGAAGGTTTTTTTGCCAACTAACGTGGCCTTACCATGATCGTGCAAAGCCCCGGCCACAATTTCCGAAGCCGAAGCCGAGCCTTCATTAATCAAGACTACAGTTGGAAAATCAGCTAAACGATTTTGACCTTGGGCTTTAAATTCATGTCGACTGTCTTGATCACCTTCACTGACAATCACGCCTTGATCGATCCACTCACCAGCCACGTCAATAGAACTGTCAAAAAACCCTCCGGGATTGCCGCGCAAATCGATAATAATACCTTGAGGATTTTTGTTTAAAATTTCTTGAACGGCTTGTCTAAACAACGGCACGGTGTCTTTGTGAAAATTCATAATTTCCACATAAAATAAATTATCCGGGCGCATTTCCCAGCGCACGCTCGAAAATTCAATTTTTTTTCTGGTGATCGTCATGTCCAGAGATTCGTCAGTGCTCGGTCTAAAAATAGCCAATCTGACCTGACTGCCGGCCGGACCCTTGATCAAGCTCACAGCATAATCCAATGACAAGCCGGCTGTTTCCTGATCGTCAATCGCCAAAATATAATCTCCGGCTTTCAAGCCCGCAGCTTGAGCCGGACTGTCAGCCAAGGGCGTAACGACCAACAACTGAGACTTTTTGATCGTGATTTCCGCGCCGATACCCTCAAAAGTGCCTTCTAAAGAATCGGCAAAATCTTTATTGACTTGGGGATCCAAAAAATTTGAATGATCATCGTCCAAACCGGCGACCAAACCTTTTAGAGCGCCATAAAAAAGCTGACTGTCGCTGACCTGACCGGTATCAATATAATTTTCCCGAATGGTTTGCCAAACATTCCAAAATAAAGCAAAGTCCACATCCTGAGACAAAAAATCTGGTCGGTGCTGGGCGCTGGCCGGATCCAATAATTGACCACTTAGTTCTGGATTTTTCGGTTGGTCGACGAGGCCGCCCACGACCACCCCGATGACAAAAATGATAACGCTAAAATAAACAACGATAAAATTGCGAAAAGTGTGCGAAGGCTGATTCATAAATTATAATTATTTATTTTGACGATTGACCCGCCGAATATCGGCTCCGAGCGAGTTGAGTTTTGATTCTAAATCATCATAACCACGATCAATGTAGTTGATGTCGCGAATCGTAGTTTTGCCTTTGGCGGCCAAACCGGCCAACAACACGGCGGCGCCGGCGCGAATATCACAACTTTCCACATCCCGACCACGCAAAATTGTCCGACCCGTCACCACCGCTTGATGATCGTTGAGAATTTCCGTTTTGGCTCCCATTTTTTTTAATTCTTTTAGATACTGAAAGCGGCCTTCGAAAAGTGTTTCAAAAATATGGGTTGTGCCTTGAGCTTGAGTCAACAAAACGGCAAATGGAGCTTGTAGGTCAGTCGGGAAACCAGGATGGACGCGGGTTTCTAACTTGCTAAAAGCTTTTAAACCAGCTTGATAAGTTACCGTAACTGAATTTTTGCCGTATTTATAGCTACCGCCGGCTTCGGCTAGACGCAACCACAAAGCATCAAGCTGATGAGGATCCAAGCCCTTGATCGTGACTTTACTGCCCGGCACAATAGCCGCGGCAATGGCTAACGTACCCATCTCCAAATAGTCGCCAACGATTTGATGATGAACTGGTTTGAGCTTTTGCCGACCTCTGATAATCAAAGTTGATGATCCCAAGCCAGAAATTTTTGCCCCCATTTTATTGAGCATTTCCGCCAGATTGGCGACGTGCGGTTCGGCCGCGGCCAAACGTATTTCGGATAACCCAGTCGTGGCGGCCGCGGCCGTCAAAGCATTTTCCGTGGCCGTGACCGACGCTTCCCACATCAAAAAATTATTAGCTTGAAGTTTGTTGGCCTTGAGGTGCAACCAATCTTGAGTATTAATTAATTTAGCCCCCAAATCACGAAAGGCGTTGAGGTGAGCTCTGACAGAACGTTTACCGATGACACAACCACCCGGGAAAGCCATTTTGACCTCACCAAATCGTGCCAACATCGGACCCAAAAGCAAAATTGAAGCCCGCAAACGCGAAACTTGATCATGGCCCAACGGTCGATTTTGCAAATTGGTCGTATCCACCGTCAAACGATGATCGACAAAAGTTACACGGCAACCCAAATATTCCAATAGGCCAATCATTGTTCGAACATCGGAAATATTTGGCACGTTAGTTAAAACGGATTTGCCTTTCACTAACAGTGTCGCGGCCAAACACGGCAAAGCGGCGTTTTTGGAGCCAGAAACTTGGACCTGACCACGCAAGGGCAATAAACCTTTGATCAAAAATGAATCCATAAATAAATGTTTAATGACTTTATTGTAGCCCAAAAGATCAGCAAACTCAAGTTGCCAAAATAGCCAAAAAGTAGGTATACTTCCTGCCGTCAGTTATGAACAATCAACCAGCAGATTATCAAATGTTGTCATTTACCACCCGACGGATCGTGGCCTGGACTTTTGTGATTTTATTTTTTTGTACCGCACCCTTGTTGGTCTTGTATACCGCCGGCTATGGCTATAATTTCAAAAAACAAGTCATCCAAAAAACTGGCTCTTTGTCGATCAAGCCAACACCCAGCAGCGCTCAAATTTACCTCGACGGTAAACTACAAACCGCTTCTCGACCAGATAACACTTTGCGCATCAACAATTTATTACCCGGCGAATACACCGTCCGGATCAGTCAAGACGGCTATTATGATTGGCAAAAAAAATTAGTGGTTAGCGAAAGCACTAATACTTTCGTCAATCAAGTTGTGTTGTTTAAAAACGACAACCAGCTCCGTCAGATCGCCGCTGACTTACAGACTTGGTTTAAGACAACAAAAAATATCGTTTACACCACAACCGATGGTAAAATTTTTGTCGCCACGCTCTCGACAGGTCAAACACAAAATGTCGGCCCACTCGAGGCCACAGAAAAAATCAACAGCTTTTCTTTGGATGGTGGGCGTTTTATCAGTGCCGACACTAAGGGCAATTATTTCCTTTACGATTTAGATAAACCTAATCAAAAATTGTCCATCAATCAACTCAGCGACAAAAATCTTAGTCGCTTAAGTTGGAGTCCAACGGTTGATTACCATCTTGTGGGTTGGTCGGGACAGGCTTTATATCAAATAAATACCATCACCAAGGAAGTTCGCTTGTTGACTACCCTGCCCAGCAATTTAAGCGTCCAGAGCAACGTCCATGTAGCCGGCACGATGATTTATTTTGTCGCCAGCAACAAAAAGACTGCCTTGACTAGTTTATATAGCCTAGACAGCAAAGACTCAACCGGACCCCGGGCGATTTTGAAGCTCAAAACTGCGACTGATTATACATTCAAAAAAACCCCGACCGGGGCCATGACTTTACTTTCACCCAGCCAAGAAATCGTTTGGTTTTTTAATAATGATTTAAGTGCTATAGACTTTGTGGTCACGGCCAAAGATTATCATTGGCTCAATATTTCTTCGCTGCCCCAACTTTTACTAACCAGTGATTTTGCCGTACAAATCGTCAATCTTGATCAATCTGGCTTGGAAACTATTTTGCGCATTAGTCAGCAAATAGACAATGTTCAACCGATCGGTCAAACAAACTATTTTGCTTATCAAGCTCAAGGCCGACTAAATATTATAGAACACGATGGTCGCGACCAACGTAATCTTATAGAATTATCAAATATCGGTCAGATAACAGATTTTGTCATTTCACCAGATGGTCAAAAACTTTACATTATAAAAAATACTGGCCAGGCCAGTAGTTTGGAGCAATCCATCATCCAAGATCCTAACTAGCCTTGCTGCGGCCGGCCATAAAATTGCCGGCGGCTAAAAGTGAATCAAACGTCCCGGCGTCATACCAGGCGCCGTTTATAAAACGCACATCGATTTCGCCTAATTCTAAATAACGATTATGAAGTGAGGTGATCTCGATTTCTCCACGCTCTGAAGGTTGGACTTCTTTGGCAAATTGCACGACGCGATTGTCATAAACATACAGGCCGACGATAGCCTGATCGGAAATAAATTCTTGGGGTTTCTCAACAATCTGGGTAACTTTTTTATTGTCATCAAAAGCCGCCACGCCAAAACGTTGCGGATCGGGTACGGTCTTACAAAATATCCTAGCGCCAGAAGTAAAACTGGCAATCGCTTCGGACAAATCATCTTCAAAAATATTATCCCCCAAAATCATCGTCACACTATCTTGACCAATAAAGTTTTCGCCCACGATAAAAGCATCGGCTAAACCTTTGGGTTGTTCTTGGATTTCATAAGAAAATTTCGCGCCAAATTCTTGACCCGAACCCAAGAGATGCAAAAACTGACCGGCGTTTTCTGGGGCGATGATAATCAAGATATCTTTTATCCCAGCTTTGATCAAAGTTTCAATCGGATAAAAAATCATCGGCTTATCATAAACCGGTAAAAGTTGTTTGGACGTAACTTTGGTTAGCGGCCGTAAGCGCGTGGCCTTACCACCAGCCAAAACGATACCTTTCATAATGTTTTTAGCCTAGTCTAATTTTAGATAAAACGCAAATAATCGCGCAAAGCTTGTTGCCAAGTCCGCAGGGCCGGCAATTTGGTGTTGAGTAAAATTGAACAAGCCGGTCGCCGAGCCGGTCGGACAAAATTTTCGCCGGTGGTTGGATTAATTTTGATCGACAAACCACGGATGGCAAAAATTTCTTTGGCTAAATCATACCAAGTACAGCCGCCCGAGTTAACTACATGGTAAATACCAAAGGGCATTTTTTCGCTAACAATTTTTTTGGTTTGTTCAGCCAAATCAGCGGCATATGTCGGACAAGAAATTTCTTCATCAACCACCGCCAGCTCATCACGATTTTGCGCCAGCTCCAACATCTTGTCAACAAAACTGCTTTTAACATTTTGGCCACTACCCTTTTGGCCAAACAACCGCGACAAACGAATCAAATAATATCTTGAGCAATTTTCTTGCAACTCTTGCTCACCTAAATATTTAGAGCGACCATATTGAGAAATCGGATTGGGCTGATCACCTTCGCCATAGCCAGTTTCTTTTTCACCGTCAAAAACATAATCGGTACTGTAATGAATGAGCACCGCCCCCAGCTCTTTAGCCACCTTGGCCAAATAACCCACGGCATAACCATTGATCTTTTTGGCCAGCTCGTCATCACGCTCGGCTCCATCAACATCGTTATAAGCCGCAGCGTTGATGATAACATCTGGGCGCAAAGCCAAAATTTTTTCTTGGACAAGATTTTGATTGGTAATATCTATTTCATCTCGATCCCAAACCGTTGGGCGATAATCAACAAAAGCTTGGCTCAAATATTGGCCCAGCATTCCCCGACCGCCGATGATCAAAATCTTGTTCATAAATTTATAAAACTAAAGACAAACGACTAGCCACAACTTCAACTTCTAATGGCTGCTGTAGATTGTAAATTTCACCATCAAGCTGCAATAAAACTTTTTTATCACAACTGATTTTTAACCGGCGAAAAGTATGATAATTTAAACGATCTTCGACTGACAATTTACTAAAAATGAGTTTAAAAAATAATCGCCAATAATCTTTAAAATTTACCGGTCGGACAATAGCTAAAGTAAAAACTCCGTCAGTCGGCGAAACGTCCGGGCCCAAAGGCCGGCCTAACAATTGACCGATGTTCATAAAAAACACCGTTTTGGCGTGATGTTGATGCTCCAAACCGTCAATATTTAAAGAAAAATTTGTTTCGGAAATATTAAATAAATTTTTTAAGACGGCCAAACTGTAAGCGCCAAAACCAAATAATCTTTTAGCCACCCGGCTGGTTTGAGCAATGATTTGGGCGTCATAACCCAGCCCACCGGCCACCAAAAAATAAATTTCTTTATTGACCAAACCAACGTCAATCTTTTTTATTTGACCAGTCAAAATTGCGGCCATCGACTTTTTGACATCTTTAGCCAAACCAAAACCAGCCGCCAATAAATTGGCACTGCCGGCCGGGACAACACCCAGTGGGATATCAATGTTGTTTTTTAATAA
>CAZFXZ010000003.1:0-34726 GCA_964523165.1 uncultured Gammaproteobacteria bacterium
TAGCCGGTGTTTTTTGATCAGTTTTTTTATCACCGGGATGATGGTTTTTAGTTCGAGGTTTTCGTAATCTTTTTTCCGTAAAATGATCTTTAGATTTTGGCCGCCAGCCAACATTTTGCCGACCGCACCATGTCGACCAAAATGACAAGTGGCGATTAGGTCAGCCAGGCCGGCCGGCGTACTGACAAAAGTTTGCGGCCGACAACCCAGAGTTTGTAAAATGGTTTTTATCTCAGCGTTGATATTTTTTAATAATATTTTTTCGTCAATCTTATTTTTGGCTGACAGATAACAAAAAGCCGTGGCGTAAAGTTGTTTCAAAACTCCCGACCATTCCACGCCGGCCACGTCGGTACTGTGTTGCAGTGTCAGATAGGGCGGGAAATTTAATAACGGTTTTAGAGAGGTAAAAGATTTTTTGTCAGTAGCCAAGACGGCCGAGAATTTTTTGGCTAAAGTTTTATTTTTGGCCAAATTACCGACCAGCTGACTGGCAATATTCGGGCCGGCCAAAACGGCATAAGCAGTTGACCGTGGCAATTTTGCCCGTTGGCTGACGGCCTGACCACTGATCAGGCCCTTGGCGGCGTTGACGAAAAATTTTGGCTGGGCGGCACGAATGGCCGGCAAATAAGCTGGTAAAAATTTGCTCGGTAAAGCATTGACCACAATATCGCTATTTTTTAAAACCGCTTTTAAGTTTTTACTTAACAAAACATTGTTGGGTAGTTTTCTGGCCGGACTAAATTTTTCCCAGACTTTAATGGTGATGTTTTTGTCAGCCCGATATTTTTTGGTCCACAATAAAACTAGGGCGCTGCCAAAGTCTCCGGCACCCAAAATAGCCAGCGTGGTTTTTTTGGCCATAGTTTAGTTGAACAAAAAGTTTACTTCGATTGTTTGTTCGGCGCTGTTGCCGACGTCGTCAAAAGCTTTGGCGGTGAGCTGGTGAAAGCCATTAGTTTTGTCGACCAAGGAAATATTGAGACTAAAAGGTGCCGAGGTGGCGGTGCCCAGCGGACTACCGTCGAGCCAATATTCGACTCGCGTCAAACCGCGATTAGCCGAAGCCGTCACGGTCGCGTTTATAGAGTTGCTGTTGATGGTCTGGCCGTGGCTGGGAGAGGTGATGGTGATATTGGGTTTGTTGTCGGGAGTGTGAACGTCATCGTATTCTGTTGGGATAGGGTCGTTGCTCTCGACTAAGCCTTTTTTGGCTACCCATTTTCGGATGCCTTCTTCCCAAGTCCCAAACTGCGGATCAACCAACGGATTTTTGGGCGCTGGTCCGCGCGGATCGTCTTTATCGACGTAGTACAAAATCGTATGATGTTGAGAAAAGACACGCTCTTCGACGTAGTCGGGCGGTGTTAGCTCGGTGGCCAATTTGCCCGAAGCCTTGTCGATCTTAATTGGTGCAATGCCGGCAATTTCGCCGCGCAAAACCGGTTTGGTCGCGTCGTTAGCCGGCGGAGCGTTGAAGTATTCGACTGGTTTGTCAGCCAAAACTTCTTTCATAAATTGATTCCAGATCGGCGCGGCCACCACACTGCCATCGGCGCCGCGTTTCATGGCCGCATTGTCGCTGTTGCCGACCCAGACTCCCGTAGCTAAGCTGGGCGTATAGCCCATCGTCCAAGCGTCGTGATAATCGTTGGTCGTGCCGGTTTTGGCGGCCACTGGTCGGCTGCCCAACGTTAAATAATTATTTTCACCAAAGATATAAGCTCGAGCGGCGTTGTCTGATAGCACGCTAGAAGTTAGGCGAAAAATTTCCGGTGATAAAACTTTTTTGGTTTCGACTTTTTCTCGTTCAAATAAAACCTTGCCGTTGGCGTCTTGGACTTTCAAAATCGCGACGGGCGGATGATATTCGCCTTCTTGGGCCATGGTCGCAAAAGCCGCTGTGTGTTCCAAAAGTTTTACTTCACCGCCACCCAAAACTAGAGACAGGCCAAAACGGCTGCGGTCTTTTAATGTCGTGTAGCCCAAGTCTTCAGCTAATTTTAAAGTATAATCAATGCCGGCTAAATATAATGTTTTGACGGCCGGAATGTTGAGTGAGCCAGCTAAGGCACTGCGCATGCTTACAGGACCGTGTTCACCGCCATCATAGTTGTGAGGGACGTAGTCCTGCATGTCCGTTTTGAAAACAGTTTCGACGTCATATAGAGTTGTTTCTGGCGTGTAGCCTTTAGAAAAAGCCGCCGTGTAAACCAAGGGTTTAAATGATGAACCGGGCTGGCGCGGTCGCAAGGCGACGTTGACCTGACCGTCGATATCTTCGTTGAAAAAATCAGCCGAACCAACCATAGCCATAATGTCGCCGGTCTTAGTGTCCAAAGAAACTAGGGCGGCATTACCGGCGTTGTATTTATCTTTATTATTTTGCCAATGATCAGCCACCGATTTTTCCGCCGCTTTTTGATAATCGACATCTAGTGTGGTCGTCACGCGCAATCCGCCTTCTTCGACAAAAGTTTCGCCGTATTGCTCAGCTAATAACTCGCGCACATACATGACAAAATGTGGCGCGATTAAACTTTCTTCTTTGGGTTTGAATTTTATCTCTTCGGCTTTGGCGGCGGCGGCTTGGTCTTTGCTAATATGATCAAATTTTACCAAACGATCCAAAATCCATTCTTGCCTGGCTTTTAATTCGTCGAGATGACTACCGTAGGGTGAAAAATAAGTTGGACGTTGTGGAATACCGGCCAACATTGCCGCTTCGGCTAGAGTTAAGTCTTTGGCTGATTTATCGAAAAAAGTTTGGGCGGCGGCTTCGATGCCGTAAACCACCGAGCCGTAGGGAATTTCGTTGAAATAAAGTTGTAAAATTTCGTCTTTGGCGAATTTCTTTTCGATCCGATAGGCTAAAATCAATTCTTTAAACTTGCGAATGATGCTCCGTTCGTTGGTCAAGATAGCGTTTTTGACAAATTGTTGAGTGATGGTGCTGCCGCCCCGTTGTGGCCCGATGCCGATAGTGGCAAATCCGGCCTTGACGATACCACCAACGTCAAAACCTGAGTGGTTGTAAAAATTATCATCTTCGGCCACAATGCTGGCCCATTTAACATAGTCGGGCAAATCTTGAAGCTTGATCAGCTTGCGATTGATGTCGCCGTGTATTTGATACAAAACAGTTTCTTCTTTGCGATCCAAAATGGTTGTGCTTTGCTCGATGTTTCTTTCCAAAAGTTTTTGTGGGTCGGGCAAAAGACGTGATGTCCAAGCGTATAAAATCACCAAGCCAAAAAAGCCCACCACGGCCAAAATTAGGCCGGCAGAAATGGCGTAGTTGGTTAGCAGCTTGATTTGTTCACGACGATTGTGTTGCTGGTATGACAAACGACTAATTTTCCAACGACGTTTTTTGCCCAAACGACTGGGTTTGTCCAAGTCGTTGTGGGACTGAATGCGATTGAGTTGATTTAAAGGCATAAAGGCTTAACTTTGCTAATTATAATGGAAAAGCCCCTTGACAACAAGTCGCAATGTTTTATACTGCGGCTATCTTTTTGGGAGGCTGACATGCACACGCACACGCCGGAAGCTCGTCGGGCCAAGCTTTTGGGGGATATCGACAGGTCGGTTTTGCCTGAAGGTGAAAAAACCGCCCTGAAAAATTTCCTGACATCTTGGGATCTGGCCAGCGCTCAGGATGCCGCCAACAAACTATTTTCCTATCTGGTTGTTTGGCTGGCTGGTTGGTCGTTCGTCGATCAAGACGACATGAAAGCGATCCGTCGACAAACGGTCCGAGTTCGCGAGGCGAAAATCAAAAAAACTCGTCATCGCACGAGTCAAAAAAATGTCCTGAGACCACATCTGCTGGCTCGGGCCGTTGGTCGGACGATGTGGTACACTTTGCGAGCCATCACCATCAAACGTTTGAGTGGCTGGACCGGCGAACAAGACACGATTGTCGTTGTCAAAACCGCCGTGGCTCTCAAGGTTTGGGACTATCGTCGCTCCGACAAGTGGCACGACCAAGAATGGCTGATCGAGGCCACGGCCGCCTGGCTGCTGGTCTTCGAAGGCATGTTTTACGCTCAGAAATCCTGATGTTTTGTCAGGATTTTTTTATTGGCCCAAACAGTTGATCTAAAATATCTTGGCCGGGTTGTTGGGCGCGACCAAAATGCGGGAAATGATGTATGCGCAAACCCGGATCGGCGTTGACTTCAATGATCCGACCAAAAGATTTTTTTATATCCGGCGAGATGACATCGATACCAACGACGGCTAGGTTTAAAAATTTGGCCACCGCCACGGCCTGAGCTTTGATCCGAGCGGGGAGTTGATCTGTCACGTCAACGGTCGTGCCGCCAGTGTGTAAATTGGCGGTCTTGCGCAGGTAGATAATCCGGTCTTTGACCGGCCGACTGGTCAAAGTCAAATGCTGTTCTTTGAGAAATTTTTTAGTCAAAGCGTCTTTGGGGATCTCGACTTTATAAATTAGTTTGGCCTGATTTTTTTGATCAATGAGTTGACTGACTGTTTGTTGTCCGTCGCCAACGACATAGGCCGGCAAGCGCAAGATGCTGTAAACTTTTTGATAGTTGATGACCAAAAGGCGATAGTCTCGGCCGACCAGCATTTTTTCGACCAAAAAACTTTTTTTGTTAATTAGCTTAATGGCTTGACGCAAAGCTTGGGGTGTCGTGATATCAACGCTGATATTTTTACCTTGCTTAGACGATAATGGTTTGACGACAACGCGACGATGCTGGCGCAAAAATTTTTGCGCTTCGGCTAGGTGGTGGCAATATTTATTGAGGGCTGTCGGGAAGCCTCCGGCTTTTAGTAAGGCGATGGTGGCATATTTGTTTTTGGCGATCAGAGCTGATGCCGCGCCACTTTGGTCGCTCAAGACTCCGCCTAGGACTAAGCGATTTTTTTTACCTTGGCTAAACAAATAAAAGTTACCCAGCGGATCGAGACGCTTTATTTTGAGGCCACGGTCTTTAGCCAGTTTGGCCAAAAAGGCTGAATAAGGATTGCCGGTCACAAATTATTTTTTCTTAGTTTTGGTTTCCGGGAAAAGCAGATCAATGATGGCGCCGGCGGCATCGCGTTGTTTGCCTTGATAAGGATCGTGGTGCATCGAGACCATCGGCGAATCATTGAGTTCGATGATTATATATTGACCACGTTTTGGCGCTTTGGTCACGTCGGTGGTCAAAAAATCAATGCCAGCATAAGCTAGACCGGGGATGGCTCGGATGGTTTTGACCGCCAATTTTTTTACGGCCGGATGGACAGCGGTGGTCACATCAATACTATCGCCACCGGTAGACAGATTAGAGTTGCGACGCAAAAAAACAAACTGCCCAACTTGGGGTTTGGACCGCAAAGATAGTTTTTGTTCACGCAGGACGCGCTTGACTTCATCGTCGACGGTGATGCCGACTAAGGCGTGACCGTGATCAAAACCCCGACGCGGATCGCTATTTTTTATTTTGATCAATTCTTTAATGTTGTGATTACCGTCACCAATGACGTTGGCTGGTATGCGATGCGTTGCGGCTACAAATTTTTCTCGAGTGGCAAAAATCCGATATTCCAAACCCTTGAACTCTTTTTCCACCAAAAAATGAGCATAGCGGGCCGCGACTTGCTTGATGGCCTTGGCTGTTTGCTTGGCGTCGTTAAGCCCAACAAACACCATTTTGCCTTGGATGCCGTCATGAGGTTTAACGACGACCGGAAAACCGATTTTTTTAGCATAAGCCAAAGCTTGATCGGCTTGACGTCGTCGAAAGGTTTGACCTTGAGCGGTGGCGATGCCATTTTTTTCCAGCAAGACTTTGGTGGCTTGTTTGTTTTTGGTCAGCCAATAAGCCACCGAGCCGGTTTGGTTGATGCGTTGGCCGACGATCACCTCAAAATGTTTTTTGTATTGCAGCTCGACCAAACTATGCTTGGCAAAAACGCCGCTGCTAAACATTTTTTTTACTTTGACACCTCGGCGTTCGGCTTCGGCGGCGATCAGATAAGTGCTGTAGTGATTAAAATTACTTCTTTTTAGCATAAAGTCTGTGCAGGTAATTAATTATTTGGCCGGCCACGTCAATTTTTGTCACAGCCGTTAGTCTTTTAAATTTGGGACAACGATTTACTTCCAAGACTACCGCTTGGCCGGCCTGATCGACCATGATGTCGACGCCGGAAATGTCAAAACCCATGACTTGATGAGCGTGTCGAGCTAGGTCGGTGACATTTTTTGGTAAAATCGTTTTGTGGGCTCGATCCGACAATGATAATCCGGGATGTTGGCTCTGGTAGTGTAAACTAAAACGTCGCAAACCGCCAATTACTTGTGAGCCAACCATAAAGACTCGATAGTAATAATCACCGGCGATAAATTTTTGCCAGACAAAACGTCTTAGAGGTAGCGGTTTGTTTTTAAGCCAATTTTGCGCGGCTGGCCAATCCGGTAAAATAAAAACATGGCGACCGTGCATACCTTCTATATCTTTAGCCACGATTGGCCAACCGATCCGAGAAAGCTTTTTTTGATTACAGTCGGACTGACGGCCAAAATGAATGGTGGTTGGGATGGCAACGTGATGTCGTTTGAGTTTTTGATACATCGCCAGTTTGTTAAAGCCCGGCCAGCCATCAGTCAGGATTTGGTCGACAATCAGGATTTTGTGGTGACGTAAAAATTTTAAAACGCTGGCGGTCTGGCGATCGTGAGGCACGACACCGCGGATCAAGGCCATGTCATAATCCAGAGCAATCTTTTTTAACAAGGCGGTGTCGAGGACAGAAATAATTTTGGCCGTATGTCCGGCCTGACGAGCGGCCCGGACTAAAAGCTTATTTTCGACTGAAGTTGTCGGACCGACGATGAGAATTTTCATACTATTTTTTAGTCGGGTCGATGAAAAAATATTTCAAGTCTTTGCGGCCGATGATCATCGAGTAATTAAGTTGGGTGCGCTCGGCGATACTGACGACCGATTCGATCTTTTTACCGCCCAAGTTGAAAGACAAATTGACGGCCGGTCGAATAGTTTGACCGTTGGCCGAATAAACTATTTTGACGCTGGCGATGTCGGGGTTTATCAAGCGCAGTTCGTTGGTTAGCTGGGCGTCAAAATATTTTACTTCCTCGCGATCAAAATCCACCGGCTTGGGAAAATTGTCAAAGTCGGTTAGAAGTTTTTCGTAACCTAATTTTTTAGCCAACTCGCGATCAATTGACGACGAGTCGGCGCCCGTGTCTATTTTGGCATTGACCAAATGTTTTTCGCCGGTTTGCGGATGAAAGATGGCGACTTTTTCGATCCGACCAATGACTTTGCGACCGGAAATTTCTTGGACTTCTTTTTCGATAACATTGCCAAACAAATCTTTGGCGATCTGAATAGCCTTGTTGTGATTGTTGACCTTCAAACCCTCGACGCGCTGTAGGCGTAAATACAGAGGAGCCAAATTGGCGTTTTGGATACTCAGGCCCGGTCGGGCGTTAACTTCCAAAATTACCGGACCGTGCTCTTTGTCAAAAGCAATGTCGATGCCGGCAAAACCCAAGCCGACAGCTTGGGCCGCTTCCAAAGCCAAGTGCAAAACGCGATCCCAGTTGGGGATTTGCAAACCGCGTAATTTCAAATTAGTCCCGGGCAAAGTTTCGATCGGTCGCTCAAACCATTTGCCCTTGATGACGGCGTTTGTCGTTTGACCGGTGGCGATATCTAAACCGATACCAATACCACCCTGACTTAAATTGGCTCGGCCGCCGGATTTGCGAGTCGGTAGGCGAAACATGGCCATGATTGGGATGTTGTTGTAGACGATAACGCGAATATCGGGCAGGCCCTTGTGAGCATAAAGTTTGAAATCAGGATCAAGCTTGAGTCTTTCTTCAAAAAAGGCGACATCAGGTAAACTGGCTTTATTAAATTCACCGTCGAGAATGTCTAAGATGTGACGAAACAAATCGTCGCGACTCATTTCTTGTCCGCCCAAACGAACCCAATTACCATTTTTCTTTTGGCCGTAGGCGATAACAATACCTTCGCCCATCATGCCCAAGGCCGGCTTTAAGACAAAACTTTTGGGCAACTTGTCCCAGTCAAAATTAAACAAATCAACACGACGCCTAATGACGGCGATGGTTTTGGGTACCGGGACCTTGGCTTTGATCAAAACTTTTTTAGTCTGAAGTTTGTGGTCGGCAATTTGAATAGCGTCGGCAAAATTGTTGGGCCGCAAAAACAGCAAACTACGAGCGTTGATGCCCAGCAAGTTATTGCTGGGGTTGAGTTTGTTTAGCATGGGCAATGATATCGCGAAAACGGATGTATTCGATAAGACGCAAACCGCTCCAGCGACCGATTAAGAAATTGATCAAGATGGTTAGCAAGACCAGCTCGGGATAGCCCAACAACAGCGTCCGAAAGATTTCCCAACTGGCAATGACATAACAAACTATCGACAAAGCCAAAGTTTCAACCGTCAGCTTGATAGCCGTCTGACTGCCTTGGTCGATTTGCGCGGCGATAAATTTTTCCGTCAAAACAACTAGTAATAAAATAGGGAAGATTGATAAGTTGGTAATTGTCGGTTGATCTAAAACGGTCCCGACAAAGAGCAAGAAGAAAATTACCAAACTGATAATTATCAAAACCAGGGCCATGCGAGGCATGTACAGCAAGCGAATGCGTTTGCCGGCTAAACGGGTAGCCGTACCAGCCGCCAAGATGATGACAAAAAACAACAAACCAAGCTGCAGGCCGGTAGCTAAAAATGACAAAGTGATAATGGTTGACGGATAAATACCAAAAGTTTTTAAGCCGATGATTTGACGAGCAAAGGCGATAATCGTGGCGATGACTGGTACGATCAAGATCAAAAATATGGTATTGAGAGCTACGCCCTGATTGACCATATATTGGACGGCTTGCGACATGATGCCAAGTTTGCCAAAAAACGAATCACCGGCTTTGCTGTGCACGCCAATGATTTGATATTCCGAATCGGTGGTTTTTAGTTGATTGATCAGCTTGTCGGTGTCGGTGGTGCTGATCAAAGCATTGATGGCCGGCTCTTTAGCGACAATGACAAAGCGCGGTTTGAGTAAGTCAAACAAGTTTTGCGCGATTTTGCGAGTCGCGGTTGGGCTTTGATCGCTGACGATCGCCAAGTTTTTGTTTTGCCAACCGTATTCGGCCGTGCTTTTTTGTGGATCTTCAAGATTGGCCAAAACTTGGGCGGCTTCGACCAAAGCGTTTTGCCCGACCGTGCCAGCTGTCCAAGCGATGATCGATGAAGCCAGCTTGACGTTTTCTTTATTATCCCAAAACTGTTGGGCTAATTGTTTTTCGATGATATAGCCGGGCTGGTCGTCGAGGTTTGTAATATTTATTAGCAAAACATTTTGCGTATTAGCGTATTCACGCAAACTAGCCAGCTTATCTTGATTGATTGATTTGTCGGTCAAGAGTAAGACAATATCTTTTTCGACCGAGACAATAGTTTCGTCGGTATTGAGATTTTGGCCGTCGCTGACTGTTAGTCGGACCTTGTAAGTACCGGGCGCGCGATAACTGTGGCTGACTTCCAAACCTTCGGCGCGATTGCCGTCACCAAATTCCCAACGATAAGTCAGCGGTTTGTTTTGCTCGGTCGTCGAGTTGGCGGCCGAAAAAACGATTTGTCGATTAACTAAAACGTTACGATCGTCGCCGGCGTTGGCGGTGATAGTATTAAAATTTTGGGCGCCAACCAAACTGGGTAACAACAACCAAATTGTCAGAGTGACGGCTAGAAAAATTTTTTTCATATTTTATTTATGAGGGATCAAAGCGGGACTATGAGCGCAAGTAATGGCGATGGCCAAAGCGTCGGCGGCGTCGTCGGGTTGCGGGATGGTTTGGAGTCGGAGAAGGGCGGCCACCATTTTTTGCACTTGTTTTTTGTCGGCCTGACCAAACGAAGTAATGGCTTGTTTGACCTGTAGGGGTGTGTATTCGCTGATCGGTAGTTTATGACGTTGACCAAGAAGTAGTATCACGCCTCGAGCCTGACCGACGGCCAGAGCGGTTGTGACATTTTTGGCAAAAAATAATTCTTCAATGGCTAGTTTGTCGGGCTGATATTTTTTTATTAATTTTTCAAAATCATCAGCGATCGTCATGAGTCTTTGGGCCAAAGGTTGTTTGGCTGGCGTACTTATGACACCGTAAGCCACGGCCGTGATAGAGCTGGTGGTTTGTTTGATAACGCCCCAGCCGGTGGTGGCCACGCCCGGATCAATACCGATGATCGTGGGCATAATTAAATTTTAATAGTTAACGTTGCAAAAAACTTCCGTCACGTCTTCGTCGTCAGACAGGGCCTCAACGATTTGCTTGATGATTTCCGTTGTCGGCTCGTCGAGATCGAGGGTTTCGTTGGCGATAAATTCCAAATTGTCTTGTTCGATTTTATAGCCGGCGTTTATCAGTCGATCTTTGACTTGATTAAGTTCTGATGGAGCGGTCATGACAATAACGGTTTGATCTTCGACAATGACGTCTTGAGCTCCGGCTTCGATAGCTGCCAATTCGGCTTTGTCGGTGTCGGTAGTTTCAGCCAAAATGATCAGGCCGCGCTGACTAAACATCCAAGCCACGCTGTTGGGTCCGCCCAAGCTGCCACCATGGCGAGTAAAAATATGCTTGATTGACGCCACGGTCCGATTGCGATTGTCCGTCAAAGTTTTGACATAAAAAGCGCTGCCGGCCGGACCAAAACCTTCATAGGCTATTTCTTCGATTTGTACGCCGTCGCTGTTTTCGCCCGTACCGCGTTTGACGGCTCGATCGATGTTGTCTTTGGGCATGTTGGCCGCTCGGGCCTTGTCGATAGCCAAACGCAATTTAAAATTAGTATCAGGATCGCCACCCAATTCTTGAGCTGCCAAAGTGATAGCTTTGGCTAGTTTGGTAAAAGCGCTGGCGCGTTTGGCGTCAGCGGCAAATTTTTGGCGTTTAGTCGTCGCCCACTTACTGTGTCCAGACATAGATAATATGCCTATAGGCTAACAAAAATATGATCAAAAATCAAGATGAAAAAAATAAAAAAGCGAGAAATGATTTTCTCGCGTTGAACGCTCTTATCCGCTGATAATGATATAGTTGCCTTGGCGGTTGTCCTGACGATGACGCCGCTTTTTCTCGTCAACCCGATCGTGCCAACGAGCCATGGTATCGAAGCGGTCGCATCGTGCCACTTCCACGCCGAGTTCTTCGAGTCGCGTTGCGACTCTCCAAACTTCTTTGTGCCAGTCGTTGATCCACGGACCACGACGATCCATGAAGTCTCGCATGGCTTCGACGTCGTCGGGCCGGTTTTGGACCAGCCAGCGGGCCCAAGCGGGGATGACCGCGTTGTAGAGCGTGTCGTACTGTTGGTTTATTTCGGAGAAGCGATAGGCTTCCCAGAATTCCTCGGGCGACCGGGCTTTGGCCGCCGCTTCCTTGATCAGGCGACGATACTTTTTGCCGATCGGATATGTCGTCCAGTCAAACATGAGGATCATGTTGACGCGGCCGTTGATGATCCGATTGGCCTCGTCCCGGATTTCTGCAAATGTGCGTGACATCTCCTCCCCCTGCGTGATAATGGGTTTTTAAACCATTTGAAGATAAAAGTCAATAAACTTTTGATGAAATAAAAAAACGGGACGACTGATTTTGAAGCTCCCGTTGAGATTATTTCTGTTGAACTGCCTGCGATTTGCGGGCCTTGGTCAGGCGCTGTCGTAGCTCATTGAGCTGGGGATGGTGGTCGGCGAGCTCGGCCGCCTGCACCGCCCTGGCGAGTCGCTTGGAGTCATCGTCGACCAGCCCGACGAGCTTGTCGATGACATCGCGATGGGCGCGCATCGCATTATACTGGACCTGGTACGAGGTGCACCAGGGGCAGACGTGGATGAAAACGCTCTCCCACTCCTGCCAGGTCGTCGCCCGCTTTTTCATCCCCTCGTAGACCTCGGGGAAGTAGTCGGCGCCACCTTCCATGGTCTGGCAGAGGCTCACCCAGTCCGCGAACGTCTTGGTCTGCCGAATGGCACGCCTGACGATCTTTTTCACCGCTCTCGTCACTGGCCAGTGATAGTCGCGGATGTGGTCCCACTGGTAATACCGGTAGACGGCCAGGCACTGCTCAAGAGTGTCAGTGCGCGGCAGTACCTTCCTCATGGAGAACGAACGCTGTACGTCGAGAGAAGCGCTCTCTCGTCGGCCGATGGCGGCCGCCAGATCGGGGAACGCCTCCGCGAGCGTCAGGACTCTGTCCATGGAACCCTCCATTGGTTAGGACGTCCTTTACTTTTACTCCAGGATAACCCGCTCGTCAAGCAAGGCGGTCTTTACAGAAAACATTTTGACGTATAATCTAAAAGCACCACTTATGCTAAAAATAAAAATCAAAAACTTTGCCCCGTTACGCCAGTCAGGGGAATGGCAAAAAAAATCTCGTCAGCTTGCGGCCCTTAAAGCGCCTGATTTTGTAACTCATCGGCCGGACTTTGCCAGACTCAAACAAGTCAATAAAAAGTTTAAAAACATTAAACAGATAATCGTCGTAGCTAACGGCGGATCGCGCAACACGACTTTGGCTTTGGTCAACAGCTTGTCGCATTTTTATCCCAAGGCCCCAAAATTTTTCTTTGTCTCTTCTGGTCAGCCCGATTATTTGGCACAAATCAGTCGGCAGTGCCCAGCGGCCAACACTTTGATTTTTGCTGTCTCTAAATCGGGGACTAACATAAACTCGCTCGAGCCATTACTGTATTTTATTGCCAAAAAATATAGCCAGATCGTTGTCATAACACAAGATGATGGTAACCCGTTAGTAAATATTGCTCAAAATTATAATTTTCCTATTATTGTTCATCCGCCGATCTCTGGACGATTTTCGGGTCGGACCAGCTCGACGTTAGCCCCGGCAAGTTGGTTGGGTTTGGACGTGGAAAAATTTAACAATGACGTCGTGGCGGCTTACAAAAAATATCGCCAATCGGCTTTAACTGTCGCTCAATTTTTAGCCCAGCTCAACGCCGGCGGTTATTCAGAAATTTTTACCCCGATTTATTCGCAGTATGTCAGTGGCTTTTTGCCTCTGCTTGTCCAATTGATTCACGAAAGTACTGGTCAGTTGGGTCGTGGCTTTACGATCTTTGGCGACGCTGGGCCGGAAACCCAACATCATACCAATCAGCGATTTTTTGGCGGGCAACAAAACGTCGTCGGGTTTTTTGTCCGACAATTAAATTTTGTTGATGATAAAAAGATCATGATCGCTAAAAATTTAAAAAATTTACCATATCGTGACGGCGTTTTGGGCCAGCTCGACGGTCGATCGTTGGCTGGTGGTTTGTCGGCCGACGTCGAGGCGGTCATAAAAAATACTGAAGAAAATAAAATTCCTCACGTGGTCATTGATATCGACAAGTGGAACGTTGAATCAGCGGCTGAATTTTTAGCTTTTTGGCAACTCCTGACTTATTATTTGGCTTTATTGCTAAATCTCGACCCTTTTGATCAGCCACAAGTTGAGCGGGCCAAAAAAATCAGCTGGCAGTATCGTTTAAGCCCTAGACAAAAATAATATTAACCGCTAGGCTAAAAATAACCGTTCATTGTTTTAGCCCTCACGGGCATTTTCTCTCCCATGCTTGGAGAAAAGCCGCGAGGGCTTTTATATTTGACAAAGATAGGTAGGCCAATTAAAGTGACAACAACTCGGAGGTGGGCATGAACAGATGTTCTTTGATCGTTACGGATAAAACCCTGACGAGCATCTACAACCGACCGGATGGCAACACTACGACCGGCGCGTTGTTGGTCATCCATGCGGCTGACGCTTCGGCTGATCCGACGCTTTGGATCGGCCGGGTCGGCGACGAATGGCAATTCGAGATCTGTCTCAACGATCGTCGAACCCAACTGACCGGCCGGGTGCAGGGGTTTTTCACCGTCAAATTTCACGATGATGAAAATCGCCGCGGTCTGCTGATCGAAGTCAGAAATTATGATCAGTTTTTGGGCCTGTTGCGGCTCAACTTGACCATGCGGCCGATGAAGATTGACTATCGGGAGTTGGCCGACAGCCACTGGTGTGTCAATCCGGCCGCGATCAGTCTGCATTAATAGCGCGTTTACCCGACGTGCTTTTTTATTTGCTATACTGTTAACATGATTGATAAAAAGCATCTCTTTATATTTGGCGCGACGATCTCCTTGATTTTGTGGGCGACGTTGTGGCTGTGGCAAAAGTTGGTGGTGGCCGTTGGCCAAGCCGCTTACTTGCCGCCGCAAGCGCCGGCTGTTAACAATCTATGGTTATTAATAATTTTTGCTCTGCTGGCGGCCTATGTGGCCAGTTATTACGTTGTAGGTCGACAAGTTAAATTGACGATCGGGGTGGCGACGCTCTCAGCCCTGATTTTACTGCTTATCCCACCGTTTTTGTCGGCTGATCTGTATTTGTATATTATTTATCCCAAGATGGTTTTGTCGGGTTTCAATCCGTTTATTTTGCCGTTAGATAGCATGTCGGGCGATATATTTTTTAATTCTGGTTATGTCATTCAAGCTTGGCGGCCCTACGCCATGGCTTATGGTCCGGCTTGGTTGGTGTTGGCTTGGCCTTTTGTGGCCAGTCTGGCGAACAGTGTTGTAGTGGCGGTGCTGTCACTAAAAATCATGGCCGTGACATTTTTCGCCCTGACTGGTTATTTAATATATTTGATTGGCAAAAAATTATCGCCAGCCCAAATAGAGAAAAAACTTTTTTTGTATTTGCTTTCGCCCTTTATATTATTGGAGGTGGTAATTCATGGCCACAATGATATCGTAGCAGTGTTTTTTGTTTTAGCGGCTTTGACTAGTTTGTTGTACAAAAAACCTTTTTGGTCATTACCATTGTTGATGATGTCGGTGTTGGTAAAATATTCGACAATATTTTTGTGGCCAGTGCTGTTGGTTTATTTGTGGCGCACGGCCGGCCGCCGCCTAGCTCTGGCCGGCGCTGTTTTGTCGGTCGTCGTAGCCGTGGTGTTGTTTGCGCCCTGGTGGGCCGGCCTAGAAACGTTTAGCGGGCTGAGTATCATGAGCCAACTACAAATTGTTCAGCGTTGGCCATGGTGGTGGTCGATGGTCGGTGGTTTTTCGGTTAATGTTTGGTGGTGGAGCAAGATATTATTTTTGGTTGTTTATTTTTGGCTCTTAGCCAGACGCCTACCGCCAACAATAAACAACTTACTAGCCGACTTCCTGATTGTGATACTGTTGCCCTTTGTGACGTTTTTGGGCTACAGCCAGCCGTGGTATTTTATTTTGCCCATGGTGTTGTTGATTATAAATCCGATTGTTAATCATCGCTGGGTGTTTGTATTTACGGCCGCGGCTCTGTTGTATAATTTTTTGCCTCTAGCATTGCTGACAACGATTTTAACTTTGTGGTGGTCGGGCGAAATACTGATAAAAAAATATTATGCCACTCTTTAAAGAAAAGAAAGAAAGAAATGTCGTTTGCTTGATCATCATCGGGCTGATACTTTTAAGCGTTGCTCCGCAATTAATTGGGGCATGGCGAGCCAATGACGAATATGTTTTTACCGGGACAAATTTCACTCAAACTTACGATTATCCTGTCTATTTGTCGTCGATCGAACAAGCCCGCCAAGGAAATTTTTTATCACTTAATCTGTATACATCTGAAAATCAACGCGCGGTGTTGTTTAGTCCGTTGTGGTGGGTGTTGGGCAATATTAGTCGTCTGACAACGTTATCGCCGATCATAATCTTTCATCTGGCTCGGGCTTTGTCGGGCGGTTTGTTGTTGGCGGCTCTTTACTGGTTGACCGGCAAAATGTTTGCCGATAGTCGTCAGCGTCTTATGGCTTTGTTGGTGGTGGGGGCCAGCTCTGGTTGGGGAACTTGGGCTTTTTTGCAATCCGGAGCCTTGCAAAGTTGGTCGGAAATTTTTTATCGGGCACCGATTGATTTGTGGGTGTCGGAAGCTAACACTTTTTTGACGCTTTACCATTCGCCACTCTTTATCGTCAGTCAATTATTGTTGGTGGTCATAATGTTTTCTTGGCTAGAAAAAAAGTATCAATGGTGGTTGCCGTTGGCCAGTGGCCTGTTGGCGCTTTTGCACCCCTATGATGTTTTTATTGTCACTGTCGTAGGCGGCCTGTGGTTGATTGGGCAAATTTTTTATAAAACAACGACTCGCCAACAACTGGTCAATTTGACATTAACAGCCGCGGGTATCGTACCAGTGATTTTTTATTATCAACACTTTGTTTTAACGGAAAGTGTCATGGCCGGTTGGGCGGCGCGCAACATCACCTTGACCCCGCCCTTGATAAATTGGTTGTTGGGCTATGGCTGGCTCATCCCCTTGGCCGTTATCGGTCTGGTGAAAATAAAAAAAGACATTAATCAGTGTTGGCTGATGATAATATTGTGGTTAGTCAGCGCTGTTTTATTGTTAAGCGCGCCTCTAGATATTGCCAGACGTTTTAGCAATGGTTTGCATATCCCCTTAAGCTTATTGGCCGCGCGCGGTGGTTGGGACATATTATTGTTTTTAAAAAATCGTTTTGTCTGGCGGGCGATTTTTATTTGGATTGTGGGCGGCGGATTATTTTTAACCAATATAACTATTGTGGCTCAAGATATTTATAGTTATCAAAATTACACTTTGCCAAATTATTTACCCCAAGATTATTACAATGGCGCGCGCTGGCTAGCCAACAACACTTTGGTCGATAGTGCGATCTTGGCTGAACCCAGTCTGGGTAATTTGCTGCCGGCTTTTAGCGGCCGACGAGTTTTTGTCGGGCATGGTCATCAAACGATTGATTTTGAAAAAAAATCTCAAGCTTGGCAAGATTTTTTGTCGAGCAACGATGATGATGAACATAAAAAAAATTGGCTACACCAAATGGGAGTTGACTATTTGTGGTTTGATCAACAAACTGCCAAAACCAGCTCATTTTTGCCCGGACAAAAAAAATACTTACAGCCGGCGTGGATCAGTCCAAGCTTGACTATTTATCGTCTAGAGTAAAACAATTTGTCTGCAAGCTGGTCAGTGAGTCACTGACGGGGGCCAAGCCGCGACTGGCGTTGATTTGTACACCTCCGATGATTTTGACCAAATCCAAACAAAATTTTATATCGCTAGATTGTGGTTGGGGCCAAGATAAATGATAATCGCTCCGAGTTGATTGTCGAGAAGGAGAAAAGATATCGGCTAGACCGTAGGCGATGGGCAGGAGTCGACTGGCGGTGGTTTGATCGTGGTTATCAACCAATCGCACTTGCCAAGCTGTGACAGTATCTTGAGATTTGGCGTTTTGAAAATCACAACTAAAATCTAATTGGCTGGTGGGCGGGAATAATCTTTGGCAGTCAGCCAGAGATTTTTGATTTTGATAATCTTGAATGTTGATTGGTAGGGGATTTTTGTCAGTATTTTTTTGCAGTAAAAAAACACTATCGACCGCCTCAACGAGACGAAAGTTTTTGGTGATCAAAAAATTTTGTAAATTGTCGGTGCTGTTTAGCAAGGCCGGGCGGTAAAAATTGTTTGGCCAATATTGCAATTGATAAGTTAAGATTTCGTCAAAATTGATGATGGCGTAGTCAATGTCATCACTGAGCGTAAATTTTTGCTGGGAATATTGTTGTTGACCGATAAAGACGTAATTTAAAGCTACGACGTTTGGACGACTGGACAGAGCGGGCAAAAATTCATAACTGGCGACCACGCCGGCTTGGGCTGGGATTTTGTCGAGTAGGGCTTTTTGAGCTGTTATGACATTTAGCGGCCGCGAGGTTTGTAAAATATTTGGTCCGATCATAATTGTGGTATAGAGCAGACAAACCCCGGCCATGATCAAAATAAAATTATGATGATCGGGATAGCGTTTTAATAAAACCGGTGCGGCGTAAAGCGAGCTGACGAAAAGACCGATCATCAAGGGTAGGGCGTAATGAGTTTGAAAGATTAAAGCTCCGCCGCCCGGTGCGCCCAAAATAATTGGCAGTAACGGCAAGCTCGACAGCCACCAGTAATGTGGTTTGAGTAAGGGCAAAAACAAACAGGACAACAACAAGCCCAAGACCATTTCCAGATTGCCGATCGTCAAAAAATGTTTCAATAGCAAACCGGGCTTAAGAAAAGAAGTTTGTAAAATTTCCCACCAGCCGTTACCCAGCCAACTGTAATAAATAAAAAATTTGTAATGAGTGTCGGGGTTAAAATAAGCGATGATTTTTAAACTGGCTACCAACCAAAAAGCGCTTAGAGCAAAAATCGGCATCAGCCAGGCCCAATTTATTTTTTGCTGATTTTTCCAGTCGTCAAAAAATATAAAAATACCCAAGCTGGCTAAAACTAAAGCCATGTCTTCGCGAACCAACAACAGTAAAATGGCGGTCAAAAAAAATGGCCAGTATTTTTTTTCTAACCAAAAATAAAACAACCCAAAACCCAACAACGGCACCAAAGATAAAAAATGAAATTCATAAAAAGCCGCGTTTAAAACAACCGGATTAAAAAGATAAAATATTACGGCCAGCAGTGCAACCTTTTCTTTTGACCAAATTTTTTTAGCGATCAAATACAGCGGCATGGCACCCAAACTAATTAATATTACTTGTATGATGACTAGGCCCCAAGCGCTTTGACCCAGTAGGACATAAAATGGCAAGAGCAAGAGCAAGATCGGCGAAAAGTGATCGCCCAGATAAGAGCTGGGGTGGATGGATGAGGCAAAGGGCGCGCCGTGAGCGGTGTTATAAAAAGCTTGATTGATAATACTCAGGTCTAGGGCGTTATAACCTAAAACGTAGTATTTGTAAGAAACTAGAGCGCCAACCACAATGATATAAAACAAAATAAAACCGGTCAGCCAGTGCTGGGCCGAGTAAAAATCGACTATTTTTCTTAATTTAGCTTGTATTGACATTGGTTTAAAAATCGCTTACGATTATCGCTGTCATTATACATTAGTAAGTTATGCGGCGGTAGTTCAGTTGGTAGAACGCTTCCTTGCCAAGGAAGAGGTCGCCGGTTCGAGTCCGGTTCGCCGCTCCAATAAAAAATAGAGAGGTCGTCCCGCAAGGCGGGATTCGCCGCTCCAATGACATTAAAGAGTAGTTGGTAATTTGTAGTTAGTAGTTAGGATGTTATGATAAGGCCGTTGCCCTAATTACAAAATACGAATTGCTAACTACTTTTTTTGAGCCGAGGTGGCGGAACTGTCCCGAAGGGACCCCTTCGGGGGTAGACGCTTTATGAAATATTATGTTTATATATTAAAATCAAAAAATAAGAATTGGTTTTATATTGGTTGCACTAAAGATCTTAACAAGCGATTAGAAAAACATAATAAAGGAGCTGTTAGGTCTACTAAGGCCTATAAACAATTTGAACCAATATTCATGAGAGAATTTGAAAATTTAAGCCAAGCTAGAAAATATGAAGATCATTTAAAATCACCCAAAGGTTATTTAGAAAAATTAGAAATTATAAAAAAATATAAAGATTAAGCCGAGGTGGCGGAACTGGTAGACGCGAAGGACTTAAAATCCTTTGAGAATTAAATCTCGTGCGGGTTCGATTCCCGCTCTCGGCACCACAAAACCCATCCGTGAAGGATGGAGTTTTTTTATTAAAAAACCCCAATTGGTAAAAACCACGGGGTTTAGAATAGACGCTCAGGCCACGCGCCACTCCAGAGTTTCGCCGCTCCAGAAAGGCACGACGCCGGCGATTTCGGCCGGCACCATCCAGGGGTCGACGTACAGTTCGATGGTCTGGTCGGTGGCTGGGAGTTTGTGAAACTCCCGGAAAAAACCGGAGGTAAAGCCGGCCAGTCCGCCCAAGACGTTGTATGTATTAAAGATCTCTGCCAGTCCGGGCAGTAAGACCGGCGCGGAAAACACCCCACACGAGCCATGGCCCGATTCTTTTTTGATCCGCAGATGCGGCGCCGAGTCGGAGCCCAGCATAAATCGGGGATGGCCGTCGAATACGACTTCTTGCAAAGCCCGCCGGTCGCCGGGGTTTTTTGGTACGGGCATGCACATATTGTGCGGCCGCGTGCCGGTGCCGATGACATCATCGAGCGTACAGATGAGATGATGAAGCGTGATGGTGGCCGCCACGCCGGTTCGAGCCGACTTGATCATTTCGACGCCCGCCTTGGTCGAGACGTGTTCGAGCACGACGCGCAGTTTGTCGAATTTTTTGATCAACTCGACAAACATCGGCAGAAAATTGCTCTCACGATCCATGATCGTTGAGTCAGGCGTGGCGTGCTCGCCATGGATGAGCAGAGGCATGTCCAGATCGGACATGGCGGCCAGCACTTTGCCGATGTGACGAGCGGCCAGATCGGCCGGCCCGGACGAAGAATTGGTCGTCATGCCGCGCGGGTAGACCTTGACGGCAAAGACTCCGGCCTGATGAGCTTGCTCGATCATGTCCGGCTTTGTGTCGTCGGTCAGATATATGGTCATCAGTGGTTGGAAGTCATGATGACCGGCCATTCGGCAAGCGTCGATGATGCTCTGTTTGTACGTCCTCGCTTCGACCGCCGTGGTGATCGGCGGCGTCAGGTTGGGCATGACCACGGCGGCGGCGAAATCTCTGGCCGTCAGCGGCGCGACGGCTGTCAGCATGGCGTGGTCGCGAAAATGGACATGGCCATCGATCGGCCGCGGGATCATCATGTGGTCTGTCACGGCAACCTCCTTTATGGGTTGTGAAGATCTGGTCGCATCTAATCACAACCACCCTAATTTTGCAAGATTATTGACAAAACATTATGGCCAGAGTAAATTACAAAATAATATGCTAAGTTACAATCTCGGTTTGATTGTCAGCTTGATTATCGCCTCACGGCGCGAGGTTTTTGTGGCTTAGATACAGAGAGCAGTTAGCGATTACCACAAACCTCGCTTCGGCGAGGTTTTTTGATAGAGCCGTTCTTTTTGGTCACCACATCACAGGAGGTTTTGGATGAAAGCTTGTCGCAAGGATGTTGGTCCATTTTCTGACCAACATGATCTGACTACGGCCTTGCCAACACAGTGGCAAATCTTGGCCGACGCCGGTGCGGCTGCCGTCATGCGCTGGACTGACAAAAGGCTGTTGGATCACTGTCGCAAGCTGACCGAGCAAGCTGGGCAAAATGATCTGCCTTTGCAAGTTTGCGCCGTAATCCCCATGCGGAGTCAAAGAGTCGTCGGGTCGAATATGGTCCGGCGCCATGAAGTTGATCACGTCTCCGACTTTGAGGCCGTGCCGACTCGGCCGTATGTGATTTGCGGTCTGACGTTGAGCTGGGAATCTCTGCTGCGCGTCCCGCCGTATATGGCGGATAAGATTCTCAAAAACACCAATCAGCAGTATGGTTCAAAGGCTCGCGGCCTGACGCTGGCTGAGGGTGTCTGCTTGGCCCTGGCCTATCCTCGACTGCTGAACAGTGTCTCGATGTCACTGATCGGCTCGTGTGTCGGCACCAATCACATCACGACGATTCGGCGTGGAGAAGATGGCGCTATCGTCGTCGAGCCCCTACACTGGGGGGAGACGCCGATGGGACAAAACATCACGCCATGCTGCGAAGGAGTCGTTGCGCTTTAACCGTTTTACCAAAAACGGTTTTTTTATCCCGTCGTTCGCGAGCGACGGGATTTATTTGGCTTGTTTTTTGCTCATAAAAAAGCTAAACTAGCACTATATGATTACTTCTGACGATCGTCTGGTCGCTCCCAGTGAAGCCGATAATGAAATCGAGCTCGAGGTCGGTTTGCGGCCTAAAACTTTAGCTGAATATGTCGGCCAACAAAAGATCAAAAACAATCTAGAGATTTTTATGGCCGCGGCCAAAAAACGTGGCGAGCCGCTTGAGCATGTTTTGCTTTATGGTCCGCCGGGCTTGGGTAAAACCACCTTGGCTCACATCATTGCCAGTGAAATGGGGGCTAATATTCGCGTGACTTCCGGTCCGGCGATTGAACGCTCGGGCGACCTAGCGGCCATTTTGACCAATTTAGCCGATGGCGATGTCTTGTTTATCGACGAAATTCATCGTCTAAATAAAGTTGTGGAAGAAATATTGTATCCGGCCATGGAAGATTACGCTCTAGATATTGTCATCGGCAAAGGACCGTCGGCCAAAACCTTGCGCTTGGCTTTGCCAAAATTTACGATCATTGGCGCTACGACCAAAGTTGGCTCGCTGTCATCGCCGTTGCGCGATCGTTTTGGCAATATTTATCATTTGGATTTTTATCAAGATGATGAAATTGAAAAAATTATTAAACGATCAGCCAAAATATTAAACATTGATTGTCAGCCAGCCGCCGGCGCGCTGATCGCCAGTCGGGCTCGCAAGACGCCGCGCATCGCCAACCGCTTACTCAAACGCGTCCGCGACTTTGCGGAAATCAAAGGCAGTGGCACGATCACCGTCGAGTCAACCAATCAAGCTTTGGATATGCTTGAGGTTGATGGTTTTGGTTTGGACGCTGTCGATCGTCGTTTGCTCGAAGTCATCATTGATAAATTTGCCGGTGGGCCGGTCGGTCTGGGCACAATCGCGGCGGCCATCTCCGAAGAGGTTGAAACCATCGAAGATGTTTATGAGCCGTTTTTAATGCAAATGGGTTTTTTGTCACGCACGCCGCGGGGACGCATGGCCACGGATTTGGCTTACAGTCATCTGGGTCGTCACAAGACGGCTACGCAAAAAATGATCATTTGATATGGCTATTCCGTTGATTTATTTTCTTTATTTATATTTACTCATTTTAGTCATTGGCGTAGTTTTGGCTTTTTTTAACATTTATCACATGGCGCGTTTTTCTTTTTACAGTTTTACGGCCTTTTTAGTCACGACTATATTTGCTTTAGGCACGGCCGCTATTTTACTAACGTCTTTAGTCACGGTGTCTGGTTTTAATTGGCAGGTGGATTGGCAGATTATACCCGGGGGCTGGTTTGACATTCCAACACTATGACCTCAATGCGTTTAGTTAAAATTTATGTGCCCGACCTAACCTCCGATGAAAAAGTTGAAATGGTTTTGCGTCGTCACGGCGTTATTATGCTTTTTGATGTTTTATTATTTTTGCTATTGCTAGCCGTGCCGATAGTGGTGGAGTCGTTTTTGTCTCGCGAATTTGCTTCTTTATTAGTAGGACCGGTCTCTAAACCATTATTATTTTGCTTGGGCAGTATTTATTATTTTTATATCTGGGTTTATTTTTTTGCCACCTTTATTGATTACTGGCTCGATGTTTGGATCGTGACTGATCGTCGGATCGTTTCGCTCGAGCAAAAGGGGACTTTTTCACGACGTTCATCAGAACAGCAACTGTATCGGATTCAAGACGTGACTTCGGCCGTGACCGGATTTTTGCCGACGATTTTGCGCTATGGTGATGTCGTGGCCCAATCAGCCGGCACGGTCCAAAATACTCAGCTCCAACAAATCGCCCATCCCGACGCCGTCGCTCGACGCATTATGGAGCTAGTTGAGCAAGCCAAACGTCGGCAACCCGACCTGACCGATCAATCAACCGCCAAGCTTTAGCCTCATGTCATTAGCCAAAAAAATCGCCCACAACACCGCCTTACAAATCACTGGTAAAGTTATCAGTACGATCTTAGGTTTAGTGGCTGTGGCCATGATGACGCGTTATTTGGGGCCGACGGGCTTTGGTCACTACACAACGATCATTGCCTTTTTACAATTTTTTGGCATCGTGGTGGATATGGGCTTGTCGTTGGTGGTGATTCAGATGACGGCTGAAGATGAAAAAAATCAACAAAAGATCGCCAGCAATATTTTTACTCTAAGGCTTATCAGTGCGGCGGTTATTTTGGGCAGTGCGCCATTGTTAGCTTTACTCTTTCCTTATCCGGCAGTGGTCAAAACCGGTATTGCTTTAACGACGCTATCCTTTTTCTTTATTTCGCTAAACCAAATTATTATCGGTCTATTTCAGAAGCAGTTAAAAATGTTGACCGTGGCGGTGGCCGAAGTTATTAGTCGAGTGGTTTTAGTCGCGGGTATTGCCGCGGTCATGTTTTACGACGCGGGATTTTTGCCAGTCATGAGCGTGATCGTCGTCGGCAGTTTAGTCAACTTTTTTATAACTTTTGTTAAAATAAAAAAATCTTTTCATCTTCACTTGTCTTGGGACAAAACAGTCTGGGTTGAGGCTTTGCGCCGTAGTTGGCCGATCGCCATCTCGATTGTTTTTAATTTATTATATTTCAAAGCCGATACGGTCATTTTGTCGCTATATCGACCGGCGGCCGAAGTCGGGATTTACGGGGCGACTTATAAAGTCTTGGAAGTTTTGACCCAGATCACTTATTTGTTTATGGGTTTGATTTTGCCGATCTATTCGGCGACCTGGGCCAGCAAAAATTTAGCTTCTTTTAAAGATGCTATCCAAAAAGCTTTTGACGCCACGGCCATAATTGCTATGCCAATGGTGGCCGGGTTGTTTTTATTGGGCACGCCAGTCATGATGTTGGTGGCCGGATCAGAATTTGCCGACGCTGGGCCACTGTTGCAAATTTTAATTTTTGCTACGGGGGCAATATTTTTTACCAATGTTTTCACTTACGCTATCGTGGCGGCCAAATTACAAAAAACCATGCTCTGGGGCTTTGTGGCGGCGGCGGTCATTGGCTTAGCCGGATATTTTGTTTTAATCCCGTTGTATTCATATTGGGGCGCGGCCATCATGACATTGGTTGTAGAAAGTTTTGTTAGTTGTTATGCCATGTGGGTCATTTATCAAGCCGTTGGCTATCGACCACGATTAAAAATATTTTTTAAAGCCGTAGCTGCCGCTCTGATCATGGCCGCGGCTGTTTGGTTTGTCGAGCCGATTATGCCGTTGTTATTGACCATCGCCGTCGGGGCGGTCGTTTATCCGACAGTCTTGTATTTATTAAACGGTTATGACAAAAAATTACTCAAAGAAATTTTAAGTCGTCCGTGAGATGATTATCGCCTCATCGATTTTACTTGCTCTATTGGTCGGTTATCTGACCTATCGCCACCTCGACTGGGGTGTATATATTGTTTTGGCTTGTTTGCCGGCCTACGGCCTGCGCTTCACGCTCGGTGGTATTCCCTTTACGTTGTTGGAATTTTTGATCTTGACCGTCGTGGCTGTTTGGTTGTGGCGGCGGCCGGCCATCACCCCCATAGGGACAACCCTAGGATTGTCCTCCCTACGCTGGGCAATGATCGCGGTTGTCGTTATGGCCACCATGGCGGTTTTTGTCGCCACCGATTGGCCGGCCGCCGCCGGTTATTGGAAGGCTTATTTTATCGAACCGATTTTATTTGCCATTGTGTTTATTTCTACCATCAAAACCGCTGATCAATTTCGTCGAGTCGTGTGGGCGCTGGCCGTGCCAGCCACTGCGATTTCTCTGTTTGCGATCTTTCAATATTTGGCCGGAGGTTTTTTGGTGCCGGTTGATTATTGGTTGGGTGGTGAGGGGCAACGCGTGACCAGCTTTTATAGCTATCCCAATGCTATCGGTTTGTTTGTCGCGCCGATCATTGGTTTATTAATCGGTTTACTCGTCGATCGCTGGCACGCTAAACAATGGCCGGCAGTCCTTGTCTCTTGTCTTGTTATCATCAGCGGTATGATCGCGATTATCTTAGCCAAGTCTGACGGCGCGCTCGTGGCGTTAGTCGCCGCACTGTTCATCGCCTTACTTATCACTCGTTACACTCGTTGGCCGACAATTATACTGCTCATCCTCGGTGGAGTATTTGTCGCCTGGCAAAGCTTTCCTTCATCCATCAGCGACGTCCTGCTATTGCGCGACTGGTCTGGTCAAGTGCGACTGACAATGTGGAGTGAGACGTGGCAACTGATTAAAGATCATTGGCTGTTGGGTGTGGGTTTGGGCGGTTATCAAACGGCCATGATCCCGTATCACTCGGCCAAACACTTAGAAATATTTTTATATCCGCATAATATTTTATTTAATTTTTGGGTGGAAATTGGTCTGGCTGGAATGTTGGTTTTTTTGGGAATGTTATTTGCCGCTCTGCGCCATACGGCATACGCCATACGCCATACGGCATACGGTATTGGCATTCTTATGGCTGTTGTTATATTAGTTGTTCACGGTCTTGTCGATGTGCCATATTTCAAAAATGATTTGGCCGTGTTATGGTGGGTAGTAATAGCTTTAGCTTATGAATCCTGAACGTGGCGGTTATATCCCCCCGGAAGAAAAAAGGGATGATAAAAAAAGTTGGCTCAAAAAAACCGCCAAAGGCGCTGGTATTGTCGGTGGGGTAACGGCGGCTTTGCTAGCGGCTGGTGGTCGTGAACGCCCGCAATCGCCGGAACAATTTTCAGCCGAAGATGTTTTAAATGATCATATTGAGCAACAAGAAAGTAACCGCGAAAATGAGAAGAATTTGGACGATATAAAAAATAATACTTCAGATAAAATCAGCGCCGATTTTGGTCCGATAAATTTTGAAGATTGGGAAAAGATCATTGACGCTTATGAAGCTGGTTTTTATATTTATGGTGGTCGGGCCGGTAAAAATTTACTAGCTTTAAAAAATTCTGAAGGCCGTGATATGTTAGTACCGTTGAGTGATTGGGTTGAAGAGGAAATAGACACTTGGCAGGAGGTAGATCAAAAAGACGGAGAAGAAAATGAAAGAAGTGATCAGTGGTGGCAAGAAGCTCCTTCTGACTCTGAGCAAGAACGTCTAGCCGACATGGGGGTTGTTGAAGGTGAAGGATTGTTCAAGTCAATTGACTTGACAGCTACGGCCGCAGAAATCCTAGGTCGAGAGCAAACGGCTGAATTGAGTAATAGACTAAGTAAAATGAGCGATCCGGCAGATCAAGAAAAATTGTTATGGCGGATAAATAATATGTCGGCCGATTCTTTAAAAAAATTATCCGGCGATATAAACATTTGGCAAAGCAGTTTAGACTTTTTGATCGAACAAATTGAAAAAGAAAAATAATACTAATTATAAATATATGGAATGGGGAGAAGATTTGCGCCAACAATATTTAGATCAACCTGATACTGATGAAGGTTATGACCATCGAGCAAAAGAGGTAGACGAGAAAATTCGTCGGCAATACGCCATTGATGAAATGAATGAATATCGGGCTGAGTTAGAGCGACAGCTTTATCGCACCAAGTCGACTTTTGCTAATCCGCAAGTCCAGCTACGTTACCGTTGCCGACAAATTTGTAAAAAATATCGCTTGGAGTTTTCCGAAGAGTTTTTGAAACAATTCTTGCAATAATCAAGGAAAATTGATAACGTAGTCCCGTCTTGGAGAGGTGGCTGCCCGCTCGTCAGAGCGAGCGGGTCCGCTCACGGCTTTGCCGATGAGCGGAAGTGGTCGAAAGGTTGTTTTATTTTGGAGAGGTGGCTGCCCGCTCGTCAGAGCGAGCGGGTCCGCTCACGGCTTTGCCGATGAGCGGAAGTGGTCGAAAGGTTGTTTTATTTTGGAGAGGTGGCTGAGTGGTCGAAAGCGCAGCACTCGAAATGCTGTATGGGAGAAATCCCATCGAGGGTTCGAATCCCTCCCTCTCCGCCAGATTGGCAACTTTGAACTTTAGTCACGGCAAGGGTTTTCGAGGCGATTTTCGAGCCCTTGCCGCCGACTTTTGGGGGATCGAAGTTGCTAGAGTTTAAGTCCATAAGAACATCAAAGACTGGCGTCCAAATAGGCGTCAGTTTTTGATTTTGCACTGTGAAGCCCTCAAAGCAGAGCTTTACCAGTGTTCGCTTCTGATGCATGCCACTGGTTCGGAATACCTTATCGGCATGATCCGTAAAATCGAGTATCTCATTAAACTTCTGCACAAATTTGTCAGACTTACCCTCAAGGATCGACAAGCGTTCCTGATACATCTCTTTCTCCTTTAAGAGCTCGTCCTGAATCTTTATAAACACGTCTGCGTCTATGATGCGTTTTGAGCGATCCACGACAATGTTGCGGATCTGCTGTTGCACTCTTACCAGCTCCTGCCTGAGAGTCTTTCTCTCCCTTTCTTCCTGACCCATTCGCTCTTTGGCGAAGTGTTGAAAGTAAGCATCCAAGACCTTCTTAAACCGATCTGGTAATTGCACCCTTGAGAGATGCATTGCAACCTGTTCCTCAACCGACTCCCAGCGTATGTATTTACGCTCCGAGCAAGTTTTATCATTCCAGTGGGTGCATGCGTAGTAGAGATGACCCTTTTGCGTTTGTCCGCAAAGAGTAGAACCACAGACCGCACATCGCATAAAACCCGCCATCGGATAAGAGTGCTTGCGACTGCGATCGGCAGAGTGATTGTGCTGTTGGATGATCTCCTGAACGTCGTCAAAGAGCTTTTTGGTGATGAGTGTAGGAAAACTCGACTGACACGTTGCCGAACGAGTTTTAACGAGACCGTAGTAGATCGGGTTCATAAGGATATGCTCAATCGATGTTCGTCTCACCAGATTGCCGTACTTACTTTTGAAGCCACGCTTGGCAAGCTCGGCCGCAAGCGAATCGTAGCTGTACTTGCCGGTGGCGTAGAACTCAAATGCCATCTTTACGAACGGTGCTCGCAGAGGATCGACAATGAGTGATTTTGTTTTCTTATCGTTCAAATAGCCAGTCGGTGCGTATCCGGGGAACCGTCCACGCTCTACCGCCTCCTTGAGGCCTTTTCTGACCTCCCAGCTGATATTCTGGGAAGTCCATTGAGCGATTGACGACATGATGTTCTCGACGAGCTCGCCAGAGAAAGATTCATCGAATTGCTCGACCACCGAGATCAGACGAACGTCATGCTTTTTAAGCATCATTTTGATGGCCGCATAGTCAGCAACATTGCGACACATACGATCAAGTTTGTGCATCAAGATAACATCAATCTTGGCATCGGTCTTAGCCCGGTGAAGCATTTTCTGAAGCTGTGGACGTTCGACCGTTCGAGCCGATTCACCTTTCTCCTCGTAAATGCCATCCGGTGCAAGAGTCCAATGGTGATCCATTCCGTACTTTTGGCATGCTTTGACCTGCGCCGGAATACTGAGTTCTCGCTCGGCCTGACGAGAGGTAGAGACACGGCCGTAGATTAAATAATTTGTGCTCATAGTTTTGTTTCTATAAAAGCGGCAGGGCTCTCGGATTGAGAGCCCTGTTGGGTTAATATTTTTTTAAGTGATAAATTAATCGACCTATCATCTTGCTCTCCTTGAGATGGTAGGTTTTTTTGAATCCTTCCTTCTCCGGCCGGAGCTCAAGATGTTCGCCCCGTTCGTGGTAGTAGGTCATTGCCAGACCATCCGGTGTGCTCATGATCACAATGTCGCCATTTTTTGGAGGTGCATCGGCATCAAGGACGATGAAATCTCCGGAAAGGATACCTGCGTCAGGGAGTGTGAGGTCGGACACTCGAAGCCCGAATACTCGATGACCTGGCACAACGTTATCTTTTGGAAGCATGACAAAATCAGTCGTTCGACTTAGATGACCATCGAGATCGTCAATAGGGATTGCTACGAGAACCGGCAATTTGAAATGACCGTCAGCCGTAAAAGTTTTTTTCAACTCCTCAAGTCCTTGCTCGAGCTTACTTGCGGCCTCGTGTACACGCTTCTCTCCAACGTCCTTGATATCAAATTTATAATTACCCTCCATGCTCACCTGTTGGATTTTACCTTCGGTCCAACGCTTCCTCACTTCCTCCTCGGGGAGCTGATAGGCCTTAGCGAAAGTGGCCAGCTGTTTCTGAGATGGGATACGAGTCCCGTTCTCCAGCTGGCTGATGTAGCTGGACGAAAAGCCGAGCCGCTCGGCCAGCTCTTTTATAGTCCAGTTATTCGATTCCCTTTGTTGTTTTAGATATGAACCAAATGACATATTTGTTGTTTTTGCTTAATCGATTATTTGCGACCTGTTAATTGAAGTATAGCAAATTAGTAAAGATTAAGCAACTTTGCTTATCCACATCCCCTATTCTTGACCAGTTAAGCAAAATTGCTTAATATGACTATAGAGGTCTATTAGCTAAACACTATGAGAACAACACCAACGAATATACGGCTGAGAGATCTCCGGATCAAGAAAGGGCTGACCCAGTACCAGCTTGCTCGGATTCTCGGATTTCGCCATAACACGGCGATCAGTCGATACGAGACAGGCCGGAAGCGGCCGAATCTTGAAACTGCCCAGCGAATCGCCCTCGCGCTGGGAGCAACAGTCGAAGAGGTCTTCCTGCCGTGAACAGGAATGCGAGATCAATAAAAGTGTGAGGTCACTCTTATGAATCGCAACACATGTCACAACCAAAAAAAGACGAGGAAGCCCTCATGGGGCTTACCAAGAACGCTCTCGCCGATGTTCTCGGCCGAGAGCCTACCAAGCAAGAGGTTTGGCGTGTCCATGCTGGCTTCAAGCGCATGGCATTCATGCTATTGGATCACTTAGATCACATCAAAAAGTATGACGACAAAAATCCTGATCAAGAGACTTATCCAGAGGATCTGGAAGCGGATGACTCGGAAGCCCCCGACTCGGAGGGAACTGTTGGCACGGAGGGAGAGTCTCCTAAGTAATTTCACAATCCGCGAATTAGAAAATACGACCATGCGCCGGGACTTCTGTCGAGCTATGGACAACATCGACCGAGCCCTGCCCAAGGCCAGAGAGTGGTAGATAGCGCCTTACTCTCCCCTCAATGGCGCCAGACGTGAAGGGAGGAATAAGGCGCGATCCGTGAGGTCGATCACGCCTTTATTATCCGTGGCCATGTCAGATGAAAAAATCAAAGTAAGGGACGTAAGAAATGGCGATTGGTATTGGGTCAGCAAAGTGCTTCTCGATGAGTATGGCGACAAACTCAAACCAATCGGCATCGCAATTTATAACTGCCTGGCGGCACATGCTAACCAGGAGGGTTTTTGTTTTCCATCCCACAAGCACATTGCCGCAAAAATAGGGGCAAGCATCTCGAGCGTGCAAAGAGGCATTCGAGATTTGATCAAACTTGAGATCATCCGCAAGACCCGACAACGCTATCACAATGTTTATTACCTGTTGAAAGTAGATAGGTCATATAGACCGAACTCAAACAAGCTCGGTCAGTCAGACCGGCACATCGGTCATACAGACCGGTCAGATCAGTCAGCCGGAACTACTAACAAGAATAAAGAAAAATATTTAAATAAAAAGAATTACGCAGGTTTTGAAAAAATTGGGGATAACTTGAGCGAATTGAAATCAAAGCTCGTTGAAAAAATGTCGATGGGTGGTTCAAAAAAGAGATCGGCAATGGATGACACCTAGCTTGCCCGTTAGCCGTCCGGGGCGTAGTCGACCCCGGACGGCGACGATTATTAATTAACCATGATCGAGGATATCTGAGGCCGGAGCCCGAATGGCACACGAACCGTTCTTTGACGTTGATGCCTCTGTTGCCAATCAGAACGGGAACCTACGTCGGGTTGGCAACAGACCACCTCTGGAAAAACAACTATGGATAACAACATAGGCAATTGCCCACATTGCACGAGGATCATCTTCAAAGATGCCATTTTCAATTCCGAGGCCTCATTCTCCACGCGTTGCCCTCACTGCAACAAAGCCGTAAGGGTAATCATCAAACACAAAGTTGAGATCACACTTATAGCGGTAACAGATGAACGCAAGCCAAAGAAAGGTCCCGGGCCCGGCATCGTTGTAGTAATCCTTGCGCTTTATCTGCCGACCATCATTCATCATGTGATGAGTCACGCAGACGATATAATCGATATTCTGACATAACCCAAGCCCCTTGAGAGATGAAAACAAAAAGGAGCTACGGTGTAGCCCCTTTTTGCCATTTGTTTGCCCCTGTGGCGAGCTTTGCCAAATGGTTCAATCTTTGATCCACTTTGCCCACGGGTTCTTAAGCACACCATCACGGGTTCCTTGGACTTGTTGAAACAAATGGACCAACATTCACAATCATATTACGCGATGGACTGTATAATATGGCTTTTTGAGAAACTGTATATATCAAAAGTTTATCTCCATTAACCGCCTCTTTGTAAAACGCCTGTTGCGATGCAAGAGTTTTTGTATCATTAACAGTTGCAATCACTGGCGTTTCTTCACTTGGTAGAATAATCAATTTGCCAACTTTTTGTATCAACTGTTTAGCTTCCTGCTGTTGTTGTGCGGCCTGAAGCTCGGGATTTTTATACACTCTTAGTTCCTGATAAAATTTGTACGATAATCCTATCGCAACTAAAAACACAATAACAAAAGCCAACTTCGCTCCTCTGCGAATTTTACGCCATTTTGTTTTAGGCGGCTCTTTTATGTTATTCCCAAACACAGTAGGCGATTCGTACTGCTTTTCAGTAAAATCTGTTTGAGAATTATCAATTTTATTTTTCGTTACTTTAGTCATAAATTACTACCAACTTTCTTTCGTTTAGCTATTGTTAGTATAGCAAAAATTACAACAATAATCAAAATTATCAAAAACCAAGAAAAATTGGTTGGCACTATAGATTGGTTATCCGCCAAAGTAACTAAAAAATATGATAGGTGATCAGCGGAAATTACCACATCAGTGCTTGTAAGTTCTTGTATGCTCACCGGGCTCCATTCAGAAGAATCTTCGGGACGCTGAAATACCCTTACCTTTTTTTCATGCAAAGCCTCTGGCAGTGGTAATGTAATCAAAATATCCTTATCAAATTTCTGAACCAACACACCATTACTGTTTTTGGCGTAAATGTGAAAGATATAACCCTGACCTTTTTGTGGTAATCCTTGAAAGTTAACACTAGAGAGATCAATTTGTTGGGGGTTATTTTCAGCAATAAAAGTCAGTTGTTCGGGGCTTGTTTTTGGAGATACATTAATGATAATCTTGCCGAAATTTAGGACTTCTTGTTCTAGCTTACCTGCTTGTTCTGGTGTTATGACCAGCGGATTATTTTGTATGAAAGAGTTTGTTGGTTCTGGTTTGGTTTTTGGAAAAACAATTTTTGGTGGAACAACTTGACATCCCGGGCCTGAACAGCCAGGAAATGTTATTACTTCTGGTATTGATGGCGTATTGGTGACAGGAGGGGTATTAGCAGGAGTGGGTTGAATTATTCCACCACCTCCACCACTACTTCCGCCGCTACCGCCGGAGCCTGAACCGCTCGATTGATTACGAACCGATGCTGGTCGCCAATCTGTTTGAACGCATGAAGAAGCTGACGAGCAATCAAACTTTATCCAACCAAAATTTTGGCTCCATGCGTAACCGGCAAGTTTACCGTCAGAGCCAACGGTGACCTTCGCATTATTATTAGACGAACAATTATCAGTCTCCTCATTTGCGCAACTAAAACTGATCCATCCAGTGTTTTCTCCCCACGCATAACCTGACAATTCACCAGCGTCGGTATTTGCCACTTTAAAATTACTACTCCCGCAAGAACTTGTATTGGAACAATTAAGTGAAATCCACCCAACTCCCGGCCCCCACAAATATCCCGTTAATTCACTGTCAGTAATATGTACATCGTAGGGTGATGGTGTATCCCAAAATATCTTTTCTGTATCAGCTGTCCCAGACGACCAAAGCCCTGCAGTATTATCAAGAAGTATAGATGTATAACTACTACCTACCGTGCCATCAGTGGTAGAGGCAAAAGCAAAATAAATAGGCAAAAAAGAGAGCAGAAGAATTACAAAAATAAATTTCCTTCGTAGCTTATACATAAAACTTAATTGGTATTCAGAAGCAGTTCAGCTTTTTTTGCCAAATCAAATAAAATACCAATTTCATCTATTGATAATTTCCTAGGCTTAGTGTCTTTTACGCAAAAAACCCCGATTGGTGCTCCAGTTACAGAATCCCGGATTGCAAACCCAGCATAAAACCGTATATATGGAGGTCCAACTACATAAGGATTCTCCTTGAAACGTTCATCTTCCAATGTGTCACTAACCATAAAAATATCCATCGATAAGAGTGCCCACCCGCAAAATGATACCTCGCGCGAGCCTTCTTTCATATCAAGACCTTGGCATGATTTGTACCACTCACGATCGGTGTCAAGAATGGAGACGGTTGATATCGGAACGTGCAATTTTTCGGTAGCTTCTCTTGTTAAGGCATCATATTTTGGATCTGGTTTAGTGTCCAAAATGCCTAGGCGATGCACAGCTTCTAATCTTTCTTTTTCATTGTTTGGTATTGGTGCTTTCATATTTTTAATTTTTACTGTTAATTATTTTCATTTGATACCGGGTCCAGAGCTATCGTTGGCTCTGGATCGGGTGTGGCTATTTCCTGTGCCACTTCTGGGCTTTGGTCTGATTCTTCAACCGCTTCAGGTTCGGAGGTTATGTCTTCTGGAGTCTCTTCGACCACAGGTTCCAATATTTCTGGATTAGAATCAATGATGGTATTGTTTGATTGTTCTTCAATAGCACTATTGTTATTAGATTCTATTGCCGAATCAGTTGGTATAGAGTTGTTGTTATCGTCCGTAACAATTCCATCAGAAGATCCATTGCCATGGTCATTTGACGGTTGTGGATTAGTATTTATTTGTTGATTGCTATTTTGGAGTAAGACATCGAGTTGGTCTTTGGTAATGCAGGTCTCATTGTCCTGTGTACCGACACAGAGC
>CAZFXZ010000004.1:0-10541 GCA_964523165.1 uncultured Gammaproteobacteria bacterium
CAACGGACAGACTTTTGATTGGCCATTAATTGAATATCTTTATGACTGGCGTTAAAAAATCCGGTTTTACCTTGGTTGAATTGCTGGTGACGACCGCCATATTTTTGAGTTTAGTCATGTCGATTACCACAATTTTCTTACTGACTCGTCGTTCTGAGCGCTCAACTTTGACCGAACAAACCCTGACCAACCAATTGCGATTTGTCAGTCAAACTGTTAGTCAAGAAATCAGTCAACACAAGATCGCTTATGATGATTGGTTGCCCCTCACGCCGGGGCCAATATCGGAAATTCATCTGACCGATATGACGGGTAATGATTTAGAAATTATTGACCTAGATCAAGGTCGAGTAAAAATTAGCCGCGATGGTGGGCAAAGTTGGGCTGATCTGACTACCGCTCAAATCGTCATCGATAAATTTGATCTTTATATCCAACCCCGACTTGATTTTAATGTCATCCAAGCCGGTCAGTATTTGAGCGATCGCCAACCCCTAGTGACGCTGGTTATCAAAGGTCATCTAGCCGATGATCCGGTCGCTAAAGATTTGTTAATTCAGACTACGGTTTCGAGTCGCGCTTATCAACGTTGATATGTCAAAAGGTAGTGTAGCAATTTTTACTCTTCTTATCGTCTCAGGTTTTGTCGTGACTGGTTTGGGTTTATCGTTGCTGGTAATTTCTAGTTTACGCCAAACGCAGTTAGTCAGTGATGCGACCGTGGCCTATTACGCCGCTGAATCAGCCTTGGAATATGATTTGTACCAGATCCGTCGCCGCGACGATTTGCCGGCCACTAATTTTGCCGGTCAGATGCCATTGTCGAGTATGGTGACCAGTGATTATCAAGAAGCCCAAAGTCAAATCAATTTTAGACTATTGGCTAATCAGGCCTATGGTTTGGATGTTTATAGCGCCCAGCCCGCCCCACAATTTGTGCGTTCGGTCCGGCTGTGGGCGGACGATACAGATGCCGGTCAATTAATTGTGGGTTGGGCCGGTTGGTCTCCAGAAATTGTTTATAATGATTTTTATCAACAAACCATTGTTAACGCCGATCAGCTTGATGGTTATTTGCTGCCATTGGCTCAAGGGGCCAACGCTAACGCAATTTTTTGGCGCTTGCGTTTTATGGCTTTAGATGGTGATTTTAACAACATTACTTTAAAAGCTTATTCCGACGTGGCCGGTCAGGATGAATTTGCCGTTGATATACCCGGCCTCTTGAGTTTGTCAGCGACCGGGACATTTCGTCGCAGTCAACGCACGATTAGCGTTGCCATGCCGCGCACCGCTCCGTTGTCGGAAATATTTAGCTACGTCTTGTTTTCTTCGCAAGAGATTAATAAATAATTATGGCCAAGTTGTTAAATCATAAACAAGCCCAAGAGCGCGTGGCTAAATTGATCGAACAGATTGATGATTTTCGTTATCGTTATCATGTTTTAGACGATCCGACGGTTAGTGATACGGTCTACGATTCACTGGCTCAAGAATTAGCCGAACTAGAAAAACAATATCCGGATTTAAAACAAAAAAACTCACCACTTAGCCGTATCGGTGGTCAAGCTCTAGACAAGTTTGTTAAAGTCAAACACGCCGTGCGACAATGGTCTTTTAATGATGCTTTTAGTGAGCAAGATTTACAAGACTGGCAAGAACGCATTAGTAAAATTTTGACTAAAAGTTTGGGTCACCAACCAACAATTGAATATTGTTGTGAGCTGAAAATCGACGGTTTGCACGTTGTTTTGACTTATGAAGATGGTCAGTTAAAAACCGCCGCCACGCGCGGTGACGGTTTAATCGGTGAGGACGTGACTGGTAATGTCAAAACCATTCAAAGCTTGCCTTTGATGATCAAACAAACCGGGACAATCATCGTCGAGGGAGAAATTTGGTTGTCGTCTGAACAGCTAAAAAAAATCAACCAACAACGACAAAAAGAAAATTTGCCGCTTTTTGCCAATCCGCGCAACGCCGCGGCCGGCGCTATCCGCCAACTTGATCCAGCTATTGCTGCTGACCGTAAATTGGATTGTTTTATTTACGACTGGTCGGGTGGTGATCAGACTTTACCGTTGACGCAAACGCAGGAATTAGCCGAATTAAAAAAGCTTAAATTTAAAGTCAATGATCATTATAAACTTTGCCATAATTTGGATGAAGTCGTGACTTATTGGCAAAAGTGGCAAGACAAGAGAGACAAACAGCCCTACTGGATCGATGGTATTGTGGTCAAAGTCAATCATCGACGTTATCAAGAAATTTTGGGTCATGTCGGCAAGGCGCCACGTTGGGCCATGGCTTTTAAATTTCCAGCCGAACAAGCCACAACCATTGTCGAAGATATTTCAGTTCAGGTTGGACGACTGGGGACGCTAACGCCAGTTGCTCATTTGCGGCCGGTCAAGCTGGCCGGCACGACGGTCCGACGGGCCACGCTGCACAATCAAGATCAGATCGAGCGTTTGGGTTTGAAAATTGGCGATACGGTCATCGTTCAAAAAGCTGGCGATATTATTCCCGAAGTGGTTAGTGTTTTGACAAAAATGCGCAACGGTTCGGAAAAATCTTTTGCTTTGCCGCAACGTTGCCCGATTTGCCAGTCACCAACCGAAAAGCGTTCGACTTTGGATGGGCGGGGTGTAGCGGTGTTTTGTACCAACAAACATTGCGCGGCTCAACAACAAGCCAGATTGAAACATTTTGTAGCTAAAAAAGCTTTTGATATTGAGGGTTTGGGCCACAAAATCATTGAGCAACTTTTGGCCGAAGATTTGATCAAAGATGCCGCCGACATTTTTGATTTAACGGTTGATGATCTTAAACCCCTGGAACGTTTTGCCGACAAGTCAGCGCAAAATTTGATCGCCAGTATTCAACAGGCCAAAAACATTAGTTTAGCCCGGTTTATTTTTGCCTTAGGTATCGAACATGTTGGTGAAGAAACGGCCATTGCTCTAGCCAATCATTTTGGTAGTTTGGAAAAAATCAGCCATTGTTCTAGTCAAGATTTTGAACAAATCCCGGATATTGGTCCGGTTGTGGCCCGCTCTTTGGCCGCCTTTTTTACTGAAGCTAAAAATCAAAGATTATTACAGCGTTTATTGGCCGCCGGCATTCAGATTTCTCAAGGACAAAAAAATACTAGTCAAAAATTAGCCGGTCAGACTATCGTCGTGACTGGCGTGTTGCCGACTTTAAGCCGCGAGCAGGCGCATGAGTTGATCAGAAAAAATGGCGGCAAAGTTTCGAGTAGTGTTTCGGCCAAAACTTCTTATGTGGTAGTTGGTGATAAGCCGGGCTCTAAATATGAAGAGTCGAAAAAGCTGGACCTGAAGATATTGACTGAAAAAGATTTTTTGAATTTATTAAAATAAAAAAAGCGAAGGGGGAATAAGGGTATTCCCAACTGCCAGGCTAAAGTCCGTGACGGGGGAATTGTCACATCGGGGGATGGCAGTCATGACGTTTTGTGTCGCAGCCGCGGGCCTAGTCGGCGTTTGATCCCTTGCCTTGACCACAGGCGTTGGACCCGACCGAAGGGACGACACGTCATCCTTCTTGTCTGTCATCCTAGATTTTTCTAATAAATTTGTCAATTTTAGATCAGCTTTGCTATAATCAAGTAACTATGGTTTTGAAAATTAGCGACGTCCAACATTTGGCCAAACTGGCGCGTTTGGCGCTAAGTCAGTCAGAAGAAGAGCGGATGGGCAAGGAATTGTCCTCAATTTTAGATTACATTGATCAATTAAAAAATATCGATGTTGATTTGTCGACCATTACTATTCACAAAGAACCACAGAGCTTGTCGTCAGTCACGCGCCCCGATCAAGCCATGATTTGTCCTGACGACATACGTCAAGCGATTTTGGCTAATGTACCGGATTTACAAGTCAATTTGATTAAAGTCCCTAACGTTTTTGAATAAACATGAAACTCTGCCATCTCAATATCAGTCAGGCCAGTCAAGGTTTGCGGGCCAAAGAATTTTCGTCAGTTGAGCTGACAAAGTCCTGTTTGGAACACATCAGTCAAACCGATCCAGATATCCATGCTTTTTTGACCGTGGCTGACAAGTCAGCTCTAGCTCAGGCTGAAGCGGCTGATGATATGTTGGCCCAAGGTCGGGCCGATGTTTTGACCGGCATCCCCATGGCTATTAAAGATGTTATTAGTACGGCCGGTATTAAGACCACGGCCGCTTCAAAAATGTTAGAAAATTTTGTCGCGACTTATGATGCCACGGCCGTGACTAGACTGGTAGAACGTGGTGCGGTAATAATTGGCAAGACTAATTTGGACGAATTCGCTCATGGAGCTTCAACTGAGTACTCGGCGTTTGGTCTGACTAAAAATCCTTGGGATACCAGTCGAGTGGCTGGTGGTTCTTCCGGTGGCTCGGCCGCGGCTGTCGCGGCTCATCAAGCTTTGGCAGCTTTGGGTACGGACACGGGTGGCTCTATCCGCCATCCGGCCGCCTTTTGCGGTTGTGTTGGTTTAAAACCAACTTATGGTCGAGTTTCTCGCTCTGGTTTGTTGTCGATGACTTCATCGACTGACGTTATCGGACCTTTGACCAAAACCGTGGTGGAGGCCGCTTATGTGTTGTCGGCTATAGCCGGTCCGGATGCGGCTGATGCTACGTCGTCCAAAATGCCCGTGGCTGATTATTTAGCCGCCGTCGATCGGCCCAATATTCAAGATTTGAAAATTGGTGTGCCTCGACAATTCATCGAAGGTGGTTTGAATGAAGAAATCAGGCGGTTGATAGCTGACAGTCTGACGGCTTTAGAAAAACTGGGCGCGCAAATTGTCCCGATCGACTTGCCCCATGCCTTGTTGGCCGTGCCGGCTTATTATGTCATCACGCCATCAGAAGTCTCGGCCAATTTGTCGCGTTATGACAGTATTAGATTTGGTCATCGTTTGGCTCATGACAATCTGGAAGATCGTTATAGTCAAAGTCGGGGAGCGGGTTTTGGCCCAGAAGTTAAACGTCGCATCATGATCGGGACGTATGCCTTGTCAGCCGGCTATTATGACGCTTATTATTTGACAGCGCAAAAAGTTCGCGAAGTCATAAAGCGTGAAGTAGCGGAAATCTTTAAAAAAGTTGATGTTATCGCCAGCCCGACGGCGCCGGATGTGGCCTTTAAGATTGGTCAAAAGTCTGACGATCCGGTGGCTATGTATTTGGAAGATATTTATTTGTCTTTAGCCAGCATGACGGGTCTGCCGGCTTTGTCGCTGCCCTGTGGTTTTAGCCAAAATTTGCCGGTTGGCTTGCAATTAATTGGTAAGTGGTTTGACGAAGCGACAATTTTATCAGCCGGGGCCGCTTATCAAACAGTCACGGCTTGGCATGAAAGTAAGCCGCTAGATTAATTTATGACCACTACCACTTTAATTTTAATTATTATTGGCGGGGCGATAGCGTTGTTTATTTTAATGTATTTGGCCAGTCGTTTGAGACGTCAGCCGGATTTATATGGTTGGAGTCGAGAAGAAATTGCCAAACGTTGGTCGGAAATAGAAAAACTAATGAATGGCCAGTCGGAAATAGAATTTAAAATGGCCGTTTTGGAAGCCGATAAAATTTTAGATGGCGGCTTGAAATCTTTGGGTATAGCTGGGACTACTACGGGCGAAAGACTCAAAGTCGTGGGTAGTAACAATCCGAAGCTTCGTGATCTGTGGTTTGGCCACAAAATCCGCAATCGTTTGGTCCATGAACCTTCTTATCATTTGTCACGCTCCGAAGCTGTCGCCGCGATCAAGAGTTTTAAACAAGGTCTAAAAGATTTACGTTTGTTGTAAAATATGAAAACAAAATTTTTATTTTTGGTCATCAGCTTGATCATGGTCGGCGCTTGGCCGCAAGCCAGTCGGGCGTCTTATGAACACGATTTGGCTTTTCGTGAAGATAGTTTGCGGCTAGCTTATGGCGATGTCATTGTTGGCAAGGAAATGAGACTTTTGGCCAAGATTTATAATTTGGGTACGGTAGACATGAAAGGTGGTGTGGCTTTTTATTTTGGCAGTCAGCTAATTGGCAATTCTCAGGAAGTTTCAGTTTTGAGCGGATCATCCGACGACGTTTGGGTAACATTTACCGTCCCGGATCAGCCTTTTAATATTCGGGCCATTATTATCACGCCCGATGTCAGTGATCAACGGCCCGATAATAATCAAGCCCTAACGCCTTTTTATAATCCGGATATTGATACTGATCGCGACGGTAAGGCAGATGCCAAAGATACTGATGACGACAATGACGGTTTGAGTGATGAGCAAGAGTTGACCAAGGGCACAGACCCCAAAGATGCTGATAGTGACAACGACGGCAAATCTGATTTACATGATTTTTATCCGCTGGACGGCAGTCGCTGGCAAGAAGAAGTGGTTAAGCCACAAGAAGTGATCACAACGACAATCGTTGACCAGCCGGTCGTAGCTGTTACTGACGAGCCAGTTTCACCCAGTGTGGCGACGGTCGACAACCAAGAAACACCTGTCACGGCTGAGTCGGCGACAAGTGAAACCGTACTGACCTCAACGATTGGTATTTTGCGCCCATCGATTTTTGCTAATCGTCGTGGTTATAAAACCTACAGTTTTGCCAGTGATTTGCCGGGTGAGGTAGTTGATCAATATCAATATTTTTGGACTTTTGGCGATGGTGGACAGTCGGTGGAACGCATCCCTAAACATCATTATCGACAAGGCGGGACTTATGAGGTAACATTAACTATCGAAGATCAAAATCGACAAACCTTTATGACCAAGATGACGATTGAAGTTGGTTGGTTTGATCCCGGTAATTGGCAGGTCTGGCTGTCGATTAGCCTCTTGATCATTATCGGCGCCGTTTTGCTGAGCAGTCTAAGCACTTCAGGGCAAGAAAAATTTAAAAAATATTTTAATAAATCATAAGTTATTATGTCAGAACAAAATAATTTTTTGGGTAGTACACCAAGTAAGGTCACGTTTTTGTTGGGCTTGCTGGGTGGGGTGGCGGCCGTGGCCGTCGTTGGTTTGATATTTGTTTTAATTAGTGGGGGCAATTTTGATTGGTTTAAATCTGATGGTGGCACTGACGTGGTGGCGACTGAAAATAATGATGAAGTTGTCCCAACTCAGCCGGAAGAGGTGACAGATATGCCGTCCGTCAAAGCCGATGTTGCCGAGGTGGCCACTTATTTTCAACCGGAAACTCCGGCCGAGGTTTGTAGCCAAGATGGCAAGCCGATCATCAGACTTTTTTCCACGACTTGGTGTCCGCATTGCCAATGGATTGGCGAAACTTTCAACAAAGTCGCGGCCGAATATGTGGCGGCTGGTAAAATCATAGCTTACCACTGGGAGCTCGATACCGGTGACGATGCTTTGACGGAAACCGTCGAAACGGCTGTGCCGCAGTCAGAAGGTGCAATCTATACGAAGTTTAATCCCCGTCAATCAATCCCAACTTTTGTCTTTGGTTGTAAGTATTTCCGCATTGGTAACGGCTATGAAGCGCAGCAAGATTTAGCTAGTGAAGAAAAAGAATTTCGAGCTTTGTTTGACAAGCTGATTACGGAAGTTAAATAGAGCGATAAATTGATGAAAAAACTGGGCCGCCACAACGCGGCCCTTTGCTTGAAAAAAAGATTGAGGGCTGGTAGGATAGGGGAGCTTATGGAGAGGTCGCACCCCGAAGGGGCCCCTTCGGGGTAGTGGTTTATTGAGGTGTTATTTATTTTTGGAGAGGTCGCATAGTGGTTTATTGCGCTCGCTTGGAAAGCGGGTATACCGCAAGGTATCGGGGGTTCGAATCCCCCCCTCTCCGCCAGATAATTTTTTCTCAGATTATGGATTACAACGAACAGTCATTACGAGCTCATCGCCAGACTAAAGGCAAAATCGGCGTCACCAGCAAATTTCCGCCGCTAACTTCTAAAGACGATCTTAGTGTTGCTTATACGCCCGGCGTGGCCGCTGTTTCTGCGTTGTTGGCTAAAGAGCCGGCGGAGGCTTATGATTATTCGATCAAAGGCAATACTATCGCTGTGATTTCTGACGGTTCGGCCGTTTTGGGTTTGGGCAATATTGGCCCTTACGGGGCTTTGCCGGTCATGGAAGGTAAGGCTTTATTGTTCAAAGAATTCGCCGACGTTGATGCTTATCCGCTTGTTTTAAATACTCAAGACAGCCAAGAAATTATAAAAATTATTACGGCTCTAGCCCCAACGTTTGGCGGGATAAATCTCGAAGACATTTCTGCCCCGCGTTGTTTTGAGATAGAAGAGGCTTTGATAAAAAATTTAGATATTCCGGTTTTTCACGACGATCAACATGGTACGGCCATCGTTATTTTAGCCGCTTTGATTAACGCTTTGAAATTAGCTGATAAAAAAATCGAAGAAATAAAAATTGTTGTCGTCGGCGCCGGTGCAGCCGGCATCGCTACGACCAAACTGTTGTTGAATTACGGTGTAAAAAATATTATCGTCGTTGATTCGACCGGCGCCATTTGTTCGCGACGGACTGACTTAAATAATATTAAACAAGATTTATTGTCAGCCGTTAATCCCCAAGATATTTGCGGCGATTTGGCTACGGCCTTAAAAGACGCTGATGTTTTTATCGGCGTTAGTCAGCCGGGCTTGTTGACGGCCGAGATGATCAAGACCATGGCCGATCGGCCGATTATTTTTGCCATGGCCAATCCGACGCCGGAAATCATGCCAGATGTAGCCAAGGCAGGTGGAGCCTATATAGTGGGTACGGGGCGGAGTGATTTTGCCAATCAAATTAATAACGTTTTGGTTTTTCCCGGTTTGTTTCGCGGCCTACTAGATGCTAAGATAAAGATGATCAGCACGGAATTAAAAATCGCTGTGGCTAAAGCTTTGGCTGATTATTTGCCCTCAGACCAATTATCGCCGGATAAAATTTTACCCAGCGTTTTGGATAAAAATGTCGCCAAGGCGGTGGCGCAAGCGGTATTAAATTTTAACCAATAAATTTATGGCTTGTTGTGATATATTTGAAGTCTTTGATAAAAAAAATAATTTACTCAAAGATTATAAACATTGGTCGGTTTTAGTCCGCAATGTCAACACCACGCTAGGCAATTGCGTAGTGATTTCCAAAGAACATCATGATGGTTTGGGCGAATCGAGCAAAGAAGAAATGGCCGAATTGGCCGTGATTGCCAAAGAATTAGAAACGGCTATCAAAAAAACTTTCAATTGCCAACGTTTTAATTGGCTGTGTTTGATGATGAAAGACCATCACAACCATTTTCATGTTTTGCCGCGTTATGACAGCCCGCGACAATTTGCCGGCGGGACGTGGACCGACGAAGGTTGGCCCAAGATGGCTGGGGGAGAAAAGGCGGAAATTTCCTCAGAAATTTTAGCTGAGATAAAAAAAGCCTTACAAGCTAATCTCGACTGATGAAAGTTAGTGATTTAAAAAAAGTAAAATGGACTTTATTGGTGGAGCGTTTTGAGGCTTTGTTATTGGCGTCTTTTGAAGCGCAAGTCACTAAAAAAAATACCAAAAAACTTTCGGGACTTAATTGGCAAGCGACCAGCACGTTGTATGCCGGCAATGGGCTGATGTTTTATGATGGCCAAGAATTAGAGGCTTTAAGCAAAATTTTGTCCAAATATCGAGCTAAAGATTTTGCGGCCTTTGCCGTCGATTTAAATCAGTATGTTGGTCGATTGGAAGTTTTGGCCAACGACTTGTCGAAAAAAGATTTTACCTCATACGCCGATCGTCAACTACAGCTAATGCTAAATAATTTTGCTGACGTTTTTCAAAAAGCTTGTTTCTTTTTAGCGCCCATGCCGATAGCCGATAAAGTTTTGACTAAGTTAATCTATGACCAACTGCCAGTTGGCGATGAAAAAACCAAACAAACTTGGTTGCAAATATTAACTTATCCGACTAAAGAAAATTGGCAGTCGATCGAAGAAAAAGAATTTTTAAAATTAGTTTTGCTGTATAAAAAGTCTTCCGCAAATCGACAACAACAATTATTATCCAACCACATCGCTAAATTTTCTTGGATCGGGGCGCGAAGTTGGTGGTGGGCAAGAGCTTGGACAATCGCCGATTTGCGGCAACGCGTTTTGGCTTTTAATGATGATCCTAACAAGCATTTGCGTCATTTGAATAGTTTGCGACAACAACATTCTGTTCACCGACAAAAATTATTACAACAATTAAAACTTTCACCGGCCTTAAAAGCCTTGATAACTCAAGCCCAAGATTACGCTTATCTGCGGACTTGGCGGACTGATGTGATTTATGGCGCCGGCTACAAGGCTAGTAAATTGTTTTATGAAATCGCCAAACGAGCTGGTGGTAAAAAATCAGATGTGATTTATTTGACGATCAATGAAATTAAAAAAATGGCCCAGACTAAACTTTGGCCAATGACAGCATCGGAGATGAAAAAAAGAAAAACTTTTTACGCCAACATTGCTATCAAGGGTAATTATCAAGTAGTCAGCGGTCAAGTCTGGCGACGAGCGATT
>CAZFXZ010000004.1:10641-32251 GCA_964523165.1 uncultured Gammaproteobacteria bacterium
TAGGTGATTCGCACATTTCAAATATTCAGCACACAAAATACCCATTTGGACAAAGAATTGCATACGCTGGTTTTTCAAAAAATAGAGCTGATTGGTATCACAGTTTAGAAGAGCTCGAGTTTACTGCCTCAAAAGTTATTGAGGCTTCTCAGAGGAATCAACACATTAGTAAAGAAATGATTCAAGCATTCTTACCTTGGCAAGTAGAATTTTATAAGGCTTGTCTTACCATCCAAGAAAAAGATTTGAAAAAACTTAGCGATGAGGAGTTACTAAAAACCTATAATGATCTTTCTGAGATTTATACAAATAAACTCAATAGCTCTCCTCTGATCGATGGGTTTACCTTAAGTACTGACACGACTATTGCTTCAAAGATCAAGACATTTATCGAAGGGAAAGGCTTGGGAAAAAAATTTGTTGAATATTTTGCGATATTAACCGCACCTACTTATTTATCTTTTTTACAAGAAGAAGAGATCGCACTTTTAAATGTTGCGAGGAAAATAAAAGCCAATCCTAAAGTAGAAGATGAGCTACTCAAGCAACATCAGAGAGATTATTTTTGGATACGAAATAACTATGTAAAAGATCATGTAGAAAGCATCGAAAAATTTAAGGAGCGTTTGGAGCAATTCAAAAAAATAGATATAGAGCATAGGATCGAAGAGATAAAATTACTGGCCAAAGATCACAGAGAAGTAAAAGATAGGCTCATTGAGGACTTGGCGCTGCCTTTAGAAATCCAGACGCTACTTGAAATTACTGACGATTTTAACGCTTGGCAAGATGAGCGAAAGAAAGGCACATTTTGGGCAACGCACTATTTCAGTCTTTTGCTTGAGGAATTCGCAAATCGTACAAAATACAACCTTGATCAATTGAAATACGCTTTTCCGCCAGAGATGGGTGATGTTTTGTCTGAAAAGCTAGAGATTTCTGAATTGGACAAAAGACTTGAGTACTGCATGATTATTTGGATTTTAGATCATTATGATGTAACTACCGACAAAGCTTTCATTAAAAAACTCGACCGAATTGGTACAGGAGAAGCCGCCACGACCCACGAGGTAAAAGGATTTACCGCTTCTCGAGGGAAGGTAACCGGAAGAGCTAAAATTCTTGTAAGTGTAGAAGAGATGCACAAAATTGAAGATGGTGATGTTCTTATTGCTGTCATGACAAGGCCGGATTATTTACCGGCAATGCAAAAAGCAAGTGCATTTGTGACGGACGAAGGCGGTATCACCTGTCACGCCGCAATAGTAGCTCGTGAAATGAAAAAACCTTGCGTCATCGGCACCAAAATCGCTACTAAAATTTTTAAAGATGGGGATCGGGTGGAAGTTGATGCGACTAAGGGAATAGTTAAAAAAATAAAATAGGTCAAGTTTACTAATCTTGTCTGACGCGGTAAGATAGGGGACTACTATGTTGTCACCAACCGATGAAATCAAAGCCAAGCTCGACATCGTCGATGTTGTCGGCGAATATGTGGCTTTGAAACAACTTGGCGATAATTGGAAGGCGCGTTGTCCGTTTCATAACGAAAAAACGCCGTCTTTTATGGTTTCGCGCCAAAAGCAAATTTGGCATTGTTTTGGTTGCCACGAAGGTGGCGACGTTTTGTCTTTTGTCCAAAAAATTGAAGGTTTAGATTTTCCTGACACTTTACGACTATTAGCCAAAAAAGCCGGCATCGTTTTGCCGAGCCACAATCCTCAGGCTAACACGCAACGCAGTCGCATTTTGGACGTTTTAAAAACCGTCACCGAGCTTTATCATCAATCTTTGCGCAAATCACCGACAGCTCAAAAGGCGCGTGATTATGTGGCCAGTCGTGGTTTGGACGATTTGACCGTTGATGCTTGGCAACTTGGTTTTGCCCCCGATAGTTGGGAAATAGTTTCCCAAACTTTAAAAGCCAAAGGTTTTAATGATCAAGAACTTTTTTTAGCCGGTCTAACTATCAAAAAAGACAAAGGCAGTGGTTATTATGATCGTTTTCGCGATCGTCTGATGATTCCCATACGCGATCACAACGGTTATGTCGTCGGTTTTTCGGCTCGGACTCTTGATCCCGAGGCCAAAGAAGCCAAATATATCAACACTTCACAAACTTTAGTCTTTAACAAAAGTCAGATTTTATTTGGCTTAGATGTTGCCAGGCAAAATATTCGTCAACAAAAACAAGCAATTATCGTCGAAGGTAATCTCGATGTTATCAGCGCCCATCAGTTTGGGGCTAATAATGTCGTGGCTACTTGTGGCACGGCTTTGACGGCTGAGCATGTTTTGTTGATCAAGCGTTATACCAACAACGTCGTGCTGTGTTTTGATCCCGACTCGGCCGGTCAGATCGCCGCCGAACGTGGCGCGGCCGTAGCTTTGAGCGCCGGACTAAATGTCTCAGTCATGGTTTTGCCTGACGGTTTGGATCCCGATGCTTTTATTCGCCAAAAAGGTTTAGAAAGTTGGCAGACGTCAGTCAAACAAGCTCAGGCTGTCATGCAGTATCATTTTGATCAGGTTTTAAAAAATCTCAATGTCACTGACCCTCAAGCCAAAAAACAAGCCGCCGCTAATTTACTTGGCAAAATTTCAACTTTAGTTGATGGCGTTGAGCAGAGTCATTGGCTAAATGTTTTGTCAGACAAACTCAATGTCCCAGAAAACGTTTTGCGTGAAGAATTGGCCAAACAAAAAAAGTCCCCACGACCGTCAACGGCTCCAACAACTACGACTTCGGTGGTTGTCAAAACGCCGGTCGTCGATTTAGCCAGTCAGCACCTGATGTCTTTATTGGTTCGCTATCCCAGCAACTTGCCTTATGTTATCGAACATATTACGCCAGAAATGTTGCCCGATACTGGTTTGCGGGACTTGTATATCGAAATCGTGCTGTGGTATAATCAAGCCGCTCAAAACTTGACTGATATAAATCAAGAATTTGAGATTTTTGTTGACAGCCAACCCGCCGCCCGCCTTCAAGCTTTAACCACATTACGGTTGCTGGCCGATCAGCTTTATGAGAAGCTAACCGACGAGCAGAGCCGAAGCGAGCTACGCGATTTGGTCAGTCGACGTAAACGACAACACCTCAACCAAGTCTTAGGACAATTAGCCGAGCAAATAAAACAGGCTGAAGCCGGACATGCTCGCGAAGAGGTTGAGCATTTGAGCCAACAATTTAGTCAGCTAACCGATCAGTTAGCTCGTTTGTCATAATTCATGGCTTTTCGATCACTCGCTTTATCGGACTTAACGATTTTTAAAAATCGTCCGATCATTAGTCAAAGCTTGCCACGTTGGGGGTGGTCTTTTTGGCTATTAGTTGCCAGTGGAACGGTTTTACTAATGTACGGCTTGGCCCTAGGCGACGTCTTGATTTTAGCCTTAGGTTTGTTGGTCATCCCCGGCAGCAGTGCTTGGTGGCCAGCAATTTATGGTCTGGTGACGCTCGATAAAAAGCTCTTGCTGTCAGCCGGGCAACGTTTAGGCCTAATATTTGCCATAATTGGCGTATTATCTTTTGCCCTGGCCTGGTGGTTGCCAGCAAGCCAAATCTCTGGTATTTTATTGTCTCGCCTCGATCTAGGTTTGGTTAATTTGGCCATGGTAAAAATGTTGGTTTTGTCGGCCGTGATTTTGATGATTACTGATCAAAAAAAATGGCTGGTGGAATTACTACTCAACACCGCTTTATGGCCAAGTTTGTCGGGTTTAGCCATCGCTGTGCGCCTAGCCAATTGGCCGCTAGCCATCAACCTGACCGAAGTTTTGCTGAGTAATATTTTGTTATTAATCTTAGTTTGTGTAATCAGTTTTTATCTCTTGGCTATTTATGTCTCCAAAAAATAAGAAAACCACCAACAAAAAACATTCGGCCCGCAAGAAAAAGCCGATCGTGGTCAAAAAAAAGAAAAATTTTGTCAAAAAAAAGCCGTTGGTCAAAAAAATGATCCGGGTTTTAAAAAAAGATGTCGTGGAGCCAACAGCCGAACAAGTCAAAGCTTTGTTGGGTAAGGGTCGGGCTAAAGGTTTTGTGACCGAAGAAGAAATTTTGCACACTTTTCCGCAAGTTGAGCATTATTTGAATACTTATGAAGAATTTGTCCAAGCTGTTGAAGATAACGGTGTAAGTATTACCGAAATCCGCGGTGGTATCTTGCAACGTCGTTTAGCTCAAAAAAAGACCGAAGGTCAAACGGTTTTGACTAAAGAACAGTCAGAGGCTTACGAAAGCAAACGCGTCAACTTGGGAGAAATTTCTGCTGATTCGATCCAGATGTATTTACGAGAAATCGGTCGCGTGCCGTTACTTAAAGCCGAAGAAGAAGTGGCTCTGGCTAAGCGTAAAGAACGTGGCGACGTCGAAGCCGAGCAACGTTTGATCGAAGCTAACTTGCGTTTGGTCGTGTCAATCGCCAAAAAGTTCGTCGGCAAAAGTTTGTCGCTGGCTGATTTGATCCAAGAAGGCAATATTGGCTTGTTTCGCGCGGTAGAAAAATTTGAATACCGCAAAGGTTATAAATTTTCGACTTATGCGACTTGGTGGATTCGTCAAGCCATCACTCGAGCTTTGGCTGATCAATCCCGGACTATTCGTATCCCTGTGCACATGGTCGAAACGATCAACAAATTTCAACAAATTGAACGGCAACTTATCCAAGATTTGGGTCGGGAGCCGTTAGCCGAAGAAATTTCTGCGGAAATCGGCGAAGATATCGAAAAAGTCAGACACATTATCAAAATTTCTCAAGACACAATTTCTTTAGAAACATCAGTCGGCGAAGATGATGAAGATAGTACACTCGAAGACTTTATCGAAGATGTTAAAAATGTCACGCCAGATCGGGCCGCGGCTTTGGAATTGCTTCGCGACTATGTTGGCCAAGTCATTGCCGAACTGTCAGCTCGTGAGCAAAAAATATTAGAGATGAGATTTGGTTTAGCCGATGGCGTGTCACACACCTTAGAAGAAGTTGGTAAAGAATTTGACGTAACTCGTGAACGTATTCGACAAATTGAGGCCAAAGCCTTGGAAAAAATCCGTCACAGCAAGGGTATTGAAAAACTCCGCGACTATTAGTATACTGTCAGGCGTAAAACCTCTAATTAGTTCCGGGGTAGCTCAGTGGTAGAGCAGGTGACTGTTAATCACTTGGTCGCAGGTTCGAATCCTGTCCCCGGAGCCAATTAGAGGTTTTTTTGATCCTCTGATATAATGAAATCCTAACAATAATTTCTTTTATATGGATAAGTGTTCATGCAAAAACGCTCATGGTGGTGAAGCTGTCTACGGTTTGGGTCTCGTCGGGGCGGCCGTGTTTTACATCAGTCAAGCCACGACTTTTGGCTTGGGAGTGTTGGGATTTCTAAAAGCTGTAGTTTGGCCGGCTTTTGTGGTGTATGAAGTTTTAATGTTTTTAAGTAAATAATTTATGCATGTTTTACCTAAGTTAAATTATGACTACGCCGCGCTCGAGCCCTATATTGACGCTAAGACGATGGAAATTCACTACACTAAACATCATCAAGCTTATTTAGATAAGTTTAATGCTGCTCTAGAAAACTATCCCGACCTAGCCGCTAAATCGGCCGAAGAGCTGTTGTCTGACTTAAACGCCTTGCCAGCCGAAATAAAAACCGCCGTGCAAAATAACGGTGGCGGTTATGTTAATCATAGTTTGTTTTGGTCAATTATGGCCCCGGGTGGCGGAGAAATGTCTGAGCAATTAAAAACCGCTGTCGAAGAAAGCTTTGGTAGTTTGGATAAATTTAAAGAAGAATTTGCCGCCGCCGCCGTTAGTCGTTTTGGTAGCGGTTGGGCTTGGTTAATTGTTAATCCTCAAGGAAAATTGGAAATAACTTCGACGGCCAATCAAGACACGCCTTTATCAGCTGGCCAAAAGCCAATTTTGTGTCTGGATGTTTGGGAGCATGCCTATTACTTAAATTATCAAAATCGTCGCGCTGATTATATTAGCGCCTGGTGGAACGTGGTTGATTGGTCGGCGGTCAGCAAAAATTTTGTCAGTTAGTCTATGACCGAACAATTACTCACCAAAAAACAACGTAAAGAGCTACATCGTCAAGAGCGCGCCGCGGCTCGTAAAGCTCAAGACACCACCAAACGTCGGCGGCGCTTAGTCGGTCTAGCCGTGACGGGTCTGGTGTTGGTTGGTTTGGTCGGACTGTTTATTTACGTCAGTAATAATCGCGCGCCTTTAGCCAAGCCCGATACTGTTATGCCCGGTGATAACGTCAAGGGCGCGACGGACGGTTTGTTGGTTGTCGAATACAGCGATTTCCAATGCCCGGCTTGCGCCGTTTATTACCCAATCGTCAAACAGGTCATGGAAGAATATAGCCAGCAGATAACTTTTGTCTATCGTCATTTTCCTTTGCGTGACAACCATCCCCATGCTCAATTGGCCGCTCAGGCTGCCCAATCAGCCGCCAATCAAGAAAAATTTTGGGATATGCATGATAAATTATTTGCCAATCAAAATCAGTGGAGTGGTTTGAATGATCCGACGGCGCAATTTATCACTTATGCTCAAGAGCTAAACTTGGACCTGGAGAGGTTTAAAAATGATTTATCAAGTCAGACGGTGATTGATAAAGTTAATCAAGATTATGCTGGCGGTCTGTCGGCTGGCGTAAACTCGACACCTAGCTTTTTTATCAACGGTGCTAAGTTAAAAGCCCCCAGTACCCTAGAAGGCTGGCGGCAGATTTTGGACCTCGAACTCAATATTGCCAATTGATTTTTAGCCCCAAAAATGCTAGTCTGAGGTATGGCCGTTAATCTCTTTATTCATACCGTTGACCCCAATTATTTGATCATTGGCCTGTTAGATGACGGTCATTTGACTGTCAGTTGGAAAAAGGCCCGTTCGCGCCAAGATAGTGAAGTTTTTGGTCGTTGGTTGGCTAAGCTTTGGCCCACATTTCCGGCCCTGGATGGCGTGGTGGTGACCAGTGGGCGTGGCAGTTTTACAGCCAGTCGTCTTGGCCCGGTCGTCGGTAACGCTTTAGCTTGGACTAAAAATTTGCCGATCATCTCCTTGATTGCCGAGGCTGAAGAAAGTTTAGATCAGGTCGTTAAACGAGCCGTGCAAGTTTCCAACAAGATCTCTCACAAAAAATTCGCTCCGGTCAATGTTGTTTATGATCGCCAGCCTTCCATTACTTTAAAAGATTAATTTATGTCCGAAGGTCCGCAATTAGTTGTGCCCGGCTATATCAGCCGTTTAGCCAAAATTTTTTCTCAGCCGCCCGCTCAAGCTTCATTGACGGCCAGTCCCGACGATGAATCTGTCATCAAGGTTAATGACGTCGTAGGTAAAGTTGCTTTGTTGTACGAAAAACTGCGCAATGTCGTGGATTACAACGACGAACATTTGTTGCGCAAAAACGCGATTTTTCGTATTTTAAAACGTTTGGTTTTTATTGAAAAAAAACGCCAAGGCCTTGGTTTGTTGTTGATCCAAGAGCTGGTCCGGGCTAATTATTTGCCCAACAACGCCATTCCCGAGTCACAGGCCGTCGAGGTCGACAATGCGTTGCTGAAGTATTTGTTTATTATTGACACGATTTTTGTCGGTTATCGCAACAAACCGCGACAAATCGCCAACCGTGATTTATTACAAATCGCCGCTTGTCAGATCGAAGAAGTCTTGTTTGATTTTAGTCAACGCGCCGCTTTGCAAGAAGTCATGCAACGCGTTTTGGGTCGAGATATTTCTTTGCCGGCTAGTCTATCGGTCGATGATCAAGAAATTTTGCTTTTGGTCACCACCTTACGAAGCTTGATCAAGTCCGACGAATCAATCATTTACTACAATTTATTAAAGCGTTTTAATCCCAACTTTTTTAGCCCGACCGTCTCACAAGCTGATTTGACGGCGGTGGGTAGTCAATTTGGCGCTTTTCGGGCCAGAGTTAGTAGTTATTTGGATCACCCCTTGAAATATAAGTTGTTAAAAATCGGCAAGAAATATTCTGTTTATTTTGCCATTTTGCGCGATGTTTTGGAAGAAAATCGTGAGCAAATCAGTCAGATCATGACACATCCCAAGATGTTGGAGGAGGAGATTATCCAAGTCTGCGACAAGCGCTATCGTCAGGTCCGGACCAAAGTCGTGCGCAGTGTGGTCCGCAGTATCATTTATATCTTTTTGACCAAAATGTTGTTGGCTCTATTGGTCGAAGTGCCGCTTGATTTGTGGTGGGAAAGTCGGATTGATTATTTCGCCTTGTCAATCAACATTTTATTTCCGCCCGTGTTGATGGCGTTGGTCAGTTTGATGATCAGATTGCCCAAACACAACAATACGGAAAAGATTGTCGAACGACTCAAAAATATTGTCTACAAACCAGAACGTGAAGAAAAGCGCTATGTCATCAAAAAAATCAGCAGTCGCAGTACATTGACCAACTTTTTCTTCAACCTCTTTTATTTTCTGACTTATGGTTTAAGCTTCGGCTTGATCGTCTGGTTTTTGTACATGTTAAATTTCAATGCCATCTCCGGGATTATCTTTATATTTTTCTTGAGTATCGTCAGTTTTTTTGCCATTCGTATTCGTTTGGCGGCTCGTGAGCTAGTGGTGGTGGATCGCAAAGAAGGTTTGATCAACTTTTTATTTGACTTTTTGACCTTGCCGGTCGTGCGGTTGGGCCGTTGGCTATCCGTCAAGCTTTCTCGGATTAACATCTTTGTCTTTTTCTTGGATCTGTTTGTCGAAGCGCCATTTAAGTTGTTTATGGCTTTAGCCGAAGAATGGTTTTCATTTATTAGAGAAAAGAAAGAAGAGATTTATTAGACTTTTCCACAACCTTTAGTAACAACCCCCAAAAATGGGGGTTTTTCTTTTGTTTTAATAATTATTTGCTAAAACTAGGGGATAACTAAGTGGTTGAAGTAAATACTTTAGTGGTGTATAATGGATATAGAGTGTTACATTGTGGATAAAAGTGGGGAATATAGTAATCTTTCAGCCTTATGTTTATTGGTGAATACGCTCATTCCGTCGATGATAAAGGCCGGTTAGCCATACCGGTCAAATTTCGGGCGTCTTTAAATACCGGTGCGGTGGTGACTAAAGGTTTGGATGATTGTTTGGTCATTTATCCAAAAAAAGCTTGGGCCGAACTGGCTCAAAAATTAGCCAACCTACCAATCAGCCAAAAAAACACTCGAGCTTTTAGTCGTTTGATGTTAGCCGGGGCCATGGATTTGGAGTTGGATCGGCAAGGCCGGGTGGTTTTGCCGGACTATTTGCGTAAATTTGCCGGTTTGGATAAAAAAGTCATCGTAACTGGTTTGTATAATCGTTTAGAAATTTGGGATGAAGGCAAATGGACGAATTATCGTCGAGGTGTTGAGGGTAAAAGTAGTGATATAGCTGAGCAATTGGGTGAATTAGCCGTTTAGTTTGTGCCAGAGTCAATCCATGTTCCTGTTTTATTAACAGAAGTGTTAACGGCCTTAGCGCCACGAGCCGGCGATATCTTTATTGATGGGACGTTGGGTGGTGGAGGTTATACTACGGCTTTGTCTCAAGCGGTTGGTCCGACGGGCAAAGTCATAGCCTTTGATCTTGACGGTCAGGCCATTGCCCGTTATCAAAAGATCGCTCCCAAAAATGTCATTTTAATTCAGGCTAATTATGTCGATTTAAAAAAATATGTCCCCTCGGGAATTCATCATCACGTCGCTGGTTGTGTATTTGACCTTGGGCTATCATCTGACCAGCTCCAAGATGCGTCGCGTGGCTTTAGCTTTCAAGTCGATCAACCGTTAGACATGCGCTTCAACCCCACAGGGGGACAACCCAGCGCCAGTGATCTTTTAAACAGTTTGAGTGAAAAACAATTGGCCGACATCTTTCGGTCATATGCTGATGAACCGTTGGCCGGGGCCGTGGCTAAGACCATTATCGCCCGGCGCCCGACCAAACCTTTATCGTCAGCACATGACCTCGCTGATTTGGTAAGTGGCGTCTATCAGCGATATCGACGTCGGTCAAAAATTCATCCGGCTACTAAAGTCTTTCAAGCCCTACGCATCGCCGTCAACGATGAATTGAATAATGTGGCCAAAGCTTTGCCGCTGGCCGTAGACATGCTGCGTCCGGGTGGCAAGTTGGCCGTAGTGACTTTTCACTCGGGTGAAGATCGTATCGTCAAAAACTTTTTTCGCCAATCGGCCAAAGATTGCGTCTGTCCGCCCGATCAAATGATCTGTATCTGTGACCATCCGGCCACTTTAAAAGTCTTGGGCAAACCCCAAGTGCCTAATGAGCAAGAAATAAAAATAAATCCCAAAAGCCGCAGTGCCAAGCTGCGTCTGGCCCAAAAAATATGATCAAAACAAAAGCTCTCTTTGTACCGTTCATGGCCGTGACTTCTTACGACGCTTCGAAGATAAAAAAATTCAACGTCGCGATGTTTTGCCTTTTGGCGGTGGTTTGTTTTGGTTGTTTGGTGGTGGCTAACAATTTATCGATCAAAGGCTTTCAGATTAGTGAAGCCCAAAGTCAATTAGAAACTTTGCGTAATAATAATGAACGTTTACAGTTGTCGATGAATGAAATCAAGTCCTTGCCTTCGACCAACAACAGTGTAGCCGCTTTGGGCATGATCCCGGCTGGTGATGTCCAATATCTTTCGGCCAAAGCCACTGAAGTCAGTCTGGCTAAATAGACGGAGCAGACGTTGATAATCGACAAGAGTAGCCCAAGAGGCTATTTTTTGTTATTATCACTAAGTTATGAAATTTAAATTACTTAAAACTTCAAGCAAAAGTCGCGCTCGACGCGGCACTATTACCACGACGCATGGCAAAATCCAGACGCCGTTTTTTATGCCAATCGCTACGCGTGGAGCTGTCAAGGGTTTAGACACTAACGATTTGCGCAATTTATCGGCTCAGATTGTTTTGTCCAATACTTATCATCTGTATTTGCAACCAGGCCACGAGCTGATCAAAAAATTTGGCGGTTTGCATAAATATATGGCTTGGTCCGGACCGATTTTGACCGATAGCGGTGGATATCAAGTTTTTTCCCTAGCCAAATTTCGACAAATTTCCGAAAACGGCGCCGAGTTTGTCGTACCGGAAAATGGGACTAAACATCTTTTGACGCCAGAAAAAGCCGTCAATATCCAAACGGCTTTGGGTGTTGATATTATGATGGTTTTAGACGAATGCCCACCCTATCCTTGTAAAAAATCTTATGCTGCCCAATCGCTGGAAATGACGACGCGCTGGGCCAAACGCTGCTTGGAGGCTAAAAAATCGACGGCGGCTAAAAGTCAGAATCCCAGCGCCGGTATATTTGCCATTGTCCAAGGCTCTGTTTATAAAGATTTGCGACAAAAAAGCGCTCGACAGCTAACAGCTTTGGATTTTGATGGTTACGCCGTAGGCGGTGTGGCGGTCGGGGAACCTCGACACAAAATGGCTGAGATTTTGGATTGGACCGTGCCGTTGTTGCCGACTAATAAACCGCGTTATTTGATGGGCGTTGGCCGACCTGAAGAAATAGTCTTGGCCGTCAAAAACGGTATCGACATGTTTGACTGCGTCATCCCGACGCGAGAAGCTCGTCACGGTCGGATTTTTGTTTGGAAAAATCAAAATTTGCGCGGTCAATTTTATCAAAACTTCAATATTACCAATCAGCGTTTTAAAACCGACAGTCAGCCGCTTGATAAGTCTTGTCGGTGTTTTACCTGCCAACATTACAGTCGAGCTTATATTTGGCATTTGTTAAAAATCAACGAAACTTTGGGTCAACGCCTGGCCACGATTCACAACTTGCAGTTTTATTTGGACTTGATGAAAATTATCCGCCAAAAAATCACTCGCCGGACTTTATAATTTTTGCTATAATAAACGACAAATGACCAATCAAAACGTCGTCGTTTTAGCCGGTCGCTTTATTTTAAAAGATTTTATCTGGGATATTTTTTATTGGCCAATTTGGTGGTACAGTCTTGGTTTGCTGCGTTTTGCCAAGGCTCGAGCCCGGGGCTTGATCAGTTTTGAAGAAAGTATTGGCTTGACGGTCTGGATAGTTAATTGGACCAAACCCATGTATGGTCAGTATGATTTTGTCAGTCGTTTGATCAGCTTGTTGGTGCGCACACTGGTGATTTTTGTCAAACTGTTAATGGTGGCTGTACATTTACTGTTTTCGCTGGTGGCCGTGGGGCTGTGGCTGATCATCATGCCTTTGACTGTTTATGGTCTGTGGTTGTATTTAGCTTATTAGATATGGAAGAAAAAAAACCTCAACCTCATTTTTACGTCAGTCGTTGTCCGATATGCTCTGGCCAGGGCTGCGCAACTTGTCGTAGTCAAGGTTTAGGTTTGTGGTATTCGGATTTTGCCACCAAACCGCGCCAATATGTGATTATTTGGGATAAGCAAATTGATTGGTCACATATTATTTTGGATCGGATCGAAAAGTTTAGTCGACTAATTTGGCAGGTCGGGCTATTAATTTTTGCCGTCGTCGGTATTGTTTGGGGTCTGGCGGCTTATGAGCCGTATGTGTTAAATGGCAAAATCATTAGTCTTGATTTTTGGCCTTTAGATATCAGCTATCGCGGTTGGCCGACGACTTTAGTCCACGATTGGCGGACGGGGTTTTTGTGTCTGGCGGTTTTAGCGGCGTTATATTTATATAGTCGCTTGGATCGTTTAAGTGACAAAAAACAAAAAGTCCTAAAAAAATCTTGGCAGGCCCGAGTCGCCAGTCAACAAATCCCGACCGCGCCGCTTTTAGGCGATATTATAAAAAGCAATTTAAAAAAAATTGACGCCAGCCTAGCTTGTGATGAAGAAAGTTTAGAAGTGGTAAGACAAGCTTGGCGTTTGGCTAAAAATTGGCGCCATGCCCAAGTTTTGCCGATCCATTTTTTGGCTGCTTTGCTGTCAGCCAAAAGTGTCAGTCAAATTTTTGCCCGTCTGGGCGTTGATTGGCAAAAGATGACTGAGGCGACTAAGCAAGCCTTGGCCAGTTTGCCGCGCCTGACCGACGAGCCAATCTTTGGTTTGGCTGGTAAATCGATTATGTTGCAAGCTTATCAACAAGCTTATTATGGTGGGCGCGACAACATCAGTCCAGCCGAAATTTTGTTGGCGGTCGATAGTGATGAACATTTTTTGTCAGCCAGTGTTTTGGAAGATCTGGGTATTGATTTGGCCAAAATTCGCAACGTCACAGTTTGGTTGCAAATCAATCAATTTTTAGTTAAGCAATGGAAGCATTATCACAGTTTGGGTTTGCGGCGACCCAAGGGCGATATGAACAAAGCCATGACCGCTCTGATGACACCGTTTTTGGATCAATTTAGCAGTGATCTGACGCGTCAGGCCATGATGGGTGGTTTTGGTCCGGTTGTGGGTCGGACTTCGGAAATCGAGGAAATTTTGCGTCTAGCCCAAAGCCAGGCTCGAGGTATTGTTTTGGTTGGTCCGCCGGGTGTTGGCAAGACGGCCCTGATCGAAAGTTTGGCTCAAAAAATGATCGCTGATGATGTGCCAGAAATTTGGCGCGACAAACGTCTAGTTTCGATTAGCGTCAGTCGTTTGCTGGCTGGAGCTGATGCCGCCTTAGCCAATCAGCGCTTATTGCAAATTTTTTACGAAATCCAAAAAGCCGGCAATATTATCGTGGTCATAGAAAATATTCACGACCTAGTCGGCATCTCGGTTGGCAATCAACAGAGTTTGGATTTGGCCGAAGTTTTGGGTAACTATTTGGCCAAAAGTCAAACTATGGTTGTGGCCACTTCCACGCCCGAAGATTATCATTCGTTAGATGGTGTGCCGGAATTAAAAAATTTATTGGAAAAAGTCTTAATTGATGAGCCAGCAATCAATGAAGCCATCCAAATGACGGCCAGCAAAATCGGCAGTTTTGAGTATCAGCAAGGCGTGTATTTTTCTTACGATGCCGTAGCTAAAGCCGTGGAATTGTCGGCTCGCTTGCTCCATGATTATTATTTACCAGCCAAAGCCATAAATTTATTGCAAGAAGTGGCGGTGGCAGTCGGGACCCATCAGCAGACTAAACATTATCAGACAGTCACGGCCGAAGATGTAACCAAGCTAATTTCCCAAAAAACCAACGTGCCGTTGACCAACATCGATGAGCAGGAAAGTGAAAAACTAACCAATCTGGAAGAAAAAATCGCCAATCGCGTCATTGGCCAAAGTTTGGCCGTCAAGTCGGTCGCCGCGGCTTTGCGACGAGCTCGAGCTCAGGTCCGCGACACCAAAAAACCTATTGCCAACTTTTTGTTTGTCGGACCAACCGGCGTGGGTAAAACCGAATTGGCTAAAACCATCGCCGATGTGTATTTTGGTGACGAAAAGCGTCTCTTGCGTTTTGATATGTCTGAATACCAAACTCAAGAAAGTTTGTATCGCTTGATCGGCTCACCCGGCGGCGGATCGCAACGCGGTTTGTTGACCGATCAGGTCCACGCCCAACCTTTTGCTTTAATTTTATTTGATGAAATTGAAAAAGCCCATCCCGATATTCTCAACGTCTTTTTGCAAGTCATGGACGATGGTCGGTTGACGGACGCCACCGGCAAAACCATTGATTTTACCAATACCATCATTATTATGACCTCCAACGCCGCCACATCTTTTATCAGTCAGCAGTTGGCGGCTGGACAAACAGTGGTTCAAGTTCAGCAACAGTTAGTCAATCAGGAGTTGCTACGTTATTTCCGGCCAGAGTTTTTGAATCGTTTTGACAGTATCGAGTTGTTTAGTCCGCTGACGATGACCGAAGTCGTGGCCATCGCCAAGCTCTTGATAAAAAAATCAGCCGATCGTTTGGTCGAACGCGGCATCACTTTGCAAGTTAGCCCGGCTGCCGTGACCGAGTTGGCCAATCAAGGTTTTGATCCTCAGTATGGGGCGCGACCCTTACGTCGTGTTATCCAGCAGCAAATTGATGATGTTTTGGCTAAATTGCTGATTGAAGGTCGTCTGCATCGTCGTGATGTGGTGATGATTGATACCGGCGGACAAGTCAACGTCCGTCAATCTTGATATGTTAATTTGGTCATTGCTAGCTGGCTTTACTCTGACCTTGGTTTTGAGTTTATTATTTACGCCGCTTGTCGCGCTGGCCGCTCGACGTTGGGGGGTGATAGACCAGCCCGGTCCGTCACGAAAAATTCACAGCCGACCCATACCGTTGTTGGGTGGATTGGCCATCGGCTTGAGTTTTTTTGTCGGCTTGTTGGTCGTTTGGCGGTATTGGCCCGAGTTGTTGCTCGGCCAAAATTTGCGGCCGCAACAATTACTGGCCATGATTGGCGCAGGCGGTATTGTTTTGTTGGGCGGAATGTTGGACGATATTTTTGATTTAAAACCTTCGCGACAAATAATTTTTCCGATTTTAGCGGCTATCGTTGTGATTGCTGGTGGTGTCGGGGTGCAAAAGATTACCAATCCACTAGGTGGTTATTGGCAATTAAACACTTGGCAAATCGTACTCTGGGCCGGACTACCTTACACTTTTACGGTCTTGGCCGATAGTTTGAGTTTTACTTGGCTGTTGGGCATGATGTACACGACCAAATTTTTAGACGGTTTGGATGGTTTGGTGAGCGGTTTGTCGGCCATCGGTGCTTTGTTGATCATGCTGTTTTCGACTATGACACAGTGGTGGCAGCCCGACATCGCTTTGCTGTCGGCCATCTTAGCCGGAGCTTTGAGTGGTTTTTTGATTTTTAATTGGCATCCGGCCAAAATATTTTTAGGCGAAGGCGGCTCATTGTTTTGTGGTTTGATGTTGGGTTTGCTGGCTATCATCGCCGGCGGTAAAATCGCTGTGGCTTTATTGGTTATGGGCCTGCCGATTTTAGATGTTGTCTGGGTTATTGCCCGCCGTTTGATTTGGGAAAAACGCTCGCCGTTTCGGACGGCCGATCGCAAACATTTACATTTTCGACTTTTTGACTTGGGTTTGAGTCAGCGCCAAACCGTCGGACTTTTTTACGCCGTAGCTTTGTTGTTTGGTTCGACGGCTTTATTTTTACAAAGTCGCGGCAAAATCATCGCTTTGGCGATTTTGGCGGTGCTGATGGTGCTGTTGGCCGGATTTCTAGTTTGGAAACTGCCAGCCCGCCCCGGTGGTGAATAATCGTCCTAATTGCTATAATAAGCCTAACCTTATGTCCAAGTTAGCCCGTTTAAACAACGGTTTACCAGTCATTACCATCCCTTTGCCGCAAACTCAAACGGTAACCTTGTTTATTACGGCCGGAGTTGGTTCGCGTTTTGAAATGGCTAATCGCTTGGGCATCTCACATTGCTTAGAACACATGGTTTTTAAGGGGACTAAAAGTTATCCGTCAGCCAAAATCATTTCTCAGACCCTAGATGCGTTGGGTGCTCATTATAACGCTTACACCAGCAAAGATCACACGGCTTATTATGTTAAAGTCGCCAGTCAACACGGCGCCATCGCCGCCAAAATTTTGGCCGAAATGGTTTTTGCTCCCAAACTATCAGCCAAAGAATTGGCCTCCGAAAAAGGTGTGATCATTGAAGAAATCAAGATGTACGAAGATAATCCCTTGATGCATATCGAAAATATTATCGAAGAAAGCGTTTTTGCTCGTCATGATTTGGGTCGCTTGATCATCGGTAGTCGGCAAACTGTTAGCAATATCTCGGCTGGCGACTTGGCGACTTGGCGAGTTTCTCACTATCGGCCGGATAATATGGCTTTGATTGTGGCCGGACAAATTGATGAAAATTTACAAAAAGTTATCGCTCAAAATTTTGGTCAATATCGAGCGGCGCCAAAACCTCGACGGATCAAAAAGTTTTTTGTCCAACAAAAGACCGCCCGCACTAATATTGTCGATCGCTCAACTGAGCAAGCTCAATTGTCGTTAGGCTGGGCCGGTTTGGCTCAAGCTAGCTCTGACGCCTCAGTCGTAAATGTATTGGCGGTGTTGTTGGGCGGGACGATGAGCTCTCGGCTCTTTACTCAAGTCCGAGAAAAACGCGGACTGGCTTATTATATTCGCGCTCATCACGACAGTTATGTTGATACTGGGATTTTTACGATTCAGGCCGGCGTTGATCCCAAAAAGATCCCGGCTGCGCTGACGGTTATCAGCCAAGAATTAGCCAAAATCAAAAAAACACCACCGTCGAGCTCAGAGTTGCGTCGAGCTCAAGAGCATATCAAGGGTTCATTACTGATCAGTTTGGAAGATTCGTCTCATATGGCTCAGTGGTATGGCAGTCAATATATTGTGGCCGGTAAGGTGGCTAATCCGACTGATCGGTTAAATAAAATTATGGCGGTCAAGGCGACCGATATCAGTCGTTTAGCCAAAAAAATCTTTGTGCAAAACAAAACCAATTTAGCCTTGATTGGTCCGACGGCTTCATCGTCGGCTCTGTTGGCTAAATTAAAATTTTAAATGATGGCCAAATCTTTATCTTTACAAAGTGGGGCGACGTTGGTTGAGTTGATGGTAGCAATTTCCATCATCGTTTTTTTGGCCTCGCTGTCGGTGGTGATTTTGCGTGAGGCGCAAATTAAGACCCGTGACACCATTCGAGCTAATGATTTGCAAGCCATTAGCCAAGCTTTAAATGTTTATCATCAAGATACTGGACATTATCCATCAACGGCCGGTCAGTGGTGGGGGAGTTGCGCCCAAGATGCTTGTCATGCTGATTGGGGTTTGGCTACCAGCGATTGGATACCCGACTTGGCGCCAAAATATATTTCCTATCTGCCGCTTGATCCGTTAGCTGATAGCTGTTTGGGGCGCTGTTATTTGTATCGGTCCGATGGTCAAGATTACAAAGTTTTGGCCCAGTTTGTGGAAAGTCCGATCCGAGAAAATTATCTTAGCTTGATTGACCCGTATCGAGATGGGACTTTTGAAGAGCCGCAAGAAAATTGTTTACAAAATGTAGTCAACACGGCTTTTGCCTGGAGCGTTTATTCTCCGGGCGCTAAATGTTGGTAAAAAATATGTCTGCTACTAAACAACCAATCGTTATTGCCAACTGGAAGATGAAATTATCCGTCAAGCAAAGTTTACAATTGGCCAAAAGTTATCGTCGAGCCGCGGCTTGGGGTCATAAAGTCGATATTGTTGTTTGTCCCTCAGCTCTAGTTTTGTCGGCCGTCAAAGAAATTTTTGGGCGCAAACATTTGGCTTTGGGTTTGCAAGACAGCTCGGCTGCGGCCAGTGGCGCTTACACCGGACAAATTTCTCCCGCTCATGGTCGCGAGCTGGGTGCTGAATATGTCATCTTGGGTCATTCTGAAGTTCGAGCGACTGGTCAAAACGACGAACTGATTGGCGCTAAAGTGGCGGCGGCACTTAAAGCTGGACTAACGCCGATCGTTTGTCTGGGGGAAAGTTTAGACCAACGCGGTCAAAATTTAGCCGATCAAGTTGTCGAACGACAATTTGATGGCATTTTTAAAAATATTGATTTAAGTGGCGGTGAAATAGTTATGGCTTATGAGCCGAGTTGGACGATTAGTGACGCCGGCAGTCGGCCAGCTCTACCTTCAGAAATAGATCACAGTTGTCGTTTGATTGAAGAGTTGGTGATCGATCGTTTTGGTCAAAATGCCTTTGACAGACAGGTCCGAATTGTGTATGGTGGGACCGTCAATGTCGGCAATATTGATCACTTTATGACCCTAGAAAATGTCGATGGATTTTTGGTCGGCAGTGATAGTTTAAATGATGTTAACTGGCTAGAATTAGTTAAAAAAATTAGCACAAAATAAATTTATGACTTTGGGCATGATTATTCCTTTAGCTCTGATCGTCGTGGCTTTGTTGATCATCGTGGTAGTGGTGGTCAGAAAATTTCCCAATTTGTTGGCTTTAGACGTTGATGCTTTGCCGGGCCAAAAAGAAACCGCCACACGCAATCGTTTGCTTTGGGAAAAGATGGCCCGACAAGTCCGCGATCAATCACGTCGTTTGGGCAAAGCCGTCCAACCGGCGGCTGTGGGGTTGGTTAAGGGTGTTAAAAAAGGTTATATCAAGGCCGTGGAGCTAGAACGCTCTTATCGTCAAAAAATGGGCCCGCGTTCGATCCAAGAGCAAGAAAAGGTGGATGCTAAGACTGACACGCTCGTCGAGCAAGCTTATGAAAATTTGAAAGAAGATAATTTTGAACAAGCTGAAAAAAAGTTTATCGACGCTATTGCCTTAGATCACAAAGACATCGAAGCTTATAAGGGCTTGGGCGAATTGTATTTGGAGCAGGGCAATGTCGAAGAAGCCAGGCAAGCTTTTGAACACGTTTTGCGTCTCAATGCCGAAAGTTATGACGCTTTTTCCCAATTGGGGTTAATTGCCAGACAAAAAGGCGAATTGGAAAAAGCTCGGGACTATTTCCAAAAAACCATTGATTTGGACGCTCAGGGTGCTGTGCATTACATTGATCTAGCCGATGTCTATCGCCAGCTCGGCGACGATCAATCAGCCTTTGAGGCTTTACAAAAAGCTGTTGGTTTAGAGCCTAATCATCCCCGCAATCTTGACGCTTTGCTGGATCTGAGTATACTAATGGGGAAAATTGATGAAGCTAAAGAGCTGTATGCGCGCCTAGCTGTTGTCAATCCGGAAAACAAAAAACTACCTGACTTTGAACTGCGTATCCAAGAGTTAGGCGACAAGAAAAAAAAGAAGTAAGCGCAAGGTTTTCTTTGAAAATTTAGTGATCAAGATTGATTTTTTATTTTTGCCGACGTAGCTCAGATGGTAGAGCGCATCCATGGTAAGGATGAGGTCCGCGGTTCAATCCCGCGCGTCGGCTCCACCTGTCAGTCGCGACTGACGGGGTGCTCCAGGGGTCGGTACTCAAGCGGTCAACGAGGGCAGACTGTAAATCTGCTGGCTTTCAGCCTACGAAGGTTCGAATCCTTCCCGGCCCACCACAAAACACTTCTTTTCGGGGGTGTTTTTTGTTATTTGGCAGGAAGTCGATTTTTTGCTATAGTCTACAGACCAGACTTGAAAGGTCTGATTATTATTAATTTATTACAGACATGTCAAATTTCTTTGAAAATGTCCCCAGTCGCGTAGCTTTTTTGCTGGGCTTGCTCGGGGCGATTGCTGTGGCCGCCGTTGTTGGTTTTGTCGTTTTATTAACACAAATGGACGATTCATCGGCTAAAACCAAAACTACGACTACGACGACCACACCGACTACGACTGGCACGACGACCATCACCTTAGAAGATGTAAATGCTGGCGATCACCTGCGTGGTGATAAAGACGCCGATGTGACAATTGTGACTTTTACTGATTATGAATGTCCGTTTTGCAAACAGTTTCATCAAACCATGACTCAAGCCTTAGCTGAATATGATGGCAAAATAAATTGGGTTTACCGAGCTTTCCCCATCGCCAGTTTGCATTCCAAAGCTCCCAAAGAAGCTGAGGCGGCTGAATGCGTGGCTGAATTGGGTGACAATGAAGCTTTTTGGAAATTTTCCGATCGGATTTTTGAAGTCACGCCGGCCAATAACGGTTTGGACCCCGCTCAATTACCGGAAATCGCCGCTTATGCCGGTGTCGATAAAGATGATTTTCAGAAATGTCTAGATAGTGGAAAATACACTTCTGTCGTTAACGATAGTGTCTCGGCGGCGGCCGCGGCTGGAGCCCGTGGGACACCGTACTCAGTCATGGTGGTTGGTGATAAAAAGTTGCCGATTTCCGGGGCTGTGCCTTATGCACAGTTAAAACAAATGATTGATTCGGTCTTGTAAAATAAAATTTTTCTAAAAACGGTTCGACTTGTTGGTCGGGCCGTTTTTTTGTGATATAATTTGACCATGGTCGACAATTTATTTTTTAGCGTCAGCGCTTTATTTGGCATTACGGTCGTGATATCTTTTGTCATGCGCTTGTTGCGTCAACCTTTGATCATCGCTTATTTACTGTCGGGTATTGTAGCCGGACCTTTTTTGTTTAATTTGATCGGCGGCAATCAAGCTTTTTTTGATACTTTTGCTCACTTTGGCATCGTCTTGCTGTTGTTTGCCGTCGGCCTGAGTTTGGACTTATCTTATTTAAAAAAAATCGGCTCGGTGGCCGTCCTGACTGGTATTGGCCAATTTTTATTTACCTCGATTATCGGCTACGCCATCATTTGGTCTTTGGGCGTGCCGGTGGTGTCGGCGGTTTGTTTGGCCGTGGCTATTACTTTTTCCAGTACGATTATCATCGTCAAATTGTTAAGTGACAAAAAAGACACTCAGTCTGTTTATGGTCGCTATACGATTGGCCTGATGCTGGTCCAGGATATTATTGCCGTTGGCATTTTGATTTTATTGCCGGCTTTTGCTCAGTCCGGTAATTGGTTGGTGGTGTTTGGTTTATTTTTAGCTAAAGGTCTGGGCATTTTAGTCGCGACTTATTTGGTAGCGCGCATTATTATCCCATTTGTCATCGACAAAATCGCCGACTCGGGTGAATTTTTGTTTATCTTTACGATCGCTTGGTGTTTTGGGGTGGCCGGTTTGGTCCACGCCCTAGGCTTGTCGTTGGAAATCGG
>CAZFXZ010000005.1:0-6391 GCA_964523165.1 uncultured Gammaproteobacteria bacterium
CCCGGTCCGGCAAAGACAAAACAATCGGATTGTTTAACATGCTCGTGCGGTCCACGCGCCACGCCCGGCTTGGTCACGGAAACATAGCCCATGGCCGGACGAAAATCCGTCTCGTCGGCGCGATAAATTTCGGCCAACCAACCACGATCATCATTATATTTTTTTAATTCTTTGATAATTACACCAGGGATCATAAAATATTTTTTACTTCTAAAAGCGCCTTGATAATAGCAAGGCAGACCAGACAAATCAAGCTTAGGCCAAGATTGACATGATCGCTAACAAAACCAAATTTTAACAGATCCAAAACAAAAGCTGCCAGCCAAAAAACCCCAGCCCAGAGCAAAAGATCATCAATAAATTTTATCATTAATTCTTTCATAATCTTTCGGCAATTTCTTGTTTGATTTTTGACCAAGTTAAAGCCGGCCGACTCGCCACAACGCTGATATCTTTTATTTCGACAGGGCGATTGGCCGGCAAATTAAACATCAATTGATAACGCCGGGCGACGTAAGCTTTGTCAGATAAATCAAAACTGGTTTGGCCAACATACCAGTTGTCTCCCAAATCTTGGATAATATTTAACTGTTGTGAATCAAATTTTTCAGAAGTTTTGTCGACAAACATGGCCAAATCCAAATCACTAACTTGATAAGCTCGATAAGTGACAGTAAAAGTCGCCTGCTCTAAAGGTCGTGGTGTATGCCAATCAAAATAGACCGGGCTGGTTTGCAAAATAACAGTTTGTTTGTCTGATTGAAATCTGTCACTAGGGTTGAGCGGCAAAAAATAGCTGGTCGGTTTGCTAAAATTGGCGCGGGCTTTAAAATGACCCGTTACTATCAAATCACTGGCCAGAAAATAAGTAAAACTGGCCAGAAAAATCAGACTGAAAATTAACCGCCAAATTTTTTGATAAATATTAATAGCCATTTTTTTGTAATTGATAAAGACGATCAGCGCCGGTCAACGTCGGCCCTTCGATCAATCGTAAATCCGGACTAATATTATTATTGATTTTTTGAAAATCTTTGTCCGACAAAACATTGTGAGTGTAATAATAAATATTTTCTTGCTCTAAGAGTGGTGAAAGTTTATCAAAGATTTGCCAATCACCCAAAAACACCGCTACGCGAAAAGTTGGCCAAAAAACTTTATCGTGACGATCGGTGATAATAATACCCTGACCGCGTAATTGCTGGATCGCCGACTGCCTGATATGTTCATAACTAGTCAAGTTGTCACGAATAGTAAACAAGCCATCAGCCGACCAAAAAGTTTGATAAATCGACAAGCTAAAAGCGATGACTAAAAAAGCCCCAACGGCCAGAGTAATTTTTTTATTTGTTTTTGACAACAATTCAGCTGCTGACCAACCAAAGAGTGGCAACAACATGACAAAAACCGGCAACCAATAACGAGCATAAGCTCCACCAATAGTGACCAAACCGGCAGGCGTATCCATGATTGACCAACTACCATAAACTATAGCCAACCACAAAGCTAGACCGGCAGTTACCAACGGGTAAAAATAATTTTTTGTTTTGTAGACAAACCACAACCAAGACAAAGCTAGCGGCCCGGCATACCACCACGATAAAACAAAAATATAATTGTAAACTGACTTGATAATATTTTTTAAATCAAAACCAAACGGCCAGATCCAACTCCACCAAGCTCGCCGGCCGCCCGACAATTGATCATAACCAGTAGTTAAAGCAGAGTCATAAAGAGAACTTTGGTAAAACCAAGTCAGGCCGGCAAAAATAATGAACGGCCAACTGGCCAAAACTAATCCCGGCCAAAAAATTTGCCGACGATAATAAATCGCCAAGACTAGCAAAATACCCAACAGCCAAACAATTTCGGCCGGCCGAATAAACATGGCTAACGACAAAAAGGTGGCGCCGGCCGCATAAGACCAATAATTTTTTAAACCAAACCTCTCTTGCCAATAAACAAACGACCAAACGCTGAGTATTAAACAAGACACAAAAGGCACGTTGGGCAAAAAGCCCCGAGCACTGTAATACCACCAAGCCGGATAAAAAGCCAAAGCTCCGACAGTAATCAGAGCGGCCTTTGATCCAAAATATTTTTTATTTAACCAATAGAAAGCAACTAAAGCACTAAGGGCCAAAAGCGGAGTTAGCAACAAAGTCAAAATCCAACTCAGGCGACTGAACAAACCATAAAATAAAATTTGACCCAAAAAACTGCCGGGCACTAATTGACCACCAGCATTGACATTGACGCTACGCGGGTGAAGACTGTTTTGGACCAAGGCGTTAAGTGGCTCACTAAAGGCCAAACCTTGACCGGCTGCCTGACTGCCCAACCAAAAAGCTGTGGCCATTTCATCCGGTGAATTAAAGAGTGTCGGCGAAGATTGATAAAACCAACCCGCTCCCAGCAAAAAAACCGCCAATATTGAGGCCAAAACCAGCCTAGTGGTGTTTTTAGACATAACTCAATAAGTATAGCATATTAGGCCTTTTCTGCCTGCCAGGCTTCTGTTACACTATCAGCATGTTGCGCTTTAAACATCTTTTTTCTCTTTTTGTCTTAACCGGTCTAGTCGGACAAATTTATTGGTCCTGGCCGCCGGTTTTTGGCTGGCTATACATCTTGTGGTTTGCCAAATTAGCTGGACCAAAATTTTTTGCCGGACTAGCCAAATTAGGCTTATACCTAATTATTAGTGGCAGTGTTTTTTATTATCTTTACGATCTGGGTCCGACCATGGTTATGCTGAGCTTATTAATCAGTGCCTTTTGTATTATTTATCAATCCCGTCATCAGCCAGACTCACCACCGCCAACCAAAACTTGGTTGATGCCACAACCTCTGACTAGCCTAACTATTATTGCCGTGATCCTGATCGGCTGGATGATTAATATTTTATTTGATCACCAAACAGTCGAAAGCATCAGAAGTTTGTGGTCAGTCGTACCAGAGAATTTTTTGTGGCTTTACGGCCTGACAGCGATTATCATTTTATGGCTGGCCATCAAAGATAAAAAATCTTGGTCCGATATGATTGTCGGCCAGCTCTTTATCTTTATCAGTTTGGCGGCCGCGACAATTGTTTACAAATTAGGTTACAGCTTTGATGGCTTTATCCATCAAGCGACCGAGACGGCGATCGCTCAAAACGGCTTAATCACCCCCAAGACACCTTATTACATTGGACAATATTCTCTGACCGTGATTTTAAATTATTTATTGGCGATAAAAATTATTTTTTTGGATACGTGGCTAGTACCAATCAGTGCCGTGGTTGGTTGGACGTGGGCGATAAAAAAACTGCCCCAGATTAACTTTTTGGTGGGCGTGGCAACTTTATTGTTATTGCCCCTCAGCGCCCTGATTGGCACCACGCCTTATGGTTTGGCTATAGTTATAACCACTGCCACCATCATTCTCAGTCCCCAACTGTCGTGGCCAAATCTGATTACAGCCACACTGGCGACAATATTTATCCATCCTTTAGTTGGTTTACCACTAGCGATTTTTACAGTTTTGAAATTTATTACCCTTTGGCCGAATAAAATTTGGCGACGAATTTTTATTGGTCTGGCCACGCTAGGTGGCACCTTGGCCATACCAATAGCTTTTGTAGTAGCCAGTAAATTTTGGCCGGCCATCAAAACCCCTTGGACGCTGACAAATTTAAATTGGAATTTTATAGCCGAAAATATTTTCCCTAACCAGCCCAACTTTTACGCCGCCCAAAATATTTTCGTCAGCTTAGCTAATTTGTGGCAAGACCTCTGGCCTTATGCTCTGATCGGTTTATTTATTGCCGGTTGGCCAGTAGCCAAAAAATCTTTTGAACCTGAGGCTTATTTACTCGCTGCACTTATCACGTGGGCCAACGCTTTGATTTTGAAAATATTTATCGCCAATGACGCCGTCATCGTTTATGAACGATTTGCTTTTGCCGATCGCTTGTGGCTGGTTGGTTGGTTTTTAGCTAGTCCGATCATTTTGTTGGGGGCTAATCGGATCGCCAACTATTTAAAAACGGGGCCAACTTGGCAAAAAATCGGCGGGGTCGGGTTGTTAGCTGGTCTGTTGGTAATAAGTTTTTACAACCGCTATCCTCATCATGACTTTTTTAACATTGGACGGTTTTATTCATTATCGAGCGCCGATCACCGTGCGGTAGAAAAAATTGATCAACGGGCCGGGGGTAATTATGCCGTTTTGGCCAATCAAATGGTGGCGGCCAGCGCCGTACAACATTTTGGTTTTGACCGATCACATACTTGGCGCCAAAATCAAGAACAATATTTTTATCCCCTGCCGACCGTTTCACCACTTTACCAATATTATTTAAAAATGATTGCCACTCCAGACCGAAAAATCATTGATGAAATTTTTTCTCACCTGCCAGTTGATAAAGTATATTTTGTTGTCAATGCCTACTGGCACGATTCGCCTACGATCATTGAGCAAAGTCAAAAAATCGCCGATGATTATTTCAACATCGACGAAACTGTCTGGGTTTTTGAATTTAAACGTTAAGCCAATAACTTAGTGGCGTAATCAACCGGCGTCAAAGTCGGTTTTTTAACCGGTTGATATTGACCGGCTAAAAATTTATCGAAAGCCAACCAAAAACTTTTTTGATCGCCGGGGGCAAACAACCAGTCTTGGGCAACCATCTCACTAATACCCCCGACATTGCTAGCCACAACCGCTAAACCGCTGGCTTGAGCTAAAGCAATAACCGTCGGCGAATTTTCACAAACCAGCGATGGCACGATCAGTAAATCGCTCTGGACTAAAGTTTGTTGTAAAATCAAACCGTCTTGACGACCACAAATTTCAAATCGTCGATCTCGATCAATGATTTTTTTTAATTGGTCGACAGCCGATCCCCGACCAACGATTTGTAAAATAAAATCTTGGGGACTATTTTTCAAAATCTCCACTAGCCAAATAATGCCTTTATGTTCTTCTAATTGACCAACGAATAATAATTTAGGTGGTTGCGAAATAGCGATATTATTTTTGACTAAGGTCTGAGTTGTCGGATTGATCAAAATCTTCTTTTGGCTAGTCTGAAAAAATCCCGATCGACCATAAAAATCCAGCAACCACCGCGATGGACTCACGACTGTTTTTGGACTGCCAATAATAATTTTTATTAATTGGCCATATAGGCGATATAAAAAATTTATTTTTTGATCCGGCGACAACAAGCCCGATGGAACTTGATATTGCACATCGTGCAACACCAAAACATCAGTCAATCGAGCCGTCGGATAGCCCAAACCTTTCAGACCATGGGTGATAATTTTGTCGGGCTGATATTTTTTGATAATTTTTTTTATTTTATGACTTTGATAAAAATTTATTATGTCAAAAAAATGCCAGAGCGCCCTGGAGCCGAAGGATCTCTCCGACAAAGAAAAAAAGTTGAAAATATTCGCCGCTTTTAAGCGATAAATCGTCAACCCGTCATCATATTCCACTGGCTTGTCTTGGCGATCGGCTAAAGTAATCACAGCGACTTGATGGCCAGCTGACAACAAACCATCAACCGTGGCCTGAGTCACGATTTCAGCTCCCCCGCGATGATGAGGTCGAAATATACTATTCAAAACAATTAAGCGCATAAATAAACGTCTAACAAACATTTGATAATCGTCGGCCAAGTATAATTTTTTTCCACATGTTCGCGGGCGGCGCGACCAAAACGTTGAGCGGTGTCGGCCTGACCCAATTGTAAAATTTTTGCCGTCAGATCATCGACGTTGGCCAATTTGACTATCAAACCGGTTTGCTCGGGCACGATCACACTACGCACACCCGGCAAATCGGAGACGATCACGGCCGTACCACAAGCCATAGCTTCCAAAGACACCAGACCAAAGGCCTCAGAACGATCAATCGAGGGTAAAATGGACATATCGGCCGCGGCGTAATAAGTGGCTAAATCATCATGACTAGTCTTGCCGATAAAATAGACTCGGCCTAAAGTAGTCACTAATGACTGATAATGTTTTTTCAAATCGCCCTCGCCAATCACAATTAATTTATAATTATCCGGCAGTTGATTGATGGCTGACAATAAATAATTTAAACCCTTGAAATAATGAGCCCGATCTAAAGCGGCCACAAACAATAATATTTTATCACCGTAAGAAAAATTAAATTTAGTTAAGATGCTTTTGTCAGAGCTGGGATAAAAATGATCAATGTCGACCCCCAACGGAATAGTGATAAATTTATTGCGATAACGGCCGAAAAATCTAGCCAACTGAGAATGACGAGCATAATCATCGGAAGTGACAATGATTTTATCAGCATATTTTACAACTAGCGGCAAAATAAACTTATCATGCAGGCGAAAAAACCAGCGCCACTTTTTTTGACC
>CAZFXZ010000005.1:6491-22219 GCA_964523165.1 uncultured Gammaproteobacteria bacterium
GCATAAGGCGGAAAGGTTGAAACTATTTGGGCAATTTTTAATTTTTTGTCTGCAGGCTCTACCATATGATTATTTTCTTCACGACTTGCCAATAGATTTTTAGTAATAAATTAGCCAGCGGCAAAATTGGCTTGTTGACATCTTGATAATTTATTTCGCTTATTAGCCATTTAGCCATAGCGCGATCTGGCCGGACGCGCAATTGATTTAAAAATTTTCGACGGCGCCACAAATATGGCCAGTTGATCGGATTTACAAACCAGACATAACTGCGCAATTTTTGTCCGACAAAGCCCTTAGCTAGGGCCACGGCCAACAAACCGATTTCCACAATTATCAACATCGGAGCGATTAGCAATAAAGTTGGTAAACGATAATGAGTCAGCAAAACGATGCCCCGATTTCTTTCCATCCAATAGTATTGTTTGATGCTTTTGGCAAATTGATATTTGTGATAAATAATAGCTTGGTCGGCCAAATAATTTTCATAACCAGCCAAACGCAATTTCCAACCCAATTCTAAATCGTCATGATACATCCAAAATTTTTCATCAAAACCTCCGACTTTTTGCCAAGCTTGGCTCGACAGTAACAAACCAGCGCCTGAGCCGTAGGCAATCTGCTGAGGATAAATATTAAGCGGCGGTTGACCATTACCCAAACAATAGCCAAAGCCTAAATAATGAAAAGCATTGCCCCAAGAATTTATTTTGTCCGTAGCCGGATGCAACATCAACAGAGCTTGAATCGACCCCCAATTTTCAAATTTATCAGCCGCGGCCACTAATTGCCTCAATGCGTCTGGAGCTAAAATAATATCTAAATTTAATAAAACAAAATATTCATAACCAGCTCTCAGCGCCGCCTTGATACCATCGTTGTTACCTTTAGCAAAACCGGCGTTGTCATGATTGGTGATGATCGTGGCTTCCGGCGCTTGACTGGCCAAATAATTCAACGTTTGAGCCGTCGACTCGTTGTCGACAATAAAAAGTTGCCACTGACCGGCAAAATTTTGAGCGCGCAAAGAAGTCAAAAAATCGACCAAATAGCGATTGGCGTAGTCTTTGTAATTGATGACGATAATGGCCAAACGATCGATCATACCTGATCGTCATCAAGAGAATTTTTGTTTTGATTTTTTAAGGGTGAACGCAACGCTAACTCACGAGATAAGGCTGTGAGGTGATGATCAATTTTTTCTAATCGACCTAAAATTTTATATACCAAATAAAACAAAGTTAAAACTGAAGTATAGACCAACAAATCGGCACCGCGACTAACCCCCAACTGACTGGCCAAGTAATCAGTTTGTTGCGGATAAGACACGGCCGCGCCGATGGCTACCCACAAAATCAACCAAAACACCGCTCGGGGCCAAGTCGTATCTTTTTTGACCAAACGATAAATTACCCGACTCAGAGCAAATAGAACAAATATTAGAAACAACCACTTAATTATCATAAATTATAGTAAGCGACGAAAAAATAAATCACGCAAGATCGGCCAACCACCACTTAACAAACTTTGGCCATAACGATGATACAAAATTTCTGTTGGGACTTCGCAATAAGCTAATTTTAATTGGCCGACTTGTTTAACGATTTCGGTGTTGTGAGCGTAAGCGTCTTGTTTGATGACGATCAGTTCAGCCGCAGTCCGTGACAAAACTCGCGCCCCATTATGAATGTCGGTCAATTTTACGCCGGTTAAACGATTATGCCACGGGATTAACAACTTAAAAGCCCAACGTTTTAAAAGTGGTAAATGTTTGGTCTTAGCTAAAAATCTCGAGCCAAACACTACTTCAACTTTTTTATCAACGATCGGCGCGATCCAATTTTTTACTTCTGAAGGTTGGTGCTGACCATCAGCATCAAAATGAACGATAATATCAGCACCTAAAGTCAAAGCGTAAGTTGTACCGGTTTGCAAAGCCGCACCTTGACCGCGATTGATAGGCTGACGCAAACACGTCGCTCCGGCCGCGATGGCTCGCTCGGCCGTCTGATCAGTCGAACCATCATCAACTACGACACAATCCAAAAATCCGGCTTTTTGCAAATCGCTAACAACTTGAGCAATACGATCTTGTTCATTATAGGCGGGCAGTACAACAACAACCTTCATAATTTATTCAGTAGCTTGCAAACGAATAGTGCCCTTTTCTGTCTGAGCATAATCAATGGTCTTTTTTAAACCATCTTCGAGCAAAACAACCGGCAACCAACCCAACAGCTCTTTGGCTTTATCAATATTTGGCAAACCCAAAGGTGTCATAAACTCTAAAGCGTCTTGATAAACAATTTTAGAAGAAGATTTTGTCAGACTGATAATTTTTTTGGCCACATCGACCAAAGTAATTTCTTGAGCCGAACCAAAGTTGATTGGCTCATTGATGTCTGACTCCATCAGACGCACCAAACCGTCGATCACGTCAGAAACATAACAAAGTGAACGCGAGAAATCTTTGTCGCCATAGATCGTCAAATTTTCACCATTTAAAGCATTGACTATAAAATCCGGGATCATTTGGCCATCAAAGAGTTTCATGCGCGGACCATAGGCTGTAAAAACCCGAGCGATCTTGGTGTCAATTTTATGAGTCAGGCGATAAGTATAAACTAAAGTTTCGGCAAAACGCTTGCCTTCATCGTAGCAGGCGCGAGGGGTCAAATGATTGACCAAGCCCACCATTTCTTCAGACAGTAAATGATTGTCCGTCGGACGCGGACCATAAACCACCGACGAAGAAAGATGTAAAAATTTGGCGTTATATTTTACGGCCAAATCTAAAGCGTTTTTAGTCCCCCAGCTGTTGGCTGTGGCCGTGGCCAAGCGATGTTTTTCAAAATTTTTGGCCGACGTTGGACAGGCCATATTGTAAATCTCGGCCAAACCTCGAGCTTTGATCTTGAACTTATCAAGTTCAGGATAACTTTCTAAGTCCAAAGGTGAAGTCATGTCGTGCTTGATAAAAGCAAAATTGGGGTTGCGCAATAGATGATCGATGTTTTCTTGACTGCCGGAAATAAAATTATCAACACAAATAACTTGATGATAAGCCACCAAATGATCGGACAAGTGGCTACCCAAAAAACCGGCGCCGCCGAGGATTAATATATTCTTTTTTTCTAAGGCCATACTTTTAGTTAAGTGATGGTTTAAAGGTCCAATATTTATGAGCGAAAAAACTCCAGACAATCGAACAAGCCAAGCCAAAAATTTTTACCGGAATATCTTCAAAGCCCCACCGACCGTGACCAATATATAAGACGATTTCTACGATCACCACCGCCAGACAACTAACCACGAAAAATTGACCGTAATTTTTTAATCTATCAGTCCGACCATGACCGGCAAACGACCATTGACCATTGGCCCAAAAACTAAAAATATTAGCCAAGATAAAGGCTATTAAGTTGGCCAGCAAATAATAAACGGCCAAAAATCTGGTCAAGAGCAAATAAACCGTAAAATCAATAGTCGTATTGACCAGCCCCACGGCGACAAAACGACTAAATTGCTGAGTAATTTTTGACATTTATAAGAAGAACTTAGTCTATTATAGCAAGGTTTGGCGGCAAATCATAGCTAAAAGGCAACAAGACGTCAGCCCACAATTTACCGGTCCCGTCCCACAAACTCAGGACGGCCGGGCTGTTAAAACTACCGGTAGCCAGATCGGCTCGACCGTCAAACGACACATCACCCAAAGCAAAGGTCATGCCGCCACTCAAAGCTCGCCAACTATTTACCAGTTGGCCTTGGCGAGTAAAAGTTTTTATCAAATCGTTTTTTTTGTCCCGAGACGCGATGACAATTTCTGGATAAATATCAAAGTCGGTATTGCCAACATTTACCGACCAACCACCGACGATTTTTTTGTCAAAAGCAAAAAATTGGTCACGCGGCGTACCATCACCATTAAAAGCTCGGACGTGGGCCGTACCACCACTAAATGGCACGACAACGATTTCGGCTTTACCATCGCGATCCAAATCACCACTAGCGACCGACAAACCGCCTTTAAATGATTTGTCGTAAGCCAAAAATTCGGCGCGCTTATCTCCTTGACCGGTAAAAATCCGAACAATCGGACCAGCGCCTGATTGCGCGGCCGTGATGATTTCTGATTGACCGTCGCCATCGACATCACCAGTGGCGAGATTGAGTCCACCGCGAAACTTTTCTTCGCCCGCCCAAAATTCATGGAGTAAATTTCCAGTCTGGTCAAAGATTTTTATTTTGGCTTCTCCGCCCTTGGCCAAAGTGGCAATGATCTCTTTCTGTTCATCTCCAGTCACATCACCAACGGCCACCACCACACCGGATTGATCTAGGAATGGCGAAAATTGTTTAATCATCTGACCAGTTGGGGTGCTAATAGTAATTTCAGCCTCAAGGCCGGTCGGTGAGCCAACGACCAAAAACTGACTTGAGGTGAAAGTCGCGTTGTGTTGATTTGTAGCAGTCGGCGCATCAAAGGATAAACTGGCTCGCAAATCAACAGCCTTTTTTATCGCCGCGCCGGTATCGAGCAGACCGGCGCCTAAAGTTTTATCAGTCAATGGCCGCGAGGTACTCAGTAAAATATCAAAAATGTCATCGGGACTAAAAGATTTACTAATGGCTTTTATCAGACCGGCCGTGCCGGAAACTAACGGCGCAGCAAAAGATGTGCCATTCCAACCCCCGGAAGTAAATTTGTTGTAGTTGGGCACTGACCTATCGTAAATTTGTGTCGAAAAAATATCTTGGCCCGGAGCGGCGATATCCAAACACTTGGCGCCATAATTAGAAAAAAATGCTTTGCGGTCATCGCGATCTGTAGCTCCAACACCGATCACTACTTCATGGCCGTCGACGGCTTGATAACAAACTGGATAAAATGGCTTGGCGTCTAAATCAAAACCCGAAACGTGGCCGTTGCCATTACCTCCGGCCGTGACGACCACAACACCGGCCTGGCGAGCCTTGATAATCGCCTGATTTAAAGCCGGGTCGGACAAATCACCGGTCAAAGAAATGTTTATGACATCAGCACCATTGGCCACGGCATAATTGACTCCATTTATAACCGGGGCAAAGCTGGCCAAGCCGCTACTGTCCAAAACCCTGATTGGCATAATCTTGGCTTGCCAATTAACACCGGCCAAACCAAAGCCATTATTACCTCGAGCGGCGATCAGGCCGGCGATGATCGTGCCATGATTAGCCGAAGAAAAATCTACCGTGGTATTAATATTGGGTTGTGGCGTATTATCACCGTCGACAAAATCCCAACCGCGCCAATCGTCGACAAAACCATTGTGGTCGTTATCAACTCCATCATTAGCCACCTCGCCTGTGTTAGACCAGAGATTGTCTAGCAAATCAGGGTGGTCCAAATCCACGCCGGTGTCGATGACAGCAATGATCACGCCGGCTGAACCTTGGGTATAATCCCAAGCTGTGGGCAAATTTATTCTTTTGGCCCACCAAGTTGACTCGTAATCAGGATCGTTGGGTTGCAAAGCTAAAACCGGCGTCATCCAGGACATGGACAACGCCAGCAGTACTATAATGGCTATTTTGTTGCGGCCCGACGTCATCAGTTTTTGGCTAATTAGCAGAACGTTCTTTTAAAATCATGTCGATATCTTGTTTGATCAAGTCGTCGTTGGGCGCGATGGCCTGCAAACGATCATAAGTGGCCAAGGCCGGATCGTATTGTTTGGTCTCCCAATAATAACGCGCCAAGATTGATAAAAACTCTAAACTGTTTTGTGGATTATTTTTAATAGCCTGCTCGGCAATAACCGGGATTTGGTCTTGCTTGTTAGTGATTTTGTAACGATAAAGCTCGATCAAATCACGATAAGCCTCGGTCCAAGCCGGGTTGAGCTCAACGATCCGCAAATATTGTTCTTCAGCTTTGATATATTCGCCCAGTGACATATAAACTTCAGCTAAGTTGTTGCGGGCAATATTGTCGTTGGCGTTAACGTCGATGGCTTTTTGATACAAAGCAATGGCCCCGTCCGGATCTCCACCTTTGTTGCGCAAATTACCTAAGGCGATATAACCACGAAAGTCGCTGGGATTTTCTTTGACTTGAGTCGTGGCATTTTGATAATTTTGCTTTTCGGCATCCGTCAACTCTAGGCCATCATAAGATGTCCAATCAAAAATCGCTTCGTGGGTGTTGGATCGCCAAACCAACGTCCCAATCAAAACAATAAAAATCACGGAGATCAGAATGTACGGTAAATGACGTTTAAGTTTTTCTGGCATAAATTATAAAGTAATATTTTCTCCGTCAGGATAATATTCCGTATCGGGGATGGTGATAATATCCGACCAACGATAGCCACGCCCTATAAAAGTAGCTTCGTCGACAATCCAACGTCGTTGGCCATTGACCAACAAGAAAGTCGCCGGATAAGTTTGATATTTGACTAGACTACCATCTAAATGGCGATAGTCAATCTTGACATCCGGACCATCAGGGGTGACCAACAAACTGGCCACATCAACATCAAAAACATTTTCCCACTTATAGCCTAGACCTAAGAATAATTTTTCCGTGGGGATCCAATGCTTTTTACCATCACTAACAACATAAACCTTACCGTCGCCGACTGCTTTGATCAAGCGACCATCACGAATGGCAGCATTTTTAGAATCATCGTTTTGATTTTCAGTTTGATTATCGTCAGTCAAATCTTCGGTGGCCTGATCGTCGGTCGAGGTAACCACCGCAAAAGCCGTGACATTAGAGTACCCAACATTACCAAAACTATCCCGACCTCTAACTTTTACCCAGTAAGGCTCATTGACTGGCAAGTCTGAAAGAGTAATTGACCAGTTACTCAAATCACCACTGATTGTTTGCCAATTTTGAAAACTTTCAAAAGTTTTGCGACCTTCACAACTATCACATATATAGGCTAAATCCAAGCCGGTGACCACCGAACCACCTTGATCCCTGCTTTGTCCCGTCACCACCACGTCAGTACCTTGTTGAAATATTCCTGGAAAAACAGGTTTAGTGATGACTATCTGTGGACCAAAAACATCAACACTGGTTTGATATAAAGTTTGTTGCGCGGTGTTGGTCAATGCTTGTTCCGGTAATGAGCTGTCGGCAAAAACCAAGCCGGCAGCCGGTAGCTGAAATTGTAAAGGCGCGTTACTAGTCACCCCACTGCTCGTCTGAACGGCAAAATATAATGTCAGACCATTAGCCGGTACGGATAAGTTAAGACCGGTCCACGACCAACTGGTGTCACCATAACGATAATTTCCAAAACCTAATGTCTCGTGCATCCCCCAACCGTAAAAAGAATTAGCCCCCCAATTGCCGGCCCGATAATAAGCTCGGACATTTTCCACGCCCTGTAATTGGCCACTACCCATGGCATTGCGTATGGTAATATCATTTAAAATTTTGTGGTGGGCGGTGTAATCAACATTAACTGCCAAAACCAATTGATCAAAATGATTAGGATAAATCATGCTAGACGGCACTTCCTGTAAAGTCACAGCAGAAGTAGCGGCGCTGGCCGGAACAGCAAAAGTAATTGCTGATATCACTAAAGTCAATAAAACCGAGAAAACTTTATTCATAAATAAAAGGTTATTTACTGACATTATAACAAAGTATCTAAACAAAATAAAGGACGGATAAATATGTGCTAGGTGGGTTGATTACTCCCTCCCTGATAAGGGAGGGTTGGGGTGGATTATAAAAAAACAAACCCCTCGCTTGCGCGAGGGGCTGTTTTTGAAACTAGACTTTGATCGTCTGGTTTCGAGCTAGTAACTCTAGTCAGCTAATTAAAGCTTGTAGAGGTTGTTAGCGTAGATCTCACCCTTGAGGATGATAGCACCTTCGTTGAAGCTACCAGCGCCATTGATGCCCCAATCGATGTCGTTGGCAGCATCATTGATCCAGACCTGGAAAGCATCACCGGAGTCTTCAAACTCAGTGGTGAAGGCTTTGACGACCAACGACTTGGTCTGACCGGCCGGCACCGTAAAGTTGGCGCTGGTGAAGTCAAACTGGTGTGAAGTAGTGTCATCAAAGTCAACGTTGGCAATGGTATCCAAGAGGGTACCAGTACCATCATAAAGGTACAAGTCGTCATCGGCCGCACCAGCATCATCACCGCGAACGATGGATATCTGGATGGTCAAGGTGTTGCCATCAGCGTTTTCGAAGGTGATGTCATCGCCAGAAGCGGCGGTAACGTTAAACTTCGCAACGTTGGTGGTCGCACCAAGCGGCAAGACGCCGGATGGCGAATCGGAAGCAACAGTGATAGTCGGGAAGGACTTGTAGAACTGGTGAGCCGCGGCATCATAGTTGGTGCCTGTCGAATCAACGCCAGCGCCAGAAGCCAAACCGGTCGTATCAATGTCCCCAGCGGCGTCAACGGTAACGGTAAGAGCGCTATCGTTAGCCACACCGCCAGTACCAGCGGCATTCAAGTCAGCCTTGACCGTGATCAAGACATAACCGTTAGCCGGGACGGTAACCGTACCGTCAGGGATGATGAAGTTAGCAGTCGCGCCACCCGGCATAGAAGCAATCGGGTCGCTAACTGAACCACCATCGGAACGAGCACTGGAATACAAGTAGTATGTACCAGCGACCGTATCGCTGCCTTCGTCAGTGATCAAGAATGAATCAAGATCGAGACTTTCGACACCATCAGCGGCTAGGCGGAAGACAGCAGTCGTCACCTTGGACGCACCACCTTGCAACAAGGCAGCGGCCGGTGAAGATGAGTCAACCGAAGTCGTCAAAGTGCCATTGGCAGTCAAAGACATGGTCTGACCATCACCGGTCGGAGTGACCGAGACAGCCGCACCAGTATCAGCACCGGTACCAGACACGTCACCGGCATCACCATCAAAACTGATGGTGTAGGTGTCGTTGGTGGTAGCCGAAGCTGAGATAGAAGCCACGAAAGCGACTTCCACATAGGTGCCTTTTTTGACAACCACAGGGGAGGTCAAAGTGTAGGTTAATTTTTCATCAGTAGCACCGCTGTCGACGAAAGTCTTGTACTCAGAAACCCGAGTTTCAAACTTGTCGCCACGAGCGCTGTTAGCTGAAGTCAAGTCAGCCCACAAAGCACCGTTTTGAACCATGTCGGCATCATCGCCGGCAGCATTCAAGGTGTTTTCGATCACGACAGTTTCAACGCGGACATCTTCACCAGAAGAAGCGGCGTTCAACGAACCGGTCATGAAGACCAAGTCGCTAATACCGGGTGAGACCGAACGAGCGGCCGGTTGAGTCAAAGTCGTAGCCGACAAAGAGGCGGCGGCGACAGATTGCTGGTTGACAGTGACGTCAGCAGCAGGCGTCGGGGTGATCGAATCACCGGTGTTTTGACCGACAGCCGTGATAGTAGTACCAGGGCGGTCGACGGCCGGAGTCACAGTGTCACCAGTTGAAGTACTGGTGGCAACTTTACCCTTTAGGGTGTAGTTGTGTTGACCGACCGGGACAATAAAGGTGTCGGAGAAGTTGACATCGTTACCGCTGTCAGCATCATTCGGACCAGCAACAAGCAAACCGTTTTCGTCATACAACTTCAAGTTGGTCAATTCCGTGTAGGTCATTGTGCCAAATGAGAAGTCGATGTCCAAAGCGGAGATTTTGACCGGTTCACCCTTAGCTTCGAAGGTCCAAACGCCCAAGAGCTGAGCATCGCCACGAGAGACGTTGCCAGTCGCCGGAGTGCTGGAAGCCTTAGTCACAACCAAGGAACCGCTGTTGATGGTCTGATCGCTCGAACCACGACCGGCATTGGAGTTACCCCAGCTACCGCCGTTGGTCGGAGTGATGTAGAAGCCATAGGTGTTACCCTTGACGTTCATCAAGATGTCGCTGCCATCGATGATGTCAGCGTTGACAGTGTTACCTGAACCAGAAACGATATCGAGGCGAACCTGGAAGCGGTGGGTTTCACCCTTTTCCAAAACCAAGTTCAAACCACTGAAGTGAGCGCGACCATTGGAATCCCAAGTGGCCATTTCACCCAATGATTTACCATCGGTAACGTCGTAAAGTTCAATGTTTTTGGTGTCAGAATTTGAAGCACTGCCAGCTTCCATCACAGTCAAAGACTCGATGGTCACTGTTTCAATGCTGTTGTTGTCAACTTTGAATTTGTTGACGATAACGTTTTCTTCACCAGCATCCGGGGTCGAATCAGCCGTAGCGCTGTCCTGGTCGACGGTCACGGTGGCAATCGTCAAGCTGACGACTGACATTTCGTTACCTTTGACTGGGAAAGCACCAGAGACTGAAGCACCACCAGCGACGACGTCGCTAGCAGCATCAAGACCCAAAGCAGCGGTCTTGCCAGCCGTAGCTGCACCATCAACGCTAGCGCGGATGTAGTAGTAGTTGGTGCTACCAGCAGTTAGCGTCAAAGCCGGGCTGAAGTAAATAGCAGCCTTGCTGTCGCTGTTGAAGCTGGAAGTACCACCAAGATATTTACCGTTCATGTCGGTCACCTTGAGGTTTTCGACATCAGTGTTAGCTGAAAAACCGTAGCGCATGACGTTTAGTTTTGTCAACGAAACATCAGTACTGCCGGTGTTTTGTAGTTTAATCTTGGTGAAGTTAGCATTACCATTGGTGGCCACACTGGACGAAGCCGGAGTGTCAGAAGCCACGCTAACCATTAACGAGCCACCAGTGGTGGTGGTCGTACCGCCCATAGACACGTCTTTCAACGCGCTTTCGGCGCCAGTGATGGCATCGCCATCGGCATAGCTGATGCTAGCCGGAGAGACAACGACATCGCTGAGTTTGTATTTGTTGGCATTAAAAGCATCCATGTTCGAGAACATGCGCTTTTTGCCACCAGAGATCAAGTAAATACTAGAGTTACCTTCGTAGCTGATCAAAGTACCATCTGGGTGGACATCTGAAGAGATGGCCGAACCATAGGCATAGTCACTAGCAAAGAAGGCATCGGACAAGTCGATTACGCGACTGCCCCAGTTAGCTCCGAAGAGCTTTTGAGCGCGAGCTTCACTATCGATGTGGCGGACGTTTTTGCCTTCAACGGCATAAACTTTAGGATCGGTCGTGATCTTGACCAGTTTTGTACCTGGGCGCACGGTCACGTTTTTACCGATATTGATAGCCGCCAAAGCATCGGCGGAGACAGTTTGCACGCCCGAGAAATCCGAGTACCAGCTGAAATAAACAGCTGAGTTCGGGAACGGGTGACGCATACCATCGCTGCCATAGTAGTAGACAGCGGAATTGTCGGCGCGCTTGATCAAGTCGCCGGCGACAGCCGCAGACGCGCCAACCGGCACGAAAGCAGCCAAACCAACTGCCCAGAAAATGGTGGCAACCACCACACTGACAGTGAAAGCTTTTTTAGCAAATTGCATCATATTGATGTAATCCTTTGTGTTATAGCGCTCGCCCTGCTGGTTGACATCCAGTTGTGGGTGTCAATTTAGCATGGCGAGCGACCTTTATTTAGTTGTGAGAACGCTCTGTGTTAGAGCTCGACCTTTGTAGCCCCCACAGGATTTTGTAACCTGCAATCCATTCCCCTTGTGAGAGAATGGTTTACATTTGAAATAAATTAACCCTCGGTTGGCGAAATTTCCGATGCGGCCGGAACAGCGGGTCGCAAACGACCAGTCAGATCAACGATCGACTTTTCGACATTTTCGATCGCTTCAATCGCGGCATGAATTTGCTCACCGTGGACTTGATCAGGCACAGCTTGCATTTGCTGACGCATGATGGCCAGGCGAGAATTGACAGTCGCAATTGTCAAAACTGAAATATTGCCGGGGTTGTTACCAGCATCGATTTCAGCGCTGACAGTTGCGGCTAGGGTTTGTAAAGTATCCAAATCAACTAACAAACGTTGAGACTTGCGGACCAAACTTTGTTTGACGGCCGTATTGTCGACAGCACTTTCGTTTTCCAAATATTTCTCAATCAAAATCACATTGGTTGTATTACTCAAATCTTGCGACACATCAATGGAAGCCTCATCAGCCTGGGGCTGATCTTTGAGACTGGTCGTAAAATCTTCCATTTGATTTTCAATTTCTGCTACAACGGCGGTTTTGGTCGTATCGGTCTTGATTTGATCAATAGTCGTTTTGGCCTTGGCGATATTGTCGCGATAACTACGCAAAGACCGTTCGACATATTTGGCCTTATTGGCATCCGAGCGACTGTCGTCTTGGCTGATCTGTTTGGCTTCATCGACACGACGACCGGCAAACTCGACGATCAACTTGGCTTTGTCTTCTGGTTCAAAAGTCAAAGTCAGTTGGACTTTTTCGGTAGCTTGTTTAACTGGATACAAAATATCGCCGGGCAAACTGCGATTGGCCCGGACGGTAGTAATAGAAGTGCTCATCAACAAAACCACCGCCAAAACCAAAACCGCCACCACGCGCACGGCGAGCTGGGTCGGAAAAAGCATAACCAAAGTTTGCCAGTTGGTCTTAACGTCAACGGGCTGATACTGGCCGGCGGAAATTTGACTCGACAACACGGCGCGAGTGTTTTTGACCCACTCGGCGTCGGGTTGGCCAGCTTGGAGCTGACTGATGCGTTGTAGAAGCTGACGGTTATTCATCTTGAGATGTTAGATCGTCAATGTTTGATAAATTGTTTTTTGACATTACTTCACGCAAGGCTTCGATAGCGCGATGAGTCAAGACGCGGACATTGCCTTTACTCTTGTCTAAGATACTAGCCACTTCGCCCGTCGACAAACCATCGAGATAGCGCAGGACGATGACTTCGCGATATTCATCTTTGAGTTGACGCAAGGCTTCTTCAAGTTTTTCGACATCGCTAGACAATTGTAGAGTGATGTCGACGCCGACTGTAGTGTCGGGCAATTCGGCCACGCCTTCATCATCAGTGCTAATAGTTTGTTGATTAGCTTTTTGACGATAATGATCGATGACCAAATTTCTGGCCACTTGATAAATGAAAGCTTGGAGGTGCTTGACTTGCTTGCCTTCTGTGAAGTACTGCCAAACTTTCAAAAAAACTTCGGAGGTCAAATCTTGAGCGGCTTCGACCGACGAAACTTTAAAGTAAATAAACCGATAGATCTTGGCGACATAGCTGTCGTAGAGCTCGGTAAAGGCTTGCTGATCGTGACGTCGCAGACGGACAAGAAGTAGTGTGTCGGAAAGTTTGGTCATTGGTTTAGACGAAAAAAAGGTGAAAACGTTACAGTTTTAACACCCCTGGAAAATGTGATATAACATTGCGCCTATTATAGCAAATTTTAGCCCATTCACAAGGGGGCAATAATTGGGTAAAAATAATCAGTTAGGCGGGCTGGCGGGGGGTAATAATCAATAAATTTGGTTTGGACATGTCGGGGCAGGGCATGCCCTGCCCCTACCGTGGTGTATATGTACAACGATTGAATAAATACCACCCCGCCAGCCCGCCGCCAATCATTAAAATTATGTTGTTTGTCCACGATAGTCTAGACAAATACTGATCATGTGGTATGATGAATGTACTATTATGACCCTTACTCCAATCAGACTATCAATCAGCGAGGCCGCTAAAATCTTTGGCATAGAAGGTAAAACCATTCGCCGCGCTATAAAAAATAACGAACTTCACTATATTGTGGTCCGCGGTCGTTATCGGCTAAATTTTGATAATGTCTTAAGTTGGTCACAAAAACGCCCGACTGTTAAAAACAAACTAGCAGCCAAGGGCATCGGTCAGTATGTGGATAAGTGGAAAATTAGCAATCGTCTATACTCCCCCAATCCGCAAAATCTAGATAAGAAATAATCAGACAAAAAAAATAATGGCCGCATGATAGCGGCCACTATTTTAATTAATCGGCTAACTGGGTTTTATTGTTTGACTGAAACGACAGAACGAGAATCAACGATTTTACCCTGAGTCAACAGCTCTTCATAAAGCTTGATAGTTTGTTCGGCGATATCATCCCAGTGGTAATTTTTTAAGACAAATTTTTTGGCCGCTTGACCGGTTTGAGTGGCTAAAGTTTTATTGTCCAACAAAAAGCGCATCTTGCGAGCCAAATCAGCCACGCTCTTGTTGCGAAAAGTAAAACCGACACCACTGCGCACGACTTCGGCGTTTTCTGGGATGTCAGAGGCCAAAACAGTTTTGCCATAACTCATGGCTTCCAAAACCGCGATCGGCAAACCTTCGGACTCAGACGGATGGACGATAAAAGCGGCATTGGCAAAAAGTTGATGCAAAACTTCACCTTGTTGATAGCCGGTAAAAACAATGTTTTTATCAGCCTGAGCTAATTTCTTTAATTCATCAACATAATCATCAGTAAAAGACGAATCACCGACAATAACCAATTTTTTGTTGGTTTTGAGGGATTTATAAGCTTCGATTAAATAGTGGGCGCCTTTGTGACGGACCAAACGAGACACCATAGCGATATAACTATCTTTTTTCAAGCCAAACTGATTGGCGATTAAATCATCTTGATATTTAGTTTTGGTCGTCACGCCGTTGGGAATATAAGCGACTTCGCAATCATAAGTATTAGTGCAGTAGTGTTGTAAAGTTTGTGACACGACGATCGTCTCATGGGCAAATTTACAAGCCGCCCACTCCCCGACTTTCAACGACAAACGAGCCAACAAACCCCATTTTTGATGTTTGCGGTCGATACAGTGAAAAGTTACCACCACGCGAGCGCGGGGGTTGAACAAGCGCGGGATCCAAGACAATAAGGCCGGACCAACGCCATGATAATGAATGACGTCGTAGTTTTGGCCGATGGCGTGCAAACTAGCTAAAAAAGTTTGAGAAATAGCGTCTAAATGCTTAGTCCGAATAGAAGGCAAAGAAATTACCTTGATTCCTTCAAAAGACTTGATTTGCGGGTCGGTATACCACTTTCGGGCATAGGCAAAAACGGTATGGCCGGCTAAAACCATACGCAAAGCCAACTCTTCGACGTGGCGTTCGATACCGCCAAATCGAGCCGGGATGCCTTTTTGTCCGATAAATGCGATTTTCATAAGGTTATTATTGGCTATTTTTAGCCAAGATTGTGCTAAGCACAATTATTAACACTATTTGGTTAATAGATAACCTTAGCATATTTTTAAAATATTGTCAAGGATTTACTCAGTCACAACAAAACCCCTCCTAGCCTCCCCTTATCAGGGGAGGAACTGTTATTACTCCCTCCCTGATAAGGGAGGGTTGGGGTGGGTTTAAATAAAAAAGACCCGCTTGCTTGGGGTCTTGGATCAGTTCGTCGACAAAGCCGCGCTGATGGCCGGATTGCTCCAAACAATCTGTCGGGCATTGACGGCCTGTCGCGTCTTGGGCACGTTGAAGTGCGGAAAATATCGCACCCCGACACTGGCGGCCACGGCCACGGCCGCATTGATGATTTCCACCAATGGCCAGAAAAATTCATTTTCATACTGTTGACCAGAAGCCTCGTCGGCCTCTTCGCGCCAGACCGCCAAGACCTCATCCATGAGGTCACGGAAAAATTTCACTCCATCGCCGGTGACGACGAAAATCTTTCGATTGACTTCGTCGTGGTGGCGAGAGGCCACCACCGACCAGAAACGCCGAGCCTTTTCCAGATCTGGCTTGGCCAGCCTGGAAGCAAAGCCTTCCAGCACCTCACCAACGGTAAACGGCATGATTTCTCCTCCCAGTAAAAGCCTACTATCAGCCTAACACA
>CAZFXZ010000005.1:22319-27818 GCA_964523165.1 uncultured Gammaproteobacteria bacterium
ACGGTAAACGGCATGATTTCTCCTCCCAGTAAAAGCCTACTATCAGCCTAACACACTGGCCACTATTTTAAAAGTTACTAACCTTACCGCCTTTAGCTTGAGCCTTGGTATCACCAGACAGATTGGTGGTTGCCGATGGTCCGTCTGACGATAGACTCCGACCGGTTTTTTGATCAACGGCATTGATTTGCGGGCTGACTAACAACGGCGCGTAGCTCCCGCGCTGAGCGACTGTCGGAATAATTTCCACCTCAAAGCTGGCCACGATCGGGGCGGTGTTTTGACCGGCATAAGCCTCAAGCCGTCCAACAGTCCAAGTGACTTGCCGTGTAGTCGCATCGTAAGATAAGTCCGGACCAAAACTGACACTAGCTTTGTTTTGCCACGAAACATTATTGGGTAAAGTCGCCGTCACGACTGTTTTATCAACTGCATTCAAGCCATTGGTCAGACGCAAATAAACCCGATAGCGTGTGGGAATGCCAATGACCGGCGGTAAAGGTCCCAAACCCAGCTGTTCACCCTCAACGGTAAAATAACGAGCAAAAGATTCTAATCCCAGTGTTGAGCTTAAATTTTGTTCAAAGTCTGGCAAAGCGGCGGCGATATCTAGTTTTTGATCATTATAAAGCAAAGAGTAATTAACAGTCGGTTTGAATTTTAAATTTGCCACACTAGCTTGTTTGTTGGTCGGTAAGCTAAATGACAAATCCCCCTCTTGGCCGCTGGCTAATTCACCTAGTGACCAAACAACACTACCATCAGTCAGAGTAAATTTATTTTCTGAAGAAAGTTTTTCAGGGGCATAACCGGAATTATTAAAATTAATAGACAGGGAAACATTATTGATATTATTATCTTCATCGTTGCGATAAGTCAGCACATAAGAAACTTCTTCACCCAAAGATGGAGCGATAACTTGCGGCTCGACATTAATATTAAAATGCGGATAAAAAACTTGACTGACGGCGGACAGCTTATCCAAAACATAACGCTGGCCGTTGACCATGCCACTAATTGTCACCATATGGTCAACTTGTTGTTGATCTATTTGCTCGACTGTTTTTTGACCATGAAGAGGTTTTTGCTCGGCGGTAATTTTTTCTAAATTTGCATCTTGCCCTGACAAACCGCTAATCACTAAATTACTAAAATCATAATCAGAATTATTGCTAATATTTAGTGCCAAATCATAAGGCGTGTTGTAAACCACTACCGGTGGAGCCGTTAAACTGGTGGTCAAAACCGAGCCGATGATTTTATATTCTTCAACCGCTAAAACCTGATCCGACCACGACAAACTGTTTAACAAATCATCACGCACACAGCAATCATAAGTCAGACGTGACACAACGCGCTGTTGACTATCAACATCACCCCAGGTCGTGCCAGTTAAAATGACATAACCCTCATGTCTGGCTTTTAGATCACCAATCGGCAATTTTCCAGTAGTAACATCAAAACGTGGATCACTACTGTTTTTTAAAACAAATTGTTCAGGTAAATCAATATGAACGATCACGCCGGACAAATCAGTTTTACGATCAGTATTAGAATATTTAACAGTATAAGAAATCTCTTGACCGGAGCGGACATTTTCTGTTATTTCCGTACTGACTTTTATATTCAAAGAAAAAACTAATTTAGTAAAAACAAAGGCGATATAAAAATTAAAAACTATCAACAAGACTACCGCTAAAAACAAAATAATATCGGCGATTAAATGCTTTTTGTTAAATTTATAACGAACCTGATAACGCTTGTTTAAACGAGCGATAATCACTTCAAATGGTCCGATAGTTAATTGCCGTAAAAGTTTTTTCATATCTTTAGTATACTCTTTGCTTAAAAGACGTCCACGCTGGTGGCTAAAATATCTAGTCGACCGTCGGCATTAATGTCGCTGATCAACAACTCAACGCCACTACGATTGCTGGCGTCAAAAGCCGACCAACTTTTACCAACTTGCCCACCTTTGGAATCCCAGATTTTTATTTCCGGCTGACCGCCACGACCGGGTGCGGAAACAATTTCCGCCTTACCATCGGCATTAATATCGCCGACAGCCACGTTGACTCCACCACGAAATTTTTCATCATAAGCAAACCAACCACCGGATAATAATTTACCGTCTTTGTTAAAAATCCGAATGTGGGGCCCACCACCGACGCCGGCTCCGGCAATAATTTCATTGATACCATCGCCATTGAGATCACCAACCGCCACATTGACTCCCCCACGATAACCTTCACCGTAGGCAAAAAATCCCGGGTTAATTAATTTGCCCTGATCATTAAAAACTCTAATATGCGGACCGCCGCCATTTTCCGTGCCGGTGATAATTTCAATCGTGCCATCGCCATTGAGATCACCAATCGAAATATTTATACCTTTATTATAATTTTCGCCATAAGGGTAAAAAGTGTTTTTAGCTTGGCCGGCGGCATTGTAAATTACGACATTGCGACTGTTGGCGACTAGCGTTTCGGTCTGACCGTCACGATCAACATCAGAAACTATGATCTGATTGCGACCGGAAAATTCACTGCGATAAATATAAAACCCGGACTGTTGACTCAAGCCATTTTGATCAAAAATACGCACAAAAGACCCGTTGACAAAAGCTTGGCCGGTAATTTGTCTTGAAGTTGGTGCCGGCGCGGTGCGTTTTAAAACAATGCCGTCACGACCTTCGAGGCGCAGATAATTTATTTTAGTGCCGTCATTAATATTTTTATCTTGAGCCCCGGTGATTTTTTCTAAAATTTCACTGCCCAAATTAACCGCCTGACGTGTATCGCTGGCGTTGACAAAGACCACACCATTGGCAAAATCACGCCGCCAAACGTTTGTCCCGCCCAAACTAGAAACCATTTGCGCGCCGTTGACAGGACTACCCAAGTCGACATCATACTCATCATAATACCAAGTTTGAGCATGGGCTTGATCACCATAGTCAAAAGCGTAATAACCATCGCCCAGCAAAGCTGAAGCCAAGCCATAACGCATACTTTGATAACTAGCGGGTCGATCTTGATTGCCAGTCGTCCGATTTAAAATATTATAATTTTTGTCACCAGTTGTCGGGGCCGTCCGATAACTCTCGATATCGCGCGACCAATCAGTAACCGGGAAATTTTCAAAAATCACGCCGTCTAAAATATCGCTGTAAATTGTCGAGCCGTTGCCAATCAAAATCACTGGCTGACTCAGTCCTTGACGAGTGGTGGTGATAATTTTTCGCAGTCCGGCTCGCCAATTTTGATCGGCAATATTTCGGTCATCTTGTCGGCCATCGCGATTTAAATCATAAGTGCTGACAAAATAACTGATGTTATCCCAAGTGTTGTCCAAAATTACACCATCCCACAAGCCACTGGATAAAATTTTGTTATTGATAAAATATGGCAAATAAGTGTTCCACTTATAGCCATTAACCGTCGGGCAATCGTCGCTGACATTTAGCAACCAACTACCCGACCACCAACTAACTCGCTGACCGCCAGCATCGTGGACAAACCACTCTTCGGGTAAACTATCAGCCAATTGTCGAGAAAGTAAAAAACTTTCACTAGTAAAATTAACTTGTTTTATTTCTTGACTGGCGATATAAGCGATGATTTTTATATTGGGATTAAGCTCTCGCAAACGGCGGATCTTTTGCGGATTGCGCGCTTGCTGATCCATGTCCAGCAAGACCACGTCCCACTTGGCCAGAGCTGTGACATCGGCATCAGACAACTGCCAAGCATAAAAAATATTAGCCAATTTGGGATAATCTTGACCGGCCGAAAATCTTTCCGGCCACAAAACGGTCGTTACCAAGACGACCGCTATCAGGATCGCAATACTGGCTGGGAAAAATTTTTTCATTTTTTTATTACGGCGCGATAAATGCTTAACAACTTTTTATAATGACGCTCTGGGCTGTAGTCGCTTCTAGCCCGACTGTCTGCCCGCCGACCAAAACGACGCAACGTATCAGCCGGTAAATGATCTACTTGGCGCAAAATCGTGCTCAAAGTTTTGACATCACCGGGATTAAACAACCAGCCATCAACGTCATCAGCGATTAACTCAGGAATACCGCCGACGCGCGCCCCAATGATCGGTTTAGCCAAAGCTTGAGCTTCCAAAATCGACAGTGGATTATTTTCCGCCCACTGCGAAGGGACAACCACGGCTCGTGATTGGCTAATCAATTTTTTTACTTCCGCTTCTGAAACATGACCAACGAAACTGATTAACTTACTATTTTTAGCGAGTTTTTTTAATCTTGGCAAGTCTGGCCCCTGGCCGGCAATTTTTAATTTTACTCGGGCCAGCAGAGCGGCTTTGATCAGCGTGGCCACGCCTTTTTCATCAACCAAACGACCGGCGAAAACAAAATAATCGCCGATTTTATCACTAGCTTTAAAATTATGCAGGTTGATGAAATTACTAAGATGAGAAATTTTTTTGGCCACGCCCCAATCTTTACAAATTTTGGCCAAAAATTTACTCGGTGAAATATAAGCGTCAATCCAGTCATAGCCGCCGTAAAGCTGCACGGCCATTTGTTCTAAACTGGCCAGCACGTCGCGGGGCGTAAATTTAAAACCACAAGTATAGCCAACGACTTGATGATGGGCGTCTTGTTTGGGATAAAGACGATAGCGCGGGCAAATGATTTGATAATCATGCAACGTCCAAACTGTCGGGATCTTTCTATCCTTGGCGGCTTTGACAACTGCCGGCGTGAGTTGATGAGAAAAGTTTTGTAGATGCACGACGTCTGGTCTAAAATCATCAAGTAGTTTGGCCATGTAACGACCAGCCGTGGGCGAATAAAAATAATGAGCGGCCGTTTTAAGATCAGATAGCAAGCCGCCGGATTTTGACAGCTCAACTTGCGGTGGGAAATATTTTTGCCACTTACTTGGTAAATTATCAGGATGACGCATGGCTAAAATGGCCACTTGATGACCGTGTTGTTTTAACAATTTTTCCAAAGCCAATAAATAGCTTTCGGCTCCACCGCGACGATAATAAAATTTATTAACCAACAAGATCTTCATAAATCATTTGATAATGTTGGACCATGACGTCTAGACTAAAACGTTGTTTGAAATCTTGTTTAGCCGCCGACCCTAATTTGCGCCGCAAACTGCCATCTTTGATCAGCGTTGTTAAACTTTCGGCCAACGCCGTCTGGTTTTGAGCGGCGACTAGTAAACCCGTTTGTTGTTGAGTGATGACTTCGGGGATACCACCAACTTTAGTCGAAACTATCGGCAATCCGGCTAAACCGGCTTCGATCAAGGCAATACCTTGACCTTCCCAACGTGAGGCCAAAACAAAAATATCGAGTTGCGGTAAATAATCAACAGCATTGACTTGCCAGCCCAAAAATTTCACTCGCGTTTCAAGCTGATAACGCTTGACTAGCTTATTTAATTTGCGACGTTGTGAACCATCACCGACTATCCAGTATTCCCAATTTAGATCACGCAGTTTAGC
>CAZFXZ010000005.1:27918-29275 GCA_964523165.1 uncultured Gammaproteobacteria bacterium
GTTGACGTTATGTTCGGTGGTCATGATGATTGGCCGACCGTTTTTGCGGATCCACAAAGCCGCCAAACGGCCCCAGGTGTCGCCACCAAACAAATGAGTATGGACAATGTCGGGTCGTTCACTTTCCAAATAACTAGCTAATTTAAACAACGCCCCCAAGCCCAATTTGCTGCGCTTGCCAATAATAATCACTTCGATGCCTTTGTCTAATAAAGGTTCAACTAAACTACCGCCGCGGACCAAACAAACAACTTTAGCCTGAAAACGACTGCGGTCTAAATTGCTCACTAAATCGACCAGCATTTTTTCAGCCCCACCCAAACCTAAAGTTGGGATGACGTAAATTATTTTAAGCTTTTTTGGCATAAACAAATTTAGTCGCGGCCAAAGCTACGCCGAGCGGATACCACATTTTAGAAACAAAATATGATGTTTGAAAAAGCTGAAAGACGATCGCCCCGACAGCCACCATCAAACAAACAATAATAACATCGGCGTATTCTTGATTATGACGTCGCGCCCGCCAATAGGCTTTGACGATTTGCAATATCACCCACGACAACAGCAAACCAAAAGTCGCTAAGCCCAGCAAACCAAATTCGGCCAGCAATTTTTGAATTACCCCGTGTGATTCTTCCACTCCACCAAATTCATAAAGAAAAATCGGATCACTGGCCACCAGAGAGGTGAAAGCTCCGGCACCATTGCCGATCAAGGGATGATCGAGCCACGACTGCCAAGCAATAGTTGTCAAATATAGGCGATGAAAATTGGAACTTTCCGCAATATAACTAGTGGAAAACAAATACATATAAATAAAAACCGGCGACAAGACTAGCCCGACAAAAGCGCTGTAGGCTAAAACTTTTTTCCAATAATGACGATAACGGACGGCCAGCAAGATGACTAATTCGACAAACAACGTGATCCAACCGGTTCGCGAAAAAGTCAGTAAGGTCACGGCAATCATAAAGGCCACGCCCAACATCAACCAGCGTCCGGCTTTTTTACTTTTGGCTTGCCACGACAGCCAAGCGCCAAAAGGAATAACGGCCACCAAAACCTCAGCGATCAAGTTGTGATTCCAGCCCAACGGTCTGATACTACCCAAAGCAATCGGCACGGCTCGGCGAAAAAAGCCACTTTGGTCGGTGACAAAAAGTGAAATAAAACCCATAGCCGCTACCGCCAAACCCAAAACATAAAAAATCATCATGACTTTTTTGAGCGTAGCTCGATTGTCAATCAAGTTATACGGCAAAACCACAAACATCAGATAAAAAAACGACAAGGGCCGTAAAAGATATTTAACAGAAACTAAAATTTCTGGAGCGTTGACCAACGACAGTGAAGCCGA
>CAZFXZ010000006.1:0-23942 GCA_964523165.1 uncultured Gammaproteobacteria bacterium
TAAAAACCCTATTTTTTCTTTATTTTTTATTATTTTGTGTTTATTTTAAAAGAAAAACGTCTAAATTTAGATATTTTTTACCTAGACTTGACAAAGTTAAAAAGACCCTTGACATAGCTTTTTAAAGCTGTTAATATCTAGTTACTTTTTAGGCAAATTTGGACTAAATTTCGCCGCGCGACGACGAAGTCCGGCCCATTTCCCTGCCGATCCAACACCCCGCTCCGGTCTTTGTACAGTTTGGATGCCCGCTAAAAGTCATAATCGTAGTGGGACCAACATGACCTTAGTTCAAAAATTTAATCTTTTATAAACTAACTCTCCCAAATTTAAATCAGGGTGAGCATTTTTTATGTCGCAAACATCAACCAACGCCGGCCTAAGCCGCAAGCGCTTCACGGAAGTCGTCGACGCCATGGAAGCGCCGGATCTAATCCAGATCCAAAAAGATTCTTATAAGTGGTTTTTAGATCAAGGTGTCAAAGAATTGTTTGAAGAGTTGTCCCCGATCAAAGACACTTTCAATCGTGGACTAGAATTACAGTTTACTGATTTTTATTTGGACGAGCCAAAATTTGACGAAGTTACTTCCAAGGAAAAAAACTTGACCTTTGAAGCGCCGATGCGCGTCAAAACCAAACTCGTCAACACTAAGACCGGCAAAGCTCAAGCGCAAGAAGTTTATTTGGGCGACTTTCCGTTGATGACCGATCGTGGGACATTTATCGTCAACGGTATTGAACGCGTCATCGTGTCACAACTTATTCGCTCACCCGGCGTCTTCTTTACTTCGGAGTTCACCCGCGGCCGCCGTTTTTACGGAGCCAAAATCATTCCCAACCGTGGCGCCTGGCTAGAATTGGAAACCGATCAAAACAACGTCATCTGGGTCAAGATCGATCGCAAGCGCAAAGTGGCTGTGACTTCTTTGTTGCGAGCTTTTGGTTATGAAAGTAGTGAAGAAATTTTAGAGGTTTTCAAAGATGTCGATAAAGATCCGGACGTCAAATATATCAGCAAAACTTTGGAAAAAGATATCGCCAAAAATTCCGAAGAAGGTTTGATCGAAGTTTATAAACGTATCCGCCCCGGTGATTTGGCTACGCCCGACAATGCCAAGTCTTTGATTTACGCGATGTTTTTCAACTTTGATCGTTATGACTTTAGTAGTGTCGGTCGTTATAAGATCAATCAACGTTTTGCTTTTGATTTACCGATCACCAAAGAAACTCGCATTTTGCGCAAAGAAGATTTGGTTGAAACTGTCAAAGAAATTATTCGTCTCAACATTTCTCAGCGCGATGCTGACGATATCGACCACTTGGGCAATCGTCGCGTCCGAGCCATTGGTGAATTGGTCCAAAACAAATTCCGTATCGGTTTGGCCCGCATGGAGCGTATCGTCCGCGATCGCATGAGCACCCAAGATCCACAGACCATGAACCCCAGCAAATTGATCAACGCTCGGCCGGTCATCGGCGCGGTCAAAGAATTTTTCATGTCTTCGCAGTTGTCGCAGTTTATGGATCAGACCAATCCTTTGGCCGAGCTAGAACACAAACGTCGTTTGTCGGCCATGGGTCCGGGCGGTTTGAGTCGTGAACGAGCCGGCTTTGACGTGCGCGACGTTCACATCACTCACTACGGCCGTATTTGTCCGATCGAAACTCCCGAAGGTCCAAACATTGGTTTGGTCGGCCACTTGGCGACTTATGCTCGCGTCAACGAATATGGCTTTATCGAAACTCCGTATCGCGTGGTCGAACATATTGCCAAAGCTGATCTCAAAGACAAAGATGGCAAAGTTTTAGCCAAAAAAAATACGGTCGTGTCCAAGCAAGCTTGGGAAAAGATTCGCGAAGAATATCCTGAGCTGGCTGCTCAAACCACCGCTCATGTCACCGACCAGATCGTTTATTTAAATGCCTTAAATGAAGAGCGGTCTGTTACCACCTCAGCCACCACACCGATTGATAAGGATGGCCATTTTGTCGGTGAACAACTTGAAGTCCGTCGTTTTGGTAAACCGGAAATGGACAACTCTTACATGGTTGACTATATCGACGTGGCTTCTAACCAAATTGTTTCAGTCGCCACTTCACTCATCCCCTTCTTGGAACATGACGACGCTATCCGTGCTTTGATGGGCACCAACATGCAACGTCAGGCCGTGCCGTGCGTCAAGGCTGATGCGCCGATCGTCGGTACCGGTCTTGAACGCATTGCCGCTCGCGACTCTGGTCACGCTATCGTTTCACCATCTGACGGCAAAGTCATTAAAGCTGATGGTAAAGTCGTGGAAATCCAGCAAAAAGATGGCGAGATCAAACGTTATCGTCTCAATAAATTCGTACGATCTAACGCTTCGACTTGCATCAACCAAACCCCATTGGTCGTCCCCGGCCAAACCGTCAAAAAAGGTGACGTCATTGTCGACGGTCCGGCCACTGACCGTGGTGAATTGGCTTTGGGCCAAAACGTCTTGGTCGCTTTTATGGCTTGGGAAGGTTACAACTACGAAGACGCCATCATTATTTCTCAACGCTTGTTAAAAGACGACCGCTTTACTTCTATTTATATTGAAAATTACAGCATCGATGTTCGCGACACTAAACTCGGGCCGGAAGTCGTGACCTCTGATATCCCCAACGTCTCGGAAGAAAAGCTAAAAAATCTCGACAGTGAAGGTATTATCCGCATCGGGGCTGAAGTTTCTTCGGGTGATATCTTGGTCGGTAAAATCACGCCCAAAGGTGAAACAGAATTATCAGCTGAAGAAAAATTGCTTCGTGCTATCTTTGGTGAAAAAGCTCGTGATGTCCGCGACAGCTCACTCTACCTCGAACACGGCGAGCACGGTAAGGTTATTGACGTCAAAGTTTTCTCACGTGAAGACGGTGACAAACTTTCCGCCGGCGTGATCAAGACTATCCAGGTCACGATTGCCAATATGCGCAAAGTTCAAGTCGGTGACAAGCTGTCTGGTCGTCACGGTAACAAAGGCGTCATCTCCAAAGTTTTGCCGCAAGAAGATATGCCCTTCTTAGAAGATGGCACACCGATCGATATCGTCTTGAGTCCCTTGGGTGTGGCCAACCGTATGAACCTCGGTCAGATTTTGGAAACCCATCTGGGTTTAGCCGCTAAAAATTTGAATTACAAAGTCGTCACCCCCGTCATGAACGGCATCACCGAACAAGAAATTCGTGATGAATTACAAAAGGCCGGCTATCCAACCGATGGTCAGCTTTATCTCTATGACGGCCGAACCGGCAAACGCTTTGATAACAAAGTCACCGTTGGTTACAACTACATCTTGAAGCTCAACCACATGGTCGACGATAAAATTCATCAACGCTCGATCGGTCCTTACTCGCTCATCACTCAACAGCCTTTGGGTGGTAAGGCTCAGTTTGGTGGTCAACGTTTTGGAGAAATGGAAGTCTGGGCTTTGGAAGCTTATGGCGCTTCACACATGCTCCAAGAAATTTTGACCATCAAATCCGACGACGTACCCGGTCGCTCTAAAGCTTACGAATCAATTATTAAAGGCGAACCGATCACCAAATTAAATATTCCAGAAAGTTTCAACGTCTTGGTCCGCGAACTCAAAGGTCTGGGACTGGATGTTGAGCTCTTACGCGACGCTGATCGTCCGGAGATTGATGATGACGACGATCGACCAGAGCCAGCGGTGACCAAAAAAGCTGAGCCGGAAGAAAAAATCGCTGTCGACGTCGAATAAATCATCACCATAATCACTACTCAATATATGTATCGTCCAACTATTTCCAACAACTTCGACGCTATCCGCCTCAAAGTGGCCAGCCCGGAAGTTATCAAAAATTGGTCGCATGGTGAGATCACTCGACCGGAAACCATCAACTATCGCACGCAAAAACCAGAAAAAGACGGCTTGTTTTGTGAACGTATTTTCGGGCCGAGCAAAGATTGGGAATGCTACTGCGGTAAATACAAAAAGATTCGTTACAAAGGCGTGGTTTGTGATAAGTGCGGTGTGGAAGTCACTCGCTCCATCGTCCGACGTGAACGCATGGGTCATATTGAGTTGGCCGCCGCCGTTTCACATATTTGGTTTTTGCGCGGCGTGCCGTCAAAGATCGGCCTAGCTCTCAACCTCTCGCCACAAACTTTGGAAAAAGTCATTTATTTCGCCAACTTCATCATCACCAGTGTTGACGAAGATATCAAGGCTGAAACTTTGGAGCAACTCAAAAAAGAATTAAAAGAAGCCCGCAAAGAAATCGACAACAACTTCGCCCAACGTTTGAAGCAAGCTCAAAACGATGAGGACATCAAGCGTCTCAACGAAGAGCATGAAACCGAATTGGCCAACCTGCAAACAGAAATGGAGTTGACGGAAAAAGAAATCAAAGACATCAAAAAATATCAGGTCATCACCGAACACGATTACCAACAAATGTCTTTGCGCTACGGCCCAATGTTTGAAGCGCAAATCGGCGCCCAAGCCATCCACAAACTATTAACCGAAATTGACCTAACTAAGTTGATAGAAGTTTTGGTCAAAGAAGAAGCGACCACTCAGGGCGCCAAAAAAGATAAACTCATCAAGCGCATCAAGCTTTTGCGAAGCTTGGAAAAAAACCATATTCGTCCGGAATGGATGGTCATGACTGTCGTGCCGGTCATCCCGCCGGATTTGCGACCAATGGTGGCCTTGGACGGCGGTCGTTTTGCCACTTCGGACTTAAACGATTTATATCGCCGGGTCATCAACCGTAACAATCGTCTCAAACGTCTGCTCGAGCTCAACGCCCCCGAAGTTATCGTCCGCAACGAAAAACGTATGTTGCAAGAAGCTGTTGACGCCTTGATCGACAACTCAGCTCGTCACAGCAAAACCGTCGTGGCTTCGACCGGCCAAAAACGACAACTCAAATCCATCGCCGATTACCTCAAGGGTAAGCAAGGTCGTTTCCGTCAAAACTTGTTGGGTAAACGTATCGACTACTCTGGTCGTTCGGTTATCGTCGTCGGTCCACACCTCAAGCTCTCGCAATGCGGTATCCCCAAACAGATGGCCATGGAACTATTTAAGCCTTTCGTCATTTCACGTTTGATCCGCGATGGTTTCGTCCACAACATTCGTTCAGCCAATCGCTTTATCGAAAGCGGCCGGACTGAAGTTTGGGACATCTTGGAAGAAATCACCAGCGTGGCCCATGTTTTGCTCAACCGTGCTCCAACTTTGCACCGTTTGGGTATTCAGGCTTTTCAACCGGTCTTGATCGAAGGTAAAGCCATTCAACTACATCCTTTGGTTTGTCCGGCTTTCAACGCCGACTTTGACGGCGACCAAATGGCTGTCCACGTCCCCTTGACCGAACAAGCCAAAGCCGAAGCTGCCGAATTGATGATGGCCACCAAAAACTTGCTCAAACCAGCGACCGGCGTGCCGGTCAGCCGTCCGAACAAAGATATTATTTTGGGTATTTATTATTTGACTAAAGATTTGGAAGAACAACCCCACCAGCAACCTAAAGTTTTTGCTTCAGCCAAAGAAGCTCGCTTGGCCTATTGGACCGACAACATCAAACTGCAAGAAAAAATTATCGTCCGCGACAGTTTTGGCAGCAAAAATGTCGAGCGCGTCGAAACCACCGTTGGCCGAATCATTTTCAACGGCATTGTGCCCAAAGGCATCCCGTTTGTTAATGAAAAAGTTGATGGCAAAGTAATTACTTCGATTATTAGTTTATTGCTGGAAAAACATGAACCAGAAGTCGTAGTCGATTTCCTCGACCAACTCAAAGCCACGGGTTTCCAATATCTGACCCTGTCTGGCTATTCTTGGGGCATGGACAATTTGCCGCTTTTGGCAGAACGAGGTGAAATCGTCGGCCGCGGTGACGCCGCTGTCCGCGAGATTGAAGATCAGTATCAATCCGGTTTGTTGACCGACAACGAACGTCACAGCAAAATCGTGGAAACTTGGACTGACATCAAAGATGAAATCACTCGTCTAGCCAGCAAAAAGCTAGATCGCCAGAGTCCGGTTTTTGCCATGATTGATTCCGGTGCTCGTGGTACGATTGGTCAGTTGACGCAGATGGTTGGTATGAAAGGTTTGGTCGCCAGCCCGTCAGGTGAAATCATCGAACTGCCAGTCAAAAATAACTTCAAAGAGGGCTTCAACGTTTTGGAATTCTTTATCTCTACTCACGGTTCACGTAAAGGTTTGTCCGACACGGCTTTGCGTACGGCCAACGCTGGCTATTTGACCCGTCGTTTGGTTGACGTGGTGCAAGACGTGGTTATCTACCAAGATGATTGCGGCGACAAAGAAGGTGTGGTCATTACCAAAAAAGAAAGTGACGATATGGGTGAAAGTATCTCGGAGCGCATTTACGGTCGCGTGACCACCCAAGACATCAAAGCCGGCAATAAAGTCATTGTCAAAAAAGGTGAATATGTGAATGAAGAAGCGGCTCGACAGATCGACAAGGCCGATCTTGATGAAGTCCACGTCCGTTCAGTTTTGACCTGTAAATTAACACGCGGTATTTGCGCCAAGTGTTATGGCTACGACCTCGGTAACAACAAACCGGTCAAGTTGGGCGTCTCGGCTGGTATCGTGGCCGCGCAATCCATTGGTGAGCCGGGGACTCAGCTGACCATGCGTACCTTCCATACTGGTGGTGTGGCCGGCAAAGATATTACCCAAGGTCTGCCGCGGGTTGAAGAATTGTTTGAAGCTCGCCCGCCAAAATTCCGAGCTTTTATCAGTGATGTTTCCGGTCAAGTCACGATCGACGAAACACCACGGACCATCACCGATCCGTCCGGCCGAGTGGTTTTGTCAGGCAACTTTGGTCAAAAAGTCATCAAAGTCAACCATAGCGAATCAGAAGAAGACGCCTATCGTTTGACCAAAAATGCTCAAGTCAAAGTTGAAGATGGCAAAGACATTGAAAAAGGTATTTTGTTACTAGTTGATGGCGACAAAAAGATCGTGGCTAAGCGTGGCGGTAAAGTGGAATTGAGCAAAACTCACCTCAAAGTTATCGTCAACGCCGATCACATCAAAGAATACCTGATCCCGAGCGAATATTCGGTCGTGGTCAAAAATGGCCAGACTGTAGCCAAAGGTGATCGCTTGACCGACGGCAGTTTGGATTTGCAACAACTCTATCGCCTACAAGGCGCTGAAGCCGTACAAAAGTACATGCTCAAAGAAATTCAACACATCTATTCTTCGCAAGGTCAAAAACTCAACGATAAGCACGTGGAAATCATTTTGCGTCAGCTCTTTAGTCGCGTTTATATCCGTGATGCTGGCGACACCGATTTACTACCGGGCGAAATCAACGAGCTGGCCGAAGTCCGCGAATCAAACCTCGAAGCCGAAGCGGCTAAAAATCAACAAGCGACGTTTGATCAACTCTTCTTGGGTATCTCCAAAGTCTCGCTCTCCACAGCCAGTTGGTTGTCAGCGGCTTCCTTCCAAGAAACGGCTCGCGTCTTGATCAATGCTGCCGTCACCGGCAAAGTCGACAAATTAGAAGGTTTGAAAGAAAACGTCATTATCGGTCGACGCATCCCAGCTGGTACCGGCTTTAAGCCCAAAGCTGAATAAGTCTTCTAGTTACAACAAAAAACCCCGCTTACTGGCGGGGTTTTTTAATGGCCAAAAATACGACTTTTTGCTATACTACCCATACTTTTCTATGTCCAAAAAACGTGGCCCGGGACGCCCCAAGGGCAGCCGCAATAAACATGATGTTGATTACGATGATGCTGAATACGCCCCACTTTTGAGCAGTGAGGTCAAACGTGGCGTCGGCATTATTTTATTATTAGCCATAGCTTTGTTGTCGATCTTGTCACTCTTCGACGTGGCCGGAGTTTTTGGCACTTACATCAAACAAATTTTGACCTATCTTTTTGGCTGGTCAACGTGGATTTTCCCGATCGCCACTTTCATTTTGGCCTATTTATTAATTTTACCAAAACGCTATCAAGTTGGCTTTATAAATTATTTTGGTTTGTTGATCGCTGTCTTGAGCGGCAATGGATTACTACACTTGATCATCCCATTTGAAAGAGCTGTTGATACCATCGCCACGGGTAAGGGCGGTGGTTATTGCGGTTTATTTTTATCTTGGCCATTGCAACAAATCATGGGTTTGTGGGCCACGGCCATCGTCTTAGTCGCCTTGTTTTTGATTGGTCTAATGATTACCTTCAACACGCCCTTGCAATCATTGGTCGGCGTGAGCGGTGTTGGTCGTTTGCGACAATGGTGGAAAGGCAAATTTTCTTCAGAGCAAGATGAGGATGAAGATAGTGCTTATGATGAAGATGAAGAAGATCAAGAGGTTGAAGAAACCGACGAGGTTGAAGAAAGTCCCGAAGAAGTGTTGGGTCTCAACGAACCGCTGGCCGTGCCGCCAGCCAACTTTTTAGCCAAACAAGTTCCAGAAAGCTCACCTTTCGCCAAAAAATTCAAAAAAGTTGATATCCCACTTGATTTATTGAGCGATAAAAAAGAAAAACCAACCAGCGGTGATATCAATGCTGGCCAAGAACGTATTCGTAAAACTTTAGAAACCTTTGGTATCAATGTGGAAATGGGTGAAGTTAGCGTTGGGCCAACCGTCACTCAATACACCCTCAAACCTTCAGAAGGTGTGAAGCTGTCACAAATCACTACGCTACACAATGATCTAGCTTTGGCTTTGGCCGCCCACCCGATTCGTATCGAAGCGCCTATCCCCGGCAAATCACTAGTTGGTATCGAAGTACCAAACCAAACCATTGCCCAAGTCAACATGCGTGGCATTTTATCCTCCAAAGTTTTTGCTCAACGCCAATCCAATCTGACCATCACTTTGGGTCGAGACGTCGCTGGTTTGCCTTGGGTAGCTCAATTAGAACGCATGCCTCACATGTTGGTAGCAGGATCAACCGGCTCGGGTAAATCGGTCTGCGTTAATTCGATTATCATTTCTTTGCTTTATCAAAACAGTCCTGACACTTTGCGTTTTATTTTAGTTGACCCCAAACGCGTGGAATTCCCGGTTTACAACGGCATCCCTCACCTCATGACGCCGGTTATCACTGATGTCAAAAAAACTCTCAATGCCCTAAAATGGACCATCGCTGAAATGGATCGGCGTTTTGAATTATTGGCCAAAGCCGGCAAACGCGACGTTCACTCATACAACAAAGTGGCCAAAGACAAGATTCCCTTTTTGGTTTTTATTATTGATGAATTGGCCGATTTGATGCAAACCTCGGGCAGTGAAGTTGAAGGCTACATTGTTCGTTTGGCCCAAATGGCTCGGGCGGTGGGCATTCATCTGATTTTGGCCACCCAACGACCTTCCGTTGATATTATCACCGGTCTCATTAAGGCCAACATTACTTCGCGCATCGCTTTTGCCGTCGCGGCCGTGACTGATTCGCGAACCATCTTAGATCACGCTGGCGCTGAAAAGTTGCTGGGCCGCGGCGACATGCTATATATTTCCTCTGACTTGTCAAAACCCAAACGTATTCAGGGCGCTTTTATTTCCGAAGATGAAATCCGTCGAGTCGTAGAATTTTTGAAGGGCCAATACGGCGAAGTCGATTACGACGACACGGTTGTCGAAAAACAAAATATGGCCGGCATCTCAGGTTTTAGCGATGAAGATGGCGACGAACTGCTAGACGAAGCTCGGGCTATCGTCGTTTCGGCTGGCAAAGCTTCGGCCTCACTTTTACAACGTCGCCTCAAAGTCGGTTACGCTCGAGCCGCGCGTCTCCTCGATTTGTTGGAAGAACAAGGCATCATCGGTCCGGGTCACGGCGCCAAACCGCGGGAAATTTTGGTTAGTGACGCCGAGACGGCTAATTCTTTTGCTCGCCTGCCAAGCTCGGATGATGATTGGCAAGAAGAAAATAATCACGAAGTCGAAGAAAATAATTATTACGAACAAAAACTCGCCGCGGTTGATCAACCAACTGTCGTCGTCGAAGATGACCAATCAGATCAGGATGACACACCACCGGACTTGGACGATCGAGAATCTGTTAATGAAGACGAGCTAGTCTAATCACACTGCCATGACTAGTTTCACTTCCAAAGAAATCGGCAGTCGTCAAACTATTGCCGAAATATTGTCGACAAGCAGAGAAGAAAAACATTATAAATTAGAAAAAGTTGAAAAAGACACGCGCATCAACAAGAAATATCTGGAAGCCTTAGAGCAAGGTCGCTACGAAGACCTGCCGGGCAAAATTTATACGCGCAGTTATATTCGCCGTTATGCCAACTATCTGGGTTTAAAGCGCAGCGTTTTTGAAAACACACTAGAAGACGAATTGAAAATATTTGATCAGATCACCGAGCAAAAGGATAAGCACCAACCAACCGAGCCGGTCACTAGGATAATCATCACGCCCCGCCGGATAAAATATGCCGCTATTACAGTTGCTACTATCTCCTTATTAATCTATTTAGGTTGGGGTTTGAGCAAGATTTTTAGTCCACCAAACCTAACGATTTACTCGCCTCAAGCTCGGTTGCTGACAACCCAAACCTCTGTTACAATAGAGGGCCAGACTCAAGCCGAAACGCAAGTCACTATCAATGGTCAACAAATTATTGTCCAAACAGATGGCCTATTTAAACAGCCGTTGACCCTCAATAATGGCCTAAATACCATCATTATCGAGGCCAAAAAGAAGTGGAGCAAGACCAAAACAGTGACCTTGCAAGTCGTGGTTCAAGAAGCCCCGGAAATTATTGACGCTTCGACCACCCCACCAGAAATTTAGATTTAGTTTAACATCGTTTTGCTACTATCCCAACATTCAGTCATTTAATTAATTTTATGTCCAACAACAAATCAACTGACACCGTCCGACAACAATCGACCGCCGACGCCATTGAGCAAATCCGCCAACGTTTTGGCGAAGGCTCTATCATGCGCTTAGGTGAAGCCAAGGCCATGGAAGTCGATGTTGTTTCGACCGGCTGTTTATCTTTGGATATCGCTTTGGGGGCTGGTGGCGTACCGCGGGGTCGGATCATCGAAGTTTATGGCCCAGAAGCTTCGGGTAAAACTACCCTAGCTCAACACGTTGTAGCTGAAGTCCAAAAATTGGGCGGCCAAGCGGCTTTTGTTGATGCTGAACACGCCCTCGATCCCACTTATGCCAAAAAAATTGGCGTCAACATCGACGATTTGCTAATTTCTCAACCGGAGTCTGGCGAGCAAGCTTTAGAAATCGTTGAGACTCTGGTCCGCAGTAATGGAGTCGACGTTATCGTTGTTGACTCAGTCGCCGCTCTGACACCCAAGGCCGAAATCGAAGGTAATATGGGCGACCATCACATGGCCCTACAGGCTCGACTTATGTCGCAGGCTCTACGCAAATTGACCGCCCTGATCAGCAAAACTAAAGTTATTGTCATTTTTATCAATCAAACCAGACAAAAAATCGGCGTATTTTTTGGCAACCCCGAAACAACCACCGGCGGTACAGCTTTGAAATTTTACTCCTCAGTCCGGATCGAAGTCCGTCGGGCCGCTCAAATCAAACAAGGCGAGAGTATCATCGGCAATCGCGTCAAAGCCAAAATTGTCAAAAACAAAGTGGCCGCACCTTTTCGCAGTTGTGAATTCGACATTATGTACAATGAAGGCATTTCGATTTCCGGCGATGTCATCGATACCGGCTTGCAATATAAAATTGTTTCCAAAAATGGCAACACTTTTTCTTATGGTGATGTCAAACTTGGTGTCGGTCGTGAAAATGCCAAACAGTTTCTGCGCGACAATCCCAAATTAATCACCGAGATAAAAAAGAAAGTTTGGGACGAAGTCAACAAAAAATAAATCAAAAACCCGCCCTGAGCTTGTCGAAGGGGCGGGTTTTTTAAAAACTTATCGTGAGACTAGACGCGTTCTAGATATTCGCTAGTTTCGGTATTAATCCTGACCACATCACCTTGCTTGATAAACAATGGCACATTGATATCAACACCAGTCTCTAAAGTGGCAGGCTTGGTAACCTTGCCTTGAGCGGTGTCGCCGCGTACGCCTTCAACCGTGGTAACGACTTTGAGCTCGACTTTACGCGGGATCTCTACGGCTACAGCCACACCATTGTAATACAGAGCATCTACTTCCGTACCCTCTTTCAAAAATCCCATCTGCTCGCCTAAGCGTTCACGTTCAATATCAAATTGTTCGTAATTGCTACTATTCATGAAATAAGCATTGTCATCATCGGCATACAAATAGCTGGCTTTTTGGTGAGACAAATCAGATTCATCAACTTTTTCCCCGGAGTGAAAAGTGACTTCCAGGTTTTTACCGCTGATCAAATTGCGTAGTTTTGTATTCATGACCGGCTTACGCTGTTGCATGCGCAAAAACGTGGCTTCGATGACTAAGCAGGGCTGATTATCGATGTCTAGGATCTTACCTTTTTTAATATCATTCAAACTAGAAATTGACATAACAATATCTAGCGATTGATGAATGGCAACAAGGCCATGACGCGAGCGCGTTTGATCCCCATCGCGACTTTACGTTGGTGCTTGGCGCACAAACCGCTGCGGCGGCGTGGAGCAATTTTACCATAAGAAGAAGTGAAGCGACGCAACAAACCAGCATCTTTGTAATCAACTTCGTCCAAATTTTCTTGGCAAAAATGACACGACTTGTCGACAGGCGCCTGGACGGCGTGAGAGGGTCTGTTATTTTTTTGTGGCATCATAGAAATAAGCAATGATTAACTTGAGACTTAGAAAGGAATATCTTCAACTTTGATTTCTTCAACTTGATCAGCAGCTTCAGGAGCTGGCGATGGGTCCGAGCTCGGACGAGGCGAAAAATCGCTATTGCCGCTACCGGCTCGATCCAACATGATCATATTTTCAGCGACGATCTCGGTCCGATAGCGCTTGACGCCGTCTTGACCTTCCCAATCACGAGTTTGCATCCGACCTTCGACATATACCTTACTGCCTTTACGCAAATATTGGCCACAGATATCGGCCAATTTACGCCAGGCCACAATGTTGTGATATTCGACTTTTTCTTGTTTTTGACCAGAGTTGTCGGTCCAAACCAGATTAGTAGCGACCGAAAAACTGGCGACCGAGGTGCCTTGCGGCGTGGTGCGGATTTCAGGATCGCGAGTCAGATTACCGATCACCATAGCTTTATTTAAGTTCATAACTGTAAAAGTTATTTATAAGATGGTGTCGTCAATTATTTCGTCGAGTTTTTTGTCCAAAGCTTCTTGGTCAACTTCTTGTTTGACACTCGGCTGATCTTTTTTGGCCGCCGGACGTTGATCGGTCGTCATGGCCGCGCCACCGAGCTCAGCAGCTTCTAAAACATTGGTAAATTTCTTGGCTTCTTGTTGACGTTCAGCTTCGAGACGTTTTTGTTTGCGATCAGCCATTTCGGCGGCGCTGTGTTGGACAGCCGAAACGATCAAATGACGCAAAACTTCACCGGCCAGAGTCAAATTTTTATCCAGTTTTTTTAATTGACTGGGAGCCAAATTAAACTCTACGACTCGATAATAACCATGATGATTTTTGTCGATCGGGTAAGCTAATTTTCGCTTACCAAAATCTTCCTCATAGGTCACTTCGGCGCCGGCCTCGACTAAGATTGACTTTACCTTGTCAACGATCACGGGTAGTTCTTCTACCGTGTACTGTACCGGTACAATGTACAGCAACTCGTAATGTTGCGTTTGTTGCTCTTCTATCATAACAAAGTATGTTATTTAAGTTTTAAAATTAAGATTAAAAACTGTTAAATTTTGCCAGCAAAAAATGGGGCTTATTCCCCATTATTTATGACCTAAATTGGCTAAATTTGGCCGTTTTTACTCTCGTGGGCTTTATTTCAGGCACACGTGGCCTTGCACAATGGCAGGGCTGGGGAAGAGTCAAAACTTAACGTGAGGCCAGTTTAACACGCTCTTTTGTCGCAGTCAAGCCAACCTTTTTAGACCTTGGGCCGATAGACGGTAAACAAACTATCTTCGGGGCGCAGGACTACATTGTTTGATTTGATGATTTGCTGCTCACCGTCGGGTGTTTGGATCAAAAGTTGTTTTTGCCGATAATCAAAAGGCGGGACGATGAAAGATTGCTCAATATTATTAATTGGTTGACCAGCCAATGATCTTTCGGCTTCGGCTTGGCTAAAAAATTGCTGATGGTGCCACCGATGATAATCAAAAAACCCCAAAGCCAAGGCCAATAAATCTTTAGTGTTGGCTAACGGTGTACTGCTGTCGGCCCGACCAGATAAACGACTAGCACCCGGATCGTTTTGGACCAAACTTTGTAATTTCAACAATATTTGCTGGTCGCGGCCATCGATGAGCTCTGCGGTCGAAAGCAGACGATTTTTCAAAGCCAAACGTAAAAGTTGTTTTTTGGCTTCTTCCAAACGACGATTATCGGGATGATAATAAATATCGCGCATCATTTCGGCGCGATTTTCCAAAAATTCTTGCCACCAATATGATTCACCGACCTGTAAAGCGCCGGAGCGAGGATCCAAACCTCGCAAGTCAGATATAAGCTCGGCCCCATAATCAGAGCAATATTGCTTTCTCAACATTTTAGCATCAACGATCAAGTAAGAAAGTGTATCTAAGACCTTTTGTAATTGTCCAAATCTCCCCGACTCGGCGACAATTTTTTGGACAAGACTTGGATCAACATCCTGACTCCACAAGATCCCCCGCACTTCGTGACTATTTCGGACAATGTCATCAGCGCGCTGTTCATGAGATAATTCTCCCCGTTCTTTTAATACTTCGTCACCAATGTGGCAAAAAGCCGGATGACCAACATCATGCAACCAAGCGCCGGCCACTAAACTTTTGGCGTCAGGCGGTGACAATCTAATTTGAGCGGCCGCTACTTTAGCCAACTCGGCATTCAAGGCTACATGATCATAGCGACTATGAAAAGCCGGTAAAATAACACCGTCCGGACCAGACATGTGATCCGGATCAGCCTTACCGCCTAAGTTATAAATCCCCTTTAAATGTTCAACGGCCGGAAAATCATTTAAAGCATTCTCTAGATCAGAACATTCTTCGACAACTGTTTCGTAACGCTGGCAAACTTCTGGCGACAAATTTTCTTTTATTTCCGCTCGCCGCTCAGCCATACTAATCACGCCGTGATCACGCAAAAATTGATCAGCCTCTTCATATTCGGCTTGGATCTCTGGTGGTAATTGTCCAATAAATTCTCGGTCTGACATGTCACTATTTTAGCATACAAAATAAATCCCGTCGTTCGCGAACGACAGGATAAAAAAAGCCCGACAGTATTAAGCTGCGGGCTGAGTGGCGACGATTTTGAGTGTCGCCAATTCGACAGAGCCGGCCGTCAGGACAAAAACTCCTGGCAGTTTGCCATGCGGCGAGATCGTCACCTCTCGACCATCTGGCGGTAAGGCAAAACAAAGATCGAGAAAGTGCGGTTGGTCATCAATCATGACGACTAGGCCGTGTTTGGGGATGATCATTCCTCGCGTCAATGCCGTGTTGTTGGTGTCCAACAACGACGAAGGAGCAACACTATGAGCCATCGCCTTGATCGGGCCGGTCGGCAATCTTTGAGCCAACCACGTTCGAAGATTGGGCATGGGTTGACGAGTTGATGAGTGGATCGCGCTCACCATAGTAACCTCCGATCGATGGAAAGATGAAAAGGACGACAAACAAAAAACTGGCCATTATTTGCCAGTAGATTGTCGCGAACAGTTGGTGATGATCAACTACGCCAAAACAAACCTACCGGCTTTGGTAAACCAATAGGCGAAAGACCAAGTTTTGTTAGCAGTTAATCTCATTTTTTTATAGTAAATGATGATTCGATAACTGTCAAATTTTATTCCGCGATGCCCAATAGCCTAATCACAGAGCCAATGCCAAAAGTAATAATCGCTACGCCCAAAGAAATGGCGGCCATTTCCAAAAATCGCCGGCCAAATTTTTGACTTTTGGCCGTGGTGATATAAAAAGTGTAGCTAGCAATAATCACAATACTCGCTATCAACATTATCATCCAAGACAAATAAACATTATTTAATAACAAATAGGGGGCAATCAAAATCGCTACGGTGATAATATAGGTCACGCCGGTATAAATTGCCGAGGTGATAGGATTTTTGTTTTCATCATCTTCTTCCCGCGATTGTAAATAGCCGGAAGCAGCCATTGACAACGAAGCGGCAATACCGGTGACCAAACCGGTCACGGCAATCAAACGCGGATTGGACAAAGCGAATGTCAAACCAGTCAAAGCACCAGTTAACTCCACCAACGCGTCGTTTAAACCCAAAACTATCGAGCCGGCATAATCCAATTTTCTTTCGGACAGCATATCAAGCAACTCAGCTTCGTGACGATGCTCATCATCCATCACCTCTTGCGCCTCAGGGACTTCAACAACGATATCATTATAAAGTTTTTGGGCCAGTTTTTCACCACGTTCCATCAACTTCAAACCAAACGACAAGCCAAAGACTTTGGCTATAAAAGCGTACCAAACGATAACCAGATGATTGGGTGAGATTTTGTGTCCAGATAGACTTTGCCAAAATTGGGCGTGACGCAATTCGTCAGCGGCAATATGCTGTAAAATTTCTTTATTGTGCTGATCTTTAATCTGCTTGGCCAAACTCGAATAAATACGATACTCGGTGATTTCGTTTTTTTGAAAAAGTTTAATGGCGGTCAAAGTTTTTTCTTGCATAAATATATTTTTTAAAGAGAGATGTCAATTATTTTTTCTTTATTGCGCAAACCTTGAAAAATACTGACGTTAGATTTGGCGGTTTTGAACTCTTGAGCCACCAATTCAATGACTCGCTCGTTGGCTTTATTGCCAGTCGGCGCAGCTGTGACTTTGGCCTTCCATGAGCCATCCGACTCACGTTTTAAGCTATTTTCTTTGGCTTTAGCTTGGACTTTGATCCGCAAACGGACAATCATAAATCAAGTGAAAAGTATTTCGAGAGTTAATTTTTTACTCTGACTATCGTACACGGCAAAAGTCGGCTTGGCAAATACTCCCGACAACGTCCCCGGGTTGATCAAAAAACAGTCCTTTATTTTTTCGGCCCAAGGTTTGTGAGTATGGCCATAAAAAACTAGATCATACTTACCGCTCTGAGCCAAAATTTTGGCCGGGGCTGGGTAGTGGCAAAAAGCGATTTTTAAATTTTGCCAAATCATCTCTCCGGTTTTACCATAGCAGATGACATTTTTATATTTTTTTTCTTCAATATAATCACCTAGGCCATAATCGTTATTACCCAAAGCTAAATGCATTTGACCTGAAAAATTTTTACTAAAATGATCCAGAGTGTCGGGCCAGGCCACGTCGCCGCAATGAATAATCGTTTCAATGCCAAAATCTTTCAAACGACGCAGAGCTTCATCAATGGCCGGCAGACTATCATGACTGTCAGCAATAATAGCTAATTTCATGAGCGATGAAGTTTTTTTAGAAGTTGTAAATCTTTTTGGCGCTGTTTATCATCCGGAGTTTCTAAAATGGCATTTATTTTTTGTAGTTTAGGATGATTGATGATCTCGGCTATACCATCACGACCAATCTGGCCTTGGCCGATATTGGCATGGCGATCTTTGTGAGAATTTATGGGCGTTAGTGAATCATTCAGATGCAGTAATTTCAAATATTTCAGGCCAACATGTTTATCAAATTGTTTTAGAGTGGCATCAACTGATTTTTTATCGCGCAAATCATAGCCCGAAGCAAAAGCGTGACAAGTGTCTAAACAAACTCCGACTTTATATTTTTTATTTAAATTTTTTACCAAATCTCCCAACTCGGCAAAGTCCGCGCCAATGACCTGACCGGCCCCGGCCGAATTTTCTAATAGCAACATCGCCGTGCCTTTATAACCTTGCAAAACTTCTTCGAGTCCTCTCAAGGTTTGAGCCAGAGCGATTTTTCTCTCGACATCTTTACTGCTGCCCAAGTGAGTCATAACATACGGCACACCCAGTAAACTAGCCCGCTCCAACTCTTGGCGGACGATAGAAATCGAGCCATGATAAATACGTTTTTGCTCTGAAGCGAAATTTATAAAATAAGAAGTGTGAATATAACCTTCTAATTTATATTTTTTTGATAAATCTTTAAACTGCTTAACAATATCAGCCGTTAATACTGGTGCTGGGCCACCTTGCGGTGAACGAGAAAAAAACTGAAAACATTCAGCACCCATGTCCTGGGCATTGATGACAGCTTTAAAGACTCCGCCAGCGGCGGAAACATGAGCGCCAAACTTCATAACAGAAGTTATTGTAGCACATTATGCTATTTAACGACGGCTTGGCTGACGATAGCTTCAACAGTTTTACGATTTTTGATCGTCGTATCTAAATAACGACGATAAGCTGGAGTTTTTAGTTGGTCACGAGCGGCGGGATTGGAAACTGCCAACATTCTTTCAAGTTTGGCGATTTCTTCATCTATATCCTTGTCACTAACAGTGATGTTTTCTTGGGTCGACACGGCCCGCAAACATAAAGCGGTTTTGATGCGGTTTTCGGCTTGCGGGCGAAAATCTTTGAGCAAATCTTCTTCGGTTTTCTTAATATGCGTCAAATAATCAGCAAACGACAAGCCTTGCTGACCAATACTGTGTTCTAATTCGTGGACCATGACCCGCGCTTCATCGGTGATTAATTTTTCATTGATTTCGCCAAACTCACTTTTTTTAACCAGCTCTTCTAAAATCGCCAGCTCTAAACGTTGATCTTCCTTTTTTTCATCTTCTTGCTTTAAGCTATCAGTCACGGCGGTTTTTAATTGCTCAACTGTGTCATGACCAAAGTCTTTGGCCAATTCATCATTTAGTTCGGGTAATTCAATTTTTTGCACGTCGACAACTTCAATTTTAAAGTCGGCTAATTTACCGGCGATTTTTTGATCATGATAATCCTTGGGGAAAGCTAAAGAAAATTCTTTTTTCTCACCTTTATTTAAACCAATTAACTGCTCCTCAAAACCCGGGATGAAGCTACCTTCGCCGACCAGCAACGGATAACTCTGAGCCTGACCACCTTCTAGCGGTACACGATCGACAAATAAATTAAAATTAATAATAGCTTTATCACCGTTGGCAATGGCTCCAAGTTTTGGTAATTCTTTGGCTTTCATCCGGCGCAAATTATCTAAAGTTTGCTCAACACGTTTCATGTCGGCTGTCACGGTTTTGCGCGAAACTTTGATTTGTTTATAATCCCCCAACTTAACAGTCGGCACCAGCATGATCGTAGCCGTATAAACAAAATCGTTGCCGGGGACTAGTTTATCGACTTTGACGTCCGGCTGCCCAACAACATCGACGTCTTTAGCTTCTTGTTCCAAGGCTTGAAATAAAGTTTTGTTGATAATCTCATCGGTGGCTGTCTGATAAATTTCCATTTCACCAACCTTGCCTTTGACCACTTCATAAGGGGCAAAGCCGGGGCGAAAGCCGTCGATTTTTAAATGTTGAGAAATTTCCTTGGCGGCCTTTTCTAAATAAGGTTTAAGATCGCTGGCCGGAATTTCAATAGTTAAAACCAAAGCTGATTTACTGCTGTCATTTTTAGTTATTTTCATAAAAGTTAATCATTACTAAGTCGCTCTAGCCTAACAAAAAAAGACTATTTTTTCAAGCCTTGTCTTTTTGAAGATTTTTTTAATAAAACAAACCGAAAATTTCTAGACCCGCGCCCAACAGCAAAACAGCGATCAATAAGCCGATCAACCAAACCGGCAAGCGCAAATCATAACTGGGCGGTTTTTGGCCAGCGCCATTTCTGACTTTCCAATATAGTAAAAATATTATAAAACTAGAAAAAGCCAAGCCGACCGCGCCGACAAAACTGACGATGCCAATAAAATTTTGCAAGCCGGCTAAATAGCAAATCAAAGCCGGGAAACTAGCTGCCAACCAAGAGTGCAGACTACCAACTCGCCAATCTTCGATCAACGATTGACGGATGACCGACATACCGGCGATATAAGACGTAAAGGTCGCTAACAAGCCAAACAGCAAAGCCCCGACAAAAATGGCTGGCGAAAAAAACTGACCGATCGCCGACAGGGCGTCAGGAGCGGTTTGCGCTCCCGTCAAACCAAAAACACTCGCCACAAACATAATGTAAATTGCCACGGCCAACAATGTCCCACCAATCAAGATTTGTTTTAGATGACGACGTTGACCACCGGTTATCTCTACGACTTCGGGGATGATCGTGGCCCCCGACAAAGCAAACAGCACACCGCCGTAAGGCCATAAAATATTAGACCAATTTTTTACCGGCATGATCAAAGTCGCCAAATCAATTTTAGTCCAAGCGGCGGCAAAAAATACCACCACCAAAATCATCATCAAACCGGTGATGATCAATTCTGATTTAGCTAACGACTTTAAACCAATAAAGACAATGGCCGAGCCTAAGGCAAAATACAATAAGATATACAACAAATGATAACCACCAAGCACCGGGCCGAGCAACAACCACAAAAACTCTCCCCCGACCACCAGATACGCAATACTCGAACCAGTCAATGACAAAACTTGAACGATCAAAGTTATCGGTCGCCAGACTTTTCCTAAGTACAGACCGGCGTAGCCGGATAATTCATGATAACCGCGCGTGGCCAGCACTACTTCACCATAGGCCAACTGCAACAAAATCATGGCTCCGCCAAAAATCAGCAAATAAACGACCAGTGTGACAAAACTGGTTTGGGCGGCTAGATACGGCAAGCTAAACATCCCTACGCCGATGACCGTCCCAACAAACGTGGCTAAACCGTAAAAGATTTTTATTTTTGACATAACGTCGGTATTATAACACATCTCTATAAAAAAACGCCTGATAGAAACTAGGCGTTTATTGAGCAGGCTGGCAAAAAGCCCAAAACGAATTGACGGTAAAGACGCGACTTTCTTTGACCTCGCGGACAAAGACCACGACTTGCCCGGCGTGTTGGCCAACCGCGATCGGTGCAACTTCGACCACGATGCCGGTCATGCCTTTTTTCAGACCGAAACTGGGATGGTGAGCGTCGTTGAGTCCGTCGTGTTTGATCACGATTTCCATGCCGACTGCCGGCGTATCCGTCACAACTGGCTGCTGACTGGTCAGCGGCGTGCCGGGCGGGAAATATTCGGCCGCCCCACCAATCACCGTCCCCAGACCCAAAACCATGACACACCTCCATGGGATGATTTTTTTATCCTAGCGACAATCATAATCGCTGTCAATTAAAAAACGGGCCCTGACGGCACCCGTTTTTATTAGATTATTTTTTACAAGACCTTGATCAGTAAGCCAACTAACAATAAAGCTACAACGTTGAGGATCTTGATCATCGGATTGATGGCCGGGCCAGCCGTATCTTTGTACGGATCACCGACCGTATCACCGGTCACCGCGGCTTTGTGGGCATCGCTACCCTTGCCGCCAAAATTACCCTGCTCGATATATTTTTTGGCATTGTCCCAAGCTCCACCGCCGGAGGTCATGGAAATAGCGACAAACAAACCAGAGACGATGCTGCCCATCAAGACACCACCCAAAGCTACGGGACCCAAAGTGAAACCAACGATGATTGGCACGACGACGGGGATTAAGGCCGGCACGATCATTTCGCGCAAAGCGGCTTTGGTCACGATATCAACAGCTCGACTGTAATCAGGCTTATCAGTCCCAGCTAAAATACCGGGCTTTTCTTTAAATTGACGACGCACTTCTTCGACCACACCACCGGCCGCGCGACCAACTGATTCCATCGATAGGGCGGCAAAGATATAAGGTAACAAAGCACCAATAAACAAACCGACAACGACCATGACATCAGAAAGTTGAAAAACTAAATCATGACCACGGTCGATGAATTCTTGAGTGTAAGAAGAAAACAACACGATAGCGGCTAAACCGGCCGAACCAATGGCATAGCCTTTAGTCACGGCTTTGGTCGTATTGCCAACAGCATCAAGCGGATCAGTCACGTCACGCACGGCTTGGGGCAACTCGGCCATTTCGGCGATGCCACCGGCGTTGTCGGTGATCGGACCATAAGCGTCGATCGTCACGATGATACCAGCCAAAGACAACATAGCCATAGCCGCCGTGGCGATACCATACAAACCGGCGAAATAAAATGCACCGAGCATACCAGCCACGATGACCAGCACCGGCCAAGCCGTTGATTTCATCGACACAGCCAAACCGGCAATGATATTTGTGCCGTGGCCGCTTTGTGAAGCCGTGGCAATATCTTTGACCGGTTTATAACTGGCCGAGGTGTAATATTCGGTAATGACTACTAGTAAAGCCGTCACGACTAGACCGATCAAAGAAGCTAGATAAATTTCATAAGTTTCATAAGATCCGTTGTTGACCATCATTTTGTCAGTCACAAAATAAAAGGCTACCGCGGCCAAAATTCCAGCCGCAGCCAAACCTTTATATAGAGCGGCCATGATTTTTTTACTTTCACCAAGCTTGATAAAAAAGCTGCCGATGATCGAAGTAAAGATCGCCACACCGCCCAAAACCAGCGGGTACAAAATAGCGTTAGTAAAAGCCGGAAAAACCAGTGCGCCCAACAACATCGTAGCCACCAAAGTAATGCTGTAAGTTTCAAACAAGTCAGCGGCCATGCCAGCGCAGTCACCGACATTATCACCAACATTGTCAGCGATCACGGCTGGATTGCGCGGGTCATCTTCGGGAATATTGGCTTCTACTTTACCGACCAAATCAGCGCCGACGTCAGCGGCTTTGGTAAAGATACCACCACCCAAACGGGCAAAGACCGAAATCAAACTGCCGCCAAAGCCCAAGCCGACCAAAATTTTAGTCGCTTCAATAGCTGTTTGCCCAGCCGCTAAAAGAATGGCAAAACAACCAGCCACGCCCAGTAGACCCAAGCCTACGACTAACAAACCGGTGACCGAGCCGCCTTTGACGGCCAAAGCCAAAGCCTTGGCTAAACCTTGTTTGGCCGCTTCGGTTGTCCGAACATTGGCGCGCACCGAAACATTCATACCGATAAAGCCGGTCGTAGCCGACAAGACCGCACCGACGATAAAGCCGGCCGCCAACCACCAACCCAAGACCAAACCGATAATGACAAACAAAACCACGGCGATAATACCGATGGTAATATACTGACGACGCAAGTAAGCCTTAGCGCCTTCTTGGATAGCGGCGGCAATGGCCTGCATTTTGTCGTTGCCGGCTGGTTGGCGCATGATCCAAGCCGCCAAACCCAAACCGTAAGCGATAGCCACCACAGCAGCTACCACAGCGAAAATAATTGCTCCTGACATAGAATAGAAAATGAATTAAAAGTCTTGATAATCTTAGTGTTTTGTCGGTCTTTTGTCAACCAAAGTCGCGTTGACCAAAATGCCTAAAAATGTTAGTATAGCCAACACTACGAGTATTTTAAAAAGATTTTAAAACTCGAAGGAGAATTGCTTTATTTCTCGAATATTCAAAAAATTTAGCGCCCGTTTGACGGCTTCTTTTTTTGGGGCTCTGCTTGTTATCGGTCGAATTTTAGAAAAAAATTACCGGCGGTTTTTTGCCAAAAAATTACAGTTCCTCGGACGTCTTGGCTTGCGCTTGATCGTCTTTCCCATCTACAAACAATACAGTCAGATCAAAAGATTGTTGAGTAAATTTTACTATCCGTCCGGCAATCAATTTTGGGATATTTTGACCAACCGTTACATAATTCATGCCATTATTATTTTGATTGGCTTATTTGTCGTGGGTGACAACATCAATGCTCGTGTCAATCAAACTCGCGATCAAGATTATGGTAAGCAAAGCATGCTCTATCAACTCGTCGGTGGCGACGAATTGGG
>CAZFXZ010000006.1:24042-29069 GCA_964523165.1 uncultured Gammaproteobacteria bacterium
GGCGTGACTCACACCGTGGCGCGTGGCGAAACTCTAAGTCGCATCGCCAAGCTTTATAATGTCGATGAAGATGCCATCATTCGACAAAATAATTTGAGCGCTGATGGCAATATCGCGATCAGTCAAAAACTCGTCATCCCCGGTGGTAAAAAAATCGTTAGCAGTACAGCCGTGGCCGTACGACCAAAATCAGGTTCGTCAGCTGGTAGTGGTCCGGCCACCGCCCCGACCGGAGCCTTGCCCAGCGGCACGCGTTTGCAATGGCCGACTAGCACTCGGACCATCACTCAATATTTTGGTTGGCGTCACACCGGTTTAGACATCGCCAGCCGTCAGTCACCGCCGATTTATGCCGCCGAAAGTGGCACAGTCGTCGATGCTCGAACTAGCGGCTACAATGGCGGCTACGGGACCATGATTATCATTGATCACGGTAATGGCTTGCGGACGCTTTATGGTCACATGTCCAAACTCTATGTCAGCAATGGTGACACCGTCAGCCGCGGTCAGACAATCGGTATCATGGGCAACACCGGTCGCTCGACCGGACCGCACGTCCACTTTGAAGTCCGCGTCAACGGCGCGCGCGTCAACCCCTTAAATTACATTCGTTAATACTCGGTCAAACGATAACGCAAAGCTTCAGCCACGTCATCGCTGATGATGTCGTCTCGTCCGGCCAAATCGGCAATCGTTCGAGCAGTTTTGAGTAAACGCGTACAAGCTCGGGCTGAGAGACAAAATTTATCCGCGGCGGTTTTTAATAAAGTATGGGTGGCCATATCCAAAGGACAAAATTTTTCTGTTTCACGTCTAGTCATGGCGGCGTTTATTTTGGTCGACGAATCGGCAAAGCGTTTGGCCTGACGGGCACGAGCTTGCAAAACCCTATTTAAAATTTGGGCTGAACTATCGACCGGTTTAACATCTGACAATTCATCAAATTTGACGCGTGGGACGGTGACTTGTAAATCAATGCGATCCAAGATCGGGCCGGAAATTTTTTTGTGATAACGCTCAACGTCAATCAAACGACAACTGCAAGCTTTGACATCACTACCTCGGTAACCGCACGGGCAAGGATTTTGAGCGGCTACCAACAAAACATCGGCTGGAAAAGTGATGCGTCCGGCTGCTCGAGCCACGGTGATGACACGATCTTCGAGCGGTTGACGCAAATGCTCAATGACCGTCCGAGGAAACTCCGGAAATTCATCCAAAAACAATACGCCGCGATGAGCCAAAGAAATTTCACCGGGTAGCGGCAAACGTCCGCCGCCAATCAAAGCCGCGCCCGAGCTGGAATGGTGCGGAGCGCGAAACGGTCGTTGTTGAATTATCGGAGAACGCTCTGTTAATTGACCAACGATACTATAAATTTTAGTTACTTCCAATAATTCATCTTGATCTAGCGGCGGCAAAATACCGGGCAAAGCCCGAGCCAAAAGAGTTTTACCCGAACCAGGCGGACCAGACAACAAAACATTATGTCCACCGGCCGCGGCGATTTCCAAAGCTCTCTTGGCTTGTTGTTGACCACGCACGTCGGCAAAATCGGTCAGACTCTCAGACCGCATCGTGGTCTGGGGCGGTAACGGCCTAGCGGCAGGAATTTGCGGTTTGACTAAATCATTGATGATTTGACGCAAGTCATCAACCGGAATAATTTGTACGTCTTTGGCCAAAGCCGCTTCGTGTTGATTGGCCGACGGTACGTACAACTTTTTGATACCCAAACGACTGGCGGCCAAAGCCATGGGCAAGACTCCCCTGATCGGTCGGACTTGTCCGGCCAAAGACAACTCACCGACAAAAGCCGTGCTATCTAAATTGTCGATAGGATATTGACCTTGAGCTAAAGCAATGGCCACGGCCATCGGCACATCATAAGCCGGGCCGGCTTTACGCAAATCGGCCGGCGCTAAATTGATGACCAAACGTCGAGTGGCCGGGAAATCAAAATCCGAGTTTTTTAAAGCGGCCCGCAAACGTTCACGAGCTTCTTGGATGGCGATATCGGGCAGACCGACAATGGCAAAAGCGCTCAGGCCGACAGCCACGTCGACCTCAACTTCCACCAATTGGCCATCTAGTCCGACGACCGTTAAAGATTTGACTTTGCTGAGCATGGACTCAGCCTAACACAAGCAATCTAAATTTTTTCTAAACTCGATTGTCGACTAAAAATAATCAACAAAATCACACCACCAACGATCATGACATCGGCGATGTTAAAAGTCGGGTACCATGGTTGTAAAGTAATATAGTCGACGACAAAACCAAATCTTAAGCGATCAATGAGGTTGGATAGAGCCCCAGCCACAACCAAACCCAAAGCCGCCACCGACCAAAAATGTCGAGCCCGATAATGACGCCCGAGCAGATAGATTAAATAAAATATAATAGGTAGCGTGGCGGCAATAATAAAATTTTTACCCAAGGGTAAACCAAAAGCCAATCCCCGATTGGCCCAATAAGAGATTTGCCCTATAACAAAATCCCGACTGTAATCGGGATTTTTATAAATGAAATATTTAATAATTTGGTCAGCAACAGTCAGAGCAACAACGATTAGCGAACAAACAGCCAACCAAACTTTGTTCATGGCTATATTTTTGGCTAATTTTTTTTCAACTTGTTTTTGCAACTAATACAAGATGACGAAACGGGTCGAGCTTGCAAACGACGTTCATCGATTTCTTGACCGCAGTAGCGACAAATGCCGTATTCGCCTTTTTCAATGTTTTGCAAAGCTTTGTTGATATCACGTAAAGTTTTGTCGAGCGTAGCTTCCAAAGAAAGGTTGTCACTATAAGCCGCCACTTCACTGGCGTTGTCATCTTCCTTGTCACCAAAGTCTGGGAATTTGGCGTCAACGGCTGTATTATCACCATCGGTATATTGACTCAATTCCTCTTCAAGTTTGGCTTTGCGAAGCAAGAGATCGGCTTTGATTTTTTCCAAGACTGCTTTATCCATAAGATTGTTTTTAGTAGGGAAATTATCTCACACCAGTTGGTTTTGTCAATCAGTCTGGTCAAATTTTTGGATATGAAAAGGGCGCAGTTAGCGCCCCTAATTTTATAATATTTTATGGGGTAACTGCGCCCTAACTGCCAGAACCCCTGAGTTTTCGCTAACAAAGCGAGAAACGCAGACCACTGGTGCTGACAGCCTAGTGCGCTTTCTTACCGACTGTTTAAAAGCAGCTATATCTTTCCACCAGACTTTGGTTGTAGCAGTTTTGAAGTGCTAAACCGCTTTTGTTTTTTGTTTTAGCGTGGTCGGAGCACGCGAAAAAGTCCAGTAAAAAGAAGAGGGATAAGCAAAATTATCTAAACTTAGCAAAATTTTGACCATTCCTCTCATCTGATTGTCACAAAGAACGTTTTTTGTGAATAACTAGCAGAAACATACGACCGTTTCTACTGTTAATAGTATACCATTTTTTTGACTTGTGATCAATAATATGTCAATCGTATTTATTTAGCTTATTTTAAATAAAAAAAATCGCCAACTTTTGACGAGATTATGATTTTTTATTTTTTACCCAATTTAAATCACAAGTTTTCAAAGTTATCCCCACAACTTTTCCACAGTCTGTGTTTATAAACAGCCATAAGCTTGTCCGTCACCCGGGAAATATAAAACTATTTTGGTCATAATATCGCTATATTTAGACAAAAAACTGCCTTGCGGGATAAACAAAGGGTTGTAGTACAAACTCCATGGCCCAATTTGTGGACAAAGCTCAGCGATTGGTCCATATCCTTGACCACTTAGGGCGTCAACCACGGCCGTCGAAGAGGTTCCCAGCAAGAGCAGACCATCTTTTTGACCATAAGCCAATTCCCACGTCCCATCATCATTACCGACCATTTTGACGGCTTGATCGTTATCACCCACGGTCTGGAGATTAAAATGGTCTGGTTGGACAAAGAGCTCGGTCGCCAAACTACCATCTGGTAAACGGACCACTTTGGGGCTGGGAAATTTTTGAGCGACAAGCTCAATCAACCATTGGTCTAGCCAATCCGTCGGGCCAGTAAAAGGCAAAGCCAAAACATAAGAACGGTGATTGTCGCGCGTTATGGCCGTGATTTGGGCTGGTTGATGTTGCAATATCTCCGTCCATTGAGCCGGAGCAAAGTTTTGCCACTGATCCAAAAGTTGTTTGACGGCCGGCTGATAGTCAGCCAAAACTTGACCGGCTGTCCAAATATCTTTGACGGCCAAACTAAAAACTGGCGTGTAGGGTAAGCGGTCGAGTAAAAATTGCCCGCCCGCATCAGCATCCAAGCCATTTATGACCAAAGAAAAATCTTGACTCAAACCAATCGTTAGCCAATCACCTAGACTGGTGACTTCCAAAGCGCCCAGCTCGGCTGTCACGACTTCTGGTCGGACATAGGCTTTGATAAAAGCCGCTCGATTTTGCGGCGACCAAGCAGTTAAACGGTTGACGGCTTGCTGATCGTCTTGCCACCAACTGTTTTGCGACTGACCAATAACCAAATATTTATTGGCAAAAATTTGACTGCCCGGCAATTTATTGACTGCAGGATCTTTGATCTTGGCAATAAAAATCAGATCGTTGTTTTTTGTTATGACCACGGCAGTTTCTCGCTTCACGACCGGCCGAAGTTGTTGCCTTAAGCTATCGGCTGGTAAATTTAAACGCTTCTCAATATCGGCATAAAAAACAGTAAAAAAATCTTCGGACCGCGGCGAGTTATTTCGTTGGAAATCATCAATGTGGATATAAGCTTTAATTTCATCGGCATTAATATAACTGACGATACTATCGCTGTTAAGCCGCTGATAATGATTAAATAATATCGCTAACAATAATAAACAAGTGATCAATGTAATAATCACGATCAAATAAGTCGAGCGTGAAATCGAAGAAAAAAATTGTTTCATAAACATCTGTAGTATAACACAGAGCTATAAAAAAACGGGATAATGAAACCCGTTAGTCGCGATCACCACCCAGCACCAGACCAAAGCCGCGCGGCGGGATGGTC
>CAZFXZ010000007.1:0-2731 GCA_964523165.1 uncultured Gammaproteobacteria bacterium
TGGAATTTTTTATTAAAGGCCTGACTGACAAGCAATGGTTACTGGATAGAAATAATCATATCTGGGACGAATGGTGTAGTCCACTTAAAGTTGCTTATGCTCACGATGAAGAGACCAAGCAAAAAATGGCTGCCGAGCGTGACTTGGGACCGATTTACGGTTTTCAATGGCGACACTTTAATGCTGATTATAAAAATTATGATACTGATTATAGCGGCCAAGGTCTTGATCAACTAAAAAAAGTTGTCGAAACCCTGAAGATCAATCCCAATGACCGACGAATGATTGTTGCGGCTTGGAATCCGCTCAAGCTAGATCAAATGGCTTTGCCACCTTGTCACTACGGTTTTCAAGTCACGGTCATAAACGACCGGCTGAACTTACTTTGGAATCAACGTTCGGTTGATGTTATGCTCGGACTGCCATTTAATATCGCCAGTTACGCTCTACTTCTTCATTTATTGGCCAAAGAAACTAATTTACAAGAAGGCAAATTAGTTGGGTTTTTAGCCGATGTTCATATTTACGAAAATCATCTTGCTGGAGCCAAAGAACAATTGTCACGCGATCCAAATACTTATTCTTTGCCAAAATTACAAACTGATAATTTCACTTCGATCTTTGATTGGCAGTATACTGACAGTGAAGTTATCAACTACCAAAGCTATCCGGCAATTAAATTTCCTATCGCCATTTAATATGAAGACTACTTTAATGATGGCTGTGACCGTTGACGGCTTGATCGCCGTTGATCAAGATCAGGCCGCTGACTGGACCAGCAGCGCTGACAAAAAATCTTTTGTCGAAGAAACTACCAAGGCCGGAGTGGTGATTTTTGGTCGGACGACCTATCAAACCATCAATCATCCCCTGCCTGAGCGGCTGATAATAGTTATGACTAGAGATGAAAGTAAATATCAAAATATTGACGGCGCTGTTGAATACACCTCTCTATCGCCCCAAGATTTGTTAAAAAATTTAGAAAATCGCGGTTATAGCTCAGCCGTAATCGCCGGTGGGGCTAAAACCAATGCCGCCTTTTTGGCCGCCAATTTAGTTGATGAAATTTTACTAACCATTGAGCCAAAAATCTTCGGCCGCGGACTAAACTTCACCGAAGGTCAAGATTTGGACATTGACGTTAAATTGCTAGAAATTACTAAATTAACCGACGACGCCATTCAGTTGCGCTATCAGGTGATCAAATAAATATGGCTGGTAAATTTATCGTCATTGATGGTACTGATGGCTCCGGCAAGGCTACCCAAACCGACTTACTAGTGCAAAAATTAACCACCGCCGGTTTGGAAGTAAAAAAAATTACCTTTCCTCAATATAATAAAAAGTCAGCCGGGGCGGTTGAGGAATATTTGAGCGGTAAATACGGTTCAGCCGAACAAGTTTCTCCGTACACCGCTTCACTATTTTTTGCCGTTGATCGCTATGATGCTAGCTTTACCATTCGCCAGTGGCTAGCTGAAGGCAAGGTCGTTATTGCCGATCGTTACACCACCGCTAATCTTGGTCACCAAGGAGCTAAATTTAAAAGTGATCAAGATTTGAAAAAATTTATTTCTTGGCTGGACGATTTGGAGTACAATATTTTAAAAATTCCCCGCCCCGATCTAACTATTATTTTACACCTGCCAGCTGACGTCTCCCAAAATCTAGCTCAACAACGAGAAAATCGCGATTGGGCTGACAAAACTCGCGACATTCACGAAGAAGATATTGTTCACCTTCAAGCCGCCGAAAAAACTTATTTACAAATCGTTAATCAACTACCAAACTGTTCACTGATTGAATGTGCTAATAACAACCAACCGCTAACTCGAGAAGTCATTGCCGAACAAGTTTGGGCCAAGGTTGAAAAATTATTAAAATAAATCCCGTCGCTCGCGAGCGACGGGATAAAAAACGGCGAATCACTTCGCCGTCAAAGATTGCTTCTCGATGCTTTCCAGTTCGCTTTTGCTGAACTGGTATTTTTGTTTTAGCCTCAGCACGGTCCAGCCGTGCCAGTCGCCCCGTCCGCCATTGCGCTCCCAGCGCAAAGCCTCAGACAGACAAAAAGCGCCCAGAGTCCTCTCGGGCATCATGTTGGGCAGTAAATCGGCGTAGTCGACGACGTCGCACCACGAGAAGTCATGCGTTTTCAGCATGATCGTGGAATATCCTTCCTTCGCCGCGGCGGTCAGTTTGTCCGCCGACAGGTTGTACTTTTTGGCGACCTGAGCGGCGGCGAGCCAGTCCTCGGCGCCATAAAAAGTGTCATAGCACCATTGGGCCTGAGTCTCGGTCAAGATCTGACCGCAGACTTTTTCGATCGCCACTTCATCAGCGCTGGCCATGTTGGCCAGGGCCAAAAAGATCACAAAGAACAACGCTTTCTTCATTACACCCCCTCCTAGAGCTTGAAGAAATACTTTTGATAATAAAACAATTACTAAATTTTGTCAATAGTAGCTAGAAAAAGCTAAAATATTATGTTAAAATAGCTTTAATTATGACTACTTCTTACTCCCCCACTATCGGTCTGGAGATCCATCCCTCATAAGCTAAAGCTTATTTCGGGACATGACCCAGAAAAACAACATCACTACTTTTATGTCATCTTCAGTTAATTATTCTCCGACAATCGGGTTGGAGATCCACTTTCAACTCAAAACTAAGTCCAAAATGTTTTGTAGTTGTCCCAATCAAGAACAGGCCAGCCCCAATACTCAGATTT
>CAZFXZ010000007.1:2831-20565 GCA_964523165.1 uncultured Gammaproteobacteria bacterium
AAAATGTTTTGTAGTTGTCCCAATCAAGAACAGGCCAGCCCCAATACTCAGATTTGTCCGGTCTGTACGGCCCAACCCGGTGCCTTACCGGTGGCCAATCGCACAGCCGTTGAATGGACGGTTTTGGCCGGCTTGGCTTTGGGTTGTCAAATGGCGCCAAGTTTTCAATTTGAAAGAAAAAATTATTTTTATCCTGATTTACCCAAAGGCTATCAAATTACTTCGGCCAATTATCCGCCCTGTCTAGGCGGCAGCATAAAAGTTGGAGAAAAAGATATCCACATTAATCACATTCATCTTGAAGAAGACACCGGCAAACTAACTCACAGCGCTGACAAAAAAACCAGTTTTGTTGATTTAAATCGCGCTGGTGCGCCTCTAGTTGAGCTAGTCACCGAACCGGACATGACCAGCGGTTTGGAAGCTAAAACTTTTTGCCAAGAACTGCAATTGATTTTACGGACCTTAAAAATTTCCGATGCCGATATGGAAAAAGGCCAGATGCGCTGTGAGGTCAATATTTCTCTGCGACCCGCAGGTCAAAAAGAGCTAGGCACAAAAGTTGAGATCAAAAACTTAAACTCTTTTAAAGCCGTGGAGCGGGCTATTGATTATGAGATCAAACGTCAGGCAGAAGTTTTAAATGCCGGTGATAAGATTGAGCAACAAACCCGCGGTTGGGATGAAGATAAAAATCAAACTGTCCCTCAACGCAGTAAAGAAGAAGCTCATGATTATCGTTATTTTCCCGAGCCGGATTTGCCAGCCATGATCTTGGATCAGGATTTGTATGAAAAAATGTCGGCTCTTTTGCCGGAGTTACCGGCTAAAAAACGTCAACGTTTTATTGATGAATATGGTTTTAGTCTTGAAGATGCTCGTTTGTTAACTGGTGATAAAATTATCGCTGACTATACAGAAAATATTATTTCAGAATTGCGAGCCTGGTTAGTTAGTTTGGAAAATGTCGAAGGCTCGGAGCAAGACATTTGGGATAATAATAAGAAAAAATTAATAAAATTACTGTCCGGTTGGCTAACTTCTTCACTCTTCGGTTTGTTAAAAGAAAATAATTTAAGTTTTGGTCAAAACAAAATTAGTCCAGAAAATTTTGCCGAATTTATCACTTTAATTTACCAAAATAAGATCAACAGTAATTCGGCCCAAAAATTATTAAAGATAATGTTACAAACCGGTGGTGACCCATCACAGATTATCGACGAACACGATTTATCGCAAGTCGACGATCAAGCCGCTCTAACCGACATCATCGCCAAGGTTATTGCACAAAACCCTGAGATTATCGCTCAGTATAAAGCCGGCAAAACAGCCGTAGCCACGTTTTTAGTCGGTCAAATCATGAAGGAAACCAAAGGCAAGGCCAATCCGCAGACTGTTCATAACTTATTAAAAGACCGCCTTGACAGCTAAGTCCAAAGTGATAGAATTAGCCTTAATGAAAAAGTTAAAACCGACCAATTTCTGGACCGACCACAACATCATGGCTTTACACACCGCCTAACAGGGCGGTGTTTTTTATAAGCGAAATCGTTCATTTTAGATCTTAACGACAGGAGGCTGTCATGACACAAGCCGCCGTGGCGATCGACCAAACTCCATCCTGGATCGATCAAAACTGGCATCCGGCCATCATCAACATGGCCGAAAATCTGCCACCGCTCGACGCATCGTCGGACCAACGCCGAGATTGGACGGGAAAACTCGGACCGTTTTGCGGAGTCGCCATCGGGCCGGCCGCCATCGAGGCTTTGCGCAAGGTGTTTGATGGCGAAGAAAAATTTCGCCATGCCGTTTTGGGCGCTGTCAACGCCCTGTTTGGCCATCACTTTTTGGCTTGCACGACTTGCGGTGGCGTCAACAGCCGCGACTGTCAGGTTTGTGAAGGCGATCACCAACTGCGCCTGACCATCGATGACGAGGACGTCGTCATGGCCCTAATGGTCATCTGGCACGAAGGCGATGGCGGACAGGTCAGTCTGTACCAATTCCTCCGGCCTTTTGGTTGGGGCGATGACGTCTGCACGGCCGACGAAAAAAAATGGCTGGAGCGCACCAGATTGCGCATACTGTCCACCGGAGTGTAAACACACTCCTTTTTTATTTTTTTAAAAAGGGGTTTATTAAATTAGCGGCTTGAGTATAATTTTGCACCCAAACCACTCCGCCTTCTTTACGCCACCAAGTTTTTTGGCGCTTGGCAAATTGCCCAATCTCATGACTGAGCCGCTCAACAAGTTGTTGATAAGTAAGTTGTTTTTGCAAGTAACGAGCCACAAAACGATATTCTAGACCAAAGCTGTCTAAACGCTTCCAACTTAAACCAGATTTTTTTAATTTTTTTACTTCAGCGATTAAACCTTCTTTTTCTAGTCTGTACAATAATCTTTTTTTAATATTTTGTTTTAATTTTTTTTCTTCAACATCTAGACCTAAAACTAAATAATCATATTGTTCTTTTGTAGTGGCCCGTCTAACCGACTTAGCTTGACCGGTCGATAGATATATTTCCAAAGCTCGTTGGATATAACGGCGATTGTTATGGTCCAGACTAGCAAAACTTTTTTTATCAACTTTTTTTAACCAAACTAAAAGCTGGGGTAGAGTTTTTTTATCTAATTTTTGTCTAATTTCTTTGAGCTTTTTTTTAGTAATGACGGGAAAATCATAATTTTTTACCACGGCACTAATATATAAACCACTCCCCCCGACAATGATCGGCAATTTTTTTCTAGCTAAAATATCAGCTATGACTCGATTGGTCATTTTTTGATAACGGCCGGCGGTAAAATCAGTTTTGGGCGAAGCTACGTCAATCAAGTGATATTTAATAGCCCGACCGCCACTTGCATAATCAGCCAAGTCTTTACCACTACCAATGTCTAAACCACGATAAACTTGGCGACTATCGGCACTGATTATTTCGCCATCAAACTTTCTGGCCAACTTAATAGCTAAAGCAGTTTTGCCACTGGCAGTCGGTCCGGTAATAACAATGATTTTTTTCATTTGGCTTTTTTCTGACCTTGATAACGTCTCGTCACGGCGCCGCGCTGATATTGTCCAGCTAAAGTCGCCGACGTGGCGGCTAAACGACGTTGCCGTTCACGTTCTCGACGTTCCGATTTTAGAGTCTTCATATAAATCTCCGCGTAAAACCCAAGTCAGGGGTTGTTTAATTTTAACTTTTACTATTTTACCAATTAAATCGTCAAAACCCAAAAATTCCACGCGCTTCATGTGTTGACTATTACCCTGACATTTATCACCATCACAGCGATCAACCAAAACTTCTAGGACTTTATTTTTATATTCTTGATTTTTGTTATAAGTGATACTTTCCATTAATTCTTGTAAAATTCGCCAGCGCCGACGTTTTTCCTCATGGGGCACGTCATCAATTAAGTGCTTAGCGGCATAAGTCCCCGGTCGTGGCGAATAACGAGCATTATAAGAAATATCAAATTCTATTTCTTTATATAAAGCTAGAGTTTTTTCAAAAGCTGCTTGATCTTCACTCGGGAAACCAACGATAATGTCAGTAGCAATAGCTAAATCCGGCCAACGCTGTTTGATTTTTTTTATTAAAGTTAAATATTGATCGGCCGTATAGCGTCGATTCATTTTTTTTAAAATGTTATCATCACCAGCCTGAACCGGTAAATGCAAATAACGCGCCATTTTGGGTAGGCCCAAAGCTTCAATCCCCTCGTCGGTCACATGATCGGGATGCGGGGCGGTAAAAAATATTTTTTTAATACCCTCTATTTGATTTATTTCCCAGAGCAAAGCGGCAAAATAATCTTTTTTAAACGGATTGTCACTAGAAAAATTTTGTATATCTTGCGGCTTATAACTATTAACGGTTTGACCCAATAAAGTAATTTCGACAAAACCTTTTTTGGCCAGATCGTTGATCTCTGACAAAATATCGACCACCGGCCGACCCCACTCCCGACCGCGGGTATACGGCACGGCGCAATATGTACAAAATTCATTACAACCAGTCATAATCGGCACAAAAGCCGAAAAACTACTATTGTACGTCGGGCGAATTTTTAAATAATCACTATATTCCTCAGCCGCTAAACTAGCCGATTTTTCTTGTAAAACAGCGGGGGTGTTTAAGGATTGCTGATGACCAAAACGTTGAATTAAGACTTCTTCTAATTTCTTAAAATCACCGATGTCAATTAAGGCATCAAATTTTTCGCTCAAAGTTTTTTTGTCATCGGGCAAGACGCAACCGGTTAAAATCGTCAAAGTTTGAGCTTGAGGAGTTTTTTGTTTAAACCATTTGCGTCCAAAACCAAAAACTCGATCAATCGCTGACTGGCGGACCGAACAAGCATTGACGATTTTGACATCGGCGTTTTTTTCATCGGTCGTAGACTGATAGCCAAAAGAGCGCATGGTACTAACCAAGCGCTCACTATCACTTTTGTTCATCTGACAACCAAGGGTCAAAACGTAAAATGTCTTCATGCCATTTTTTTCTCAATCTTATTTTGCAAATCAGTGATAAAATCAGCCAGCGCAACTTCCAACAATTCTTCAACGCCACGTTGACGCACGGACAATTTATCGCTGGCCATTTCTTTGTCGCCAACAACTAACATGTAAGGCACTTTTTGTGTTTCAGCTTTGCGAATTTTACTACCGACCGTTTCATCACTTAAATCCAATTCGACCCGCAAGCCAGCTTGGCTAAATTTTTGGCCCAAATCTTTAACGAAGTCAAAATGTCTTTCGCCAACAGCTAAAACTTTAATTTGCACCGGCGCCATCCACAACGGAAATACGCCAGCATGGTGTTCGATTAAAATAGATAAAAATCTTTCAATCGAGCCCATGATCGCGGCGTGAATCATGACGATTCTTTCATTTTGGCCTTGCTCATTAACGCAACTAAGATCAAATCTCTCCGGCAAATTAATATCCAGTTGAATAGTGGCCACTTGCCAGGTCCGACCAAGCGAATCTTTGGCAATAAAATCAACTTTGGGGCCATAAAAAGCCGCTTCGCCCAAGTGCTCGGTAAATTCCACACCCCGCTGGGTCGCCAACTCACGGATTTGACCCTCGGCGCGTTGCCAATCAGCCGGCCTGCCTAAATATTTGTCAAAATTATCAGGATCGTGTAATGACAACTCAACCGACAACTTGTTAAAACCCACGGCGGCATAAAAAGTATCAACGATATCCCAAATTTTTAAGAATTCATCTTTGACTTGATCGGCTCGACAAAAGACATGGGCATCATCTTGTGTAATACAACGCACGCGTGATAAACCAGACAGCTCGCCAGTTTGTTCATCACGATAAACCATAGTGGTGTTGGCGTAACGTTGCGGCATATCACGATAACTGTGCGGTTTGCGAGCAAAAATCTGGGTGTGATGCGGACAATTCATCGGTTTCATGGCAAAATCATGATCTTCACGAGTTTTAATTTTAAACAATTCATCGGCAAATTTTTGCCAGTGTCCACTGACTTCGTATAAATCTTTTTTGGTAATGTGGGGAATTTCTACCTGCTGATAACCCCGCACAGCGCGCAACCGCCAAACATAATCATTTAAGATGTTACGCAAAATCGTACCTTTGGGCGTCCACAACGCTAAACCAGCCCCAACCAAATCGGAAAAAGTAAACAAATCTAAATCTTTACCCAATTTGCGATGATCACGATTTTTTGCCTCTTGCAACATGGTCAAATAATCATCAAGCTCTGACTTGGTTGGCCAGCAAGTGCCATAGATGCGAGTCAACATTTTGTTTTTTTCACTGCCCCGCCAGTAAGCTCCGGCCACGGATTGTAATTTAAAATTTTGTAATTCTTGACTGGGGTTTTGGACGTGACCCATTTTACACAAATCCAAAAAATCTCCAGTACTAGGGTTGTTGGTCGTGAGGGTTTTACCCTGACCGGCAAACTCAGTCGCCAACTCAACCTTGTAAGGATTGTGCGCAAAAAGCTGCTTGGCTTGTTCTAAACTAACTTCATTAAAAGAAAAGCTTTGCCAGGTCGGCAAAATTTCTTTCATCTTTTTTTCAATCTTGGGTAAATCAGCATCAGATAATTTAACATCGCCCATATCAAAATCTTGATAAAAGCCATTGTCAATCGCTGGCCCGATGGCATTATGTGAACCGGGATAAAGCTCCAAAACCGCTTTGGCTAATAAGTGAGCGCAGGAATGGCGCAAACTATTTAGATACTCTTTGTCTGTGGATGTCATATATTTTTTTAATTTGATAATTTAAAAACCTCGTCTCATAATTATTCCCGATTTTAGGGATTAATCATGGGACGAGGTCTTAAGCCCCGCGGTTCCACCCACGTTCTTTTCACTGAGTGTGAAAAGCGCTTTATTTACGATAATTTCTGAATCACGCCAGTTGGTAGCTGGCTGGAAATACTGCTTATAGCTTACTGCAAACCATTACTGCTTGTCAATATTATCTGGGGTTTTGACGATAATATCAATATGGCCCGGCAAAGATGGGATTTTTTTGATCCAAAACGGAAAAAAATCAACCTTAATTCTCTCCACGCTGGGTTGGTTCAAAAAATACGATTCGACCTGTTCTAGACGTAAACCCTTTAACTTATCTTTGTCAAAAATTGGACTGTTTAAGCGAACGATCGACGTACCTTCGAGTTGGACGGCCACGGCCGCCGTTTTGTTGGTCAAATCAATTTGATCCAACCTAAAACTCAAACTATTTTTGTCGATCGTCAATATTTGTCGATCGTCGGGCAAAGCACTATCCAATCCGGCTCGACCGATGGCCAACAACGCCTCACGGTCAATAACTAAGCCTTGCAGAGTCCCGGATAATTCTAGACTAAATTTTTCCACTTCTTGATCAACCGTGGCTGAATATTTTAGTTGTTGATCAACTATTTGTGCCGAGCGGACGCTATCTGAAGCATTGCCAAGACTGGCCAAAGTACTATCGATCAATTGCTCGGTCAGTTGACTAGCCGCTAAAGTCAAATCGTCGGCACTGACAAACGTAATGGTTTTGACCGAAGAACTAATTTCACCGTTAGCCTGAGCATAAATATCATCTTGGCGCTCGACCGATAGCCCCGGGATGATCAAACGACTACCCGAAGCAATAGTTTTACCAGCTAAAGCGGCGGGATCATCGGGATAAACAGCGACTTGGACAAAGCCTCCGACTGGCACATCAACACGATCCTTTATTCGCAACAAAATATTATCAGCCGTCAAAAGTCGTGTCGTGGCAATCAAAGCTTGCGGCAGGCGATAATTGTTGTAAATAGTCACCGTCCCAACTACGTCGTCAGCCGCTTGTTTTTTGCCGGTGGCGCTAAATTCACGCTGACCAACAACTTGCTGACTAATAAAATTACCCGCGACTTGACCGGCGGCTGGGGTGACTGAGCTATCAACCACGTTAACCACAAAATCAGTTTGGACTTTTTGGGCGGCCGGATAGATCTCAATTTTGGCCGAAATAAAAGTAAAATACAAAACTACAGCGATCAAAATGGCCGTGATGGCCACAAAGCTCAAAACTACTTTACGATACAAACCTAAAGTTGAAGAAGTTAAACGACCGCGACTGACATTGATGTCGGCAAAAATATCCTCGACCGGGGCCGGGATTTTTTTTATCGTAGGACGTTTGACAGATTTTTTGACTAAACGACCATCAGAGCTAGCCGTTTTTTTGATCGTACGACGTTGGGTGGCCATATAAAAATAGTGCAAATTTTCAAAACACTGACACTATACCACAAAAACTTTATCTTTGTCTAGCAAAAGCGCCTTATCCCCTAATAGTTCGATCAATTGTTTTTGCAAATTAATATCATCGGCCACCCGAAATGGTGTTTTGATTTTTTTCCAGGCCCCATTATTTTTGACGACCAAAAATACTGGCTGACCGCCCGGATATTTGGTCAACAAAACTTTAAGGCTTTGCAAAACTTCAGCTGGCGGCATGACGTCTAAACGTAAGGACAGGCCGCTGGCTGTCGCAGGCGGTGGAGTCGGCGTACTTGGTGGGGCAAAAGTTTGCGAGCGAGCCGAATATGAATTTTCTCCTGCCCACGGTCCACGACTAAAACCATTTTTGATTTGCACCGGACCGTTATATTTTTCCAAGATTGTCGATAGATTGGACATGGTTATTTCATCCAATCTTTCAACGATAATTTTGACCTCACCGTCTTTGTCTGACAACTTACCCTCGACAATGATGATTTTGTTTTCGGCCAAGATATCACCCAGGGTTTTTAAAAGCGTGGGGAAAATAATAATTTCCACCGCCCCGGAAGTATCGGCCAACTTACCAAACAACATTGCTTCGCCACTGCGGGTATAAATCTTTTTGAGCGTATCGATAGTACCACCGACTCGGACTGCCGTTTGTCGTTGGCGTAAACGTTCTGGCAACTCTCGCAGCAAAGTCGTCCGATCAGCCAACTCGTTATAAAAAACTTTATACGGATGGTCGCTAATATACAAACCCAAAAATTCTTTTTCCCAAGCCAATTTTTGTCGTGAATCCAAATCGTTGACTTCATCCAAATTTAAACTTGGCGAAGTGGCTGTCGTCAGAGCTCCAAACAAACTAGCCTGCGATGAAGATTGCTCTTTTTGGGTTTCATGAACAAATTGTAAAATCTTTTCGATATTACCCAAAACTTGATTACGATTACGAACTAAAGTGTCTAAAGCGCCTGATTTGGCTAAGCTTTCCAAAGATTTTTTATTTAAATCTTTGGATTGGACACGAGTCAAAAAATCCTCAAAATCTTTGTACGGACCATTTTGCTTGCGCTCCGTCAAAATCGCTTGGGAAATCCCCTCGCCTAAATTTTTAATAGCCAATAAACCAAAACGAATGCGAGGTTTGTCGGTTGACAAGCTTTCAGCTACGGCGGTGAATTTTAAATAACTTTCATTAACATCCGGCGGCAAAACTTCTATGCCCATTTTTTTAGTCTCTTCGACTTCGATAGCCACGCGATCGATATCATCAGCATCCGATGTCAACAATGAAGCCATAAATTCCGTCGGATAATTGGCTTTAAAGTAAGCGGTTTGATAAGCGATCATGGCATAACAAGCGGCGTGAGCCCGATTGAAACCATAGCGAGCAAATGGCTCAATAAAATCAAAAACTTGCTTGGCAATATTTTTTTCCAGGCCGTTTTTGACGCAACCATCAACAAATTTGATCCTCTGCTCTTCAAGCAAGCTGGCGATTTTTTTGCCCACCGCTTTACGCAAGACGTCAGCTTCACCCAAAGTAAAACCGGCTAGGTCGCGAGCCATGCGCAAAATTTGTTCTTGATACACGGCAATGCCGTAAGTATTTTCTAAAATTGGCTTTAATTTGGGATGTAAATAAGTCACGCTTTTTTTGCCATGCTTACGATCGATAAAGTCCGGAATTAGCTCCATCGGCCCCGGTCGATAAAGAGAAACCATGGCGATAATATCTTCGAGTGAAGTTGGCTTAAGTTGTTTGAGATAACGCTTCATACCCGAAGATTCCAATTGAAAGACACCGGTAGTATCGCCAGCCTGCAAAAGTTGAAAAGTTTTTTTATCATCCAGGGCAATGTTTTCCAAAATTACTTTTTGACCGTGAATTTTTTCAATGACATTAAGCGTGTTTTCTAAAATAGTTAAGTTACGCAAACCCAAAAAGTCCATCTTGAGTAAACCCAAATCTTCTACTGGATGCAAAGAATACTGAGAAACGATACTATTGTCGCCGGTGGCGGCGTATTGCAAAGGCACATACTCCGTCAAAGGCCGTGGCGTGATCAATACCCCACAAGCGTGAGTTGAGGTGTGTCTAGCTACTCCTTCCAAACGTTTAGCCGTATCGATAACTTTTTTAGCACTTGGATCATTGTCGTATAAATTTTTTAAGTCCGGCTCTTTTTGCAAAGCTTCGTCTAAAGTGGCGAAGGTGGGCACAAGTTTGGCCAGCCGATCACAAAAAGCATAGGGCAGATCCAAGACTCGACCGACGTCGCGAATGGCCACGCGAGCCGCCATCGTACCAAAAGTGATGATCTGGGCCACATGGTCCTTACCATATTTAGTTTCCACATAACGAATGACTTCATCACGTCGCGTATCGGCAAAATCCAAATCAATATCTGGCATGGAAATACGCTCGGGATTTAAAAAACGTTCAAAGAGCAAATCGTATTTTAACGGATCAACGTTGGTAATATTAGTCAAATACGACACGATCGAGCCAGCCGCCGAACCACGACCCGGACCAACCACAATACCATTACTTTTAGCCCAATTAACAAAATCGGCCACGATTAAGAAATAGCTGGCAAAACCTGTCTTGGCAATGACGCCCAATTCATATTGTAAACGTTCAGCCAAAGCTGCCGGCACCACATCGGGATAACGCTTAGCAATGCCTTGCTGAGCCAAACTAGCCAATTGTTGATCGGGCGTGACACCGGTGGGTAAATCAAATCTTGGCAGCTGAATTTGACCAAAAGGGATCTCTAGCTCGCACTTATCGGCAATAGCCACTGTGTTAGCTAAGGCCTGAGGCGTGTCGGCAAAATCTCGGGCCATATCTTGCGGCGTAGTCATGGCCAAATTAATCCCCAACAACGACAAACGATCACGATCTTGTTTTTTATGCTTGGTCTGCAGACAGATCAAGACGTCTTGAGCGTCGTCGTCAGACTCATCCAAATAATGAATATCATTAGAAGCAATGAGTGGGATATTAAACTTTTTGCTCCAGATTTTTAAAGCTTCGTTGACTTTGATTTGATCGGGCAAACCCGGATTGTGCTGCATTTCCAAATAGAAATCATCACCAAAAACTTGATGATAACGCTCGATGACGCTGGCGGTCTTTTTTTCATCGCCCGACAAAATAGCCCGTGGAATTTCACCTTGCAGACAGGCCGAACAACAAATCAAACCTTCATGATGTTTGACTAATGTTTCCCAATCAATCCGGGGCTTATAATAAAAACCTTCCAGATAAGCCGTGCTGACCAATTTCAATAAATTTTTGTAGCCGGTCAAATTTTTGGCCAACAAAATCAAATGGTAGCGCAAATCGTCAATACCCGGCCGTTTGTTGCGCAAACCGTTGGGCGCCAAATAAGTCTCGACGCCGATGATCGGCTTGATACCAGCCGATTTACATTTTTGATAAAACTCGATCGCGCCATACATCGAACCATGATCCGTCAAAGCCAAAGCCGTCATGCCATTAGCCTTGGCTTTGCCGACCAAATCGTCAATTTTAGCCAAGCCGTCAAGCAAGCTGTAATGGGAGTGGGTATGAAGGTGGACAAATTGCATGGCAAAAAAAGTGGGTTTGGTAACAAAAAAACAAAAACTAAATTTCAAACCGGTTTTTGTTTTCAGGAAAAGTTAGGAACGTTTTTTACTGCGAGATCTAACGGTTTTACGCTTGGTCAAAAAATTACTCAACTCGCCGACGGCCTGCACTAACAATGACAAATGATCAGCCGAAGACTCGACTCGTTTTCTTAAACCGTCAATCAATTTGTCTAAGCCTTCAACAGTTTGGCGCACGGCTCGAGCCACGTCGTAAGCTTGTTTGAGCATCATGGCCAAATAATAGAGCAGCCAACAAGAAAAAATTGTCAGCCACATTATACAAAAGGCCAAGACAATATAGAGCAAATCTTTGGACGTTTCGAGCATAAAACTAGCTGCGTAATTGAGCCCCAAACTTAGTCGACAAATTTTCAACAATCTTACTGACGACCGGCTCAACGTCATTGACCGTCAGAGTCCGATCGGTTGCTTGCCAGATCAAATGACAAGCTAAGCTTTTTTTATCTGAGCCTATTGTAGCATTTTCGTAAACATCAAACAAATCGACATCGACCAACAACTCACCACCCAATTGCCAAATCAAATCGGAAATGGTCGCCCAGGGCACAGCCTGATCAACAATGATCGCCAAGTCTCGTTTTAACGTGGGAAATTTAGTAAAAGCTTGATAAGTAGTTTTTGGTTGATAATTAGTCAAAAGCTCTGATAGATTAAACTGCCAAAAACCAACGCGACCAGCCAAATCGTGTTGTTTGACAACATGACCGTTGATTTCTCCGACCCAACCGACCGCCAGACCGCCCACGACAATGGCGGCGGTGCGCTTTTTGTCGGCATAAGTCGGTAAATTTTTAACCGTTGGCTCAAAATAATAATCCAAATTTAGTTGTTCAAACAGATTTTGTACTAAGCCTTTGACTTGAAAATAGGGCTGATCATCATTGACCTGCCAGTATAGACCAGCGGCATTTTTGTCTTGGCGCGGTAATTTAGCGTCCGACGACAAGCCGCGCGATAAATCTCCGGCTAACATTTGAAACACCACGCCAATTTCAAACAAGTTAACTTTTTCGACGAAACGACTATTGACCTGCAAAGCTTCGAGCAAACCAGTCAATAATGTCGAGCGCAATAAAGTGTGATCGGCCGACAAACTGTTTTCTAAAGCCAAATGATCTTTGACCGCTAAACCCAATTTGGCAACTTTGACCGGATTGACAAAAGTATAGCTAAAAATTTCTGAGCTACCAGCCGATAGAGCTAAGACCTTTTTGATCTGACGTTCTAAATCGTGACCAAGATTTTTGACTGGGGTTTGGAGTTGAGCGCTGGGCAATTGTAACGGTATGCGATTATAACCATAAATCCGCGCTACTTCTTCGACAATATCTTCGGCAATTTTAATATCCCCCGTGGCCCGCCAAAACGGTACCGACACGGACAAAATTGTCTTTTTAATTTTGACGACAAAGCCCAAGCGTTGCAAAATTTCTACCACCTCTTTGGCTGACAACTCTAAACCCAAACGACTATTCAACCACGACAAGTCAACATCAATGATGATTGGTTTTTTGAGATCAAAATATTTTTTACTCACGACCGGGCTACTGACTTTAGCCGTCGGACAAATTTGTTGTAACAGCATCACGGCTTTGGCTAAAGCTAATTGCGTCATAACCGGGCTGAGATTTTTTTCAAACCGGGCCGAACTTTCACTGCGCAAACCAAGTTTGGTTGAAGTTTGCCTAATATTGCTCCCCAAAAAATTTGCCGCCTCTAAAACGATCGTCTTGGTGTCATTTTTGACTTCGCTATTTTGTCCGCCCATAACGCCGGCGATAGCCAAGCCCCGATTAACATCTTTGATCAAAAGCATGGTTTCGTCCAAATCCCGCTTCTGACCGTCTAGCGTTATAAAATTTTGACCCTTTTTAGCACTATCCACTACGATCGTACTACCGGCAATATCGCCGTAATCAAAAGCGTGAAGCGGTTGACCCAATTCGAGCATGACGTAATTTGTCACGTCGACTATGTTGTTGATCGAGCGCAGACCGGCCGACTCCAAACGCACTCTCAACCAATCGGGCGAGGGGGCGACTGTTAAACCATCAATCACTACCGCTTCATAGGCTCGGCACTTGTCGGTGTCTTTTATTTCCACGGCTAGTTTTTTGCCTCGACCGGCCTTAATCGTCTCCACCTTATAAGGCTTAAGAGGTAAATTCAAAATCGCCGCCAATTCACGCGCCAAACCATAAACGCCCCACAAATCAGGCCGATGCGTCATTGATTTGTTGTCGATTTCAATAATGACATCATCGCAATTCAAGGCCTTGGCCAACGATTCGCCAACCTTGACTGACAAACCTGACAAATCACAAATTTCACCTTCGGCGCATGGTACAAGATGCGAGATACCCAATTCTTCGCTGGCGCAAATCATGCCGTTACTTTCGACGCCACGAATTTTGGCCGGTTTTATTTCGGCCAATTCCTGACCGTGCCATTTGACGACGGCGCCAACTTTGGCCAAAGCCACCAACATCTCGGGTGCTAAGTTACTGCCGCCGCAAACAACATTGTATTTTTGTCGACCGTCAGAAACAGTCACCAAACGCAAACGATCGGCATCAGGATGCGGCTTAACGTCTAAAATTTTGGCGACTACGACTTTGTCTAACAACTTGGCTTGTTGAATAAAACCTTCAACTTCAACGGTGGAAATAGTTAGCTTTTCCGTCAATTCTTCGGGACTGAAGGCTTTGGGTATGTCGACAAAATCTTTTAACCAATTAAGAGAAACCAACATATTAAAATTGCTTTAAAAACCGCAAATCACCACTATTAAACAAACGAATGTCGTTGACGCCATAACGACGCATGATCAATCTTTCCAAACCAAAACCAAAAGCAAAGCCCGAATAAACTTCCGGATCAAGACCGCCGGCTCGCAAAACATTGGGGTGAACTAAACCGCAACCCATAAATTCTATCCAGCCGGTTTTTTTGCAAACCGAACAACCTTGACCGTCGCAAAAAGAACAACCCATATCCAATTCAAAACCCGGCTCGACAAATGGAAAAAAGCCCGGCCGAAAACGCAATTTTATATCTTTTTCAAAAACTGAGCGTAAAAAACTCCGACAGACCGCCATCAAATCAGCGATCGAAATATCTTTATCAATCATCAGGCCTTCGATTTGATGAAAAATCGCTTCATGACTGGCGTCGGTTGCTTCGTTGCGAAAAACTTTGCCCGGAGCGATCAGACGCAAAGGCGCGCCATATTTTTTCATGGCTCGGATTTGAACCGGTGAAGTCTGAGTCCGCATCAACAACCGATTAGTCGCTTCGGATTTTTTGTCTTCTTTGATATAAAACGTATCTTGGTGATCGCGAGCCGGATGATTAGCCGGGATGTTTAAAGCTTCAAAATTATAAAATTCTGATTCTAGCTCCGGACCATCTTCAACAATAAATCCTAAAGACAAAAAAATATCTTCAAGTTGATATTGGAGTTGAGAAATCGGGTGCAAATGACCGACTTCTGGACGTTTACCGGGCAAGGTCAAATCTATAGCCGGACCGTCATCTAAACCAGTCGCTTGTCCGACGGCTTGTTGATAAGCTTGGTCGAGTGTTTTTTTGACTTCATTGGCCAGCGCGCCCAAGACAGCTCGCTCGGCTGTCGGTAAGTCCTTGAGTGCTCGCAACATAGCCGTCAATTCGCCTTTACGGCCGAGATACTTGATTTGCCAACTCTCCAACTGCTCGGGACGGGATTTTTTGAGCTCAGTCAAAGCTCGATGCTGTAAATTATTTAAATCTGATTTTTGCATATTAACCAAAAAGTTTTTGCCACAGCTCGCCGCCAAAATTAGCCAGGTCGCGATAAGTAATCACAGCAATTAAAGCCAAGAGGATCATAAAGCCGATATTGTGAACGACGGTTTCAATTTTTTGATTAATCGGTCGGCGGATGATTTTTTCAATAGCTAAAAACAAGACGCGACCGCCATCCAAGGCCGGAAATGGCAACACATTAATAATGGCCAAGTTGATCGAGAGTAAAGCGGCAAATTGTAATAAATAAACTAAGCCCAAACGAGCGACTTGGCCGGTCAAAACGGCAATGCCGACCGGCCCGGCGATTTGAGCGTCAACCGACTGACCATTAAATAAACTGCCGATAATAGTAGCGAAGGCTTGTAAAATTTTGGTCGTCAAATCAGCGGTGGCCTGCAAACCGCGGCCCGGCAATTGATACCAAGGATAAGTGATCGTGCCACTCGACATTAAGCCCACGCCAATACCGACCGCCCCGACAGAATCTTGATAGCTCGGCTTGACTTGCAATTCGATGATTTTATCTCCCCGCACAACTTGAGCTTTGATATCTTGATCATCATAAAATTTAGCAATACTACTAATTTGTCCGACACGATCAATATTTTGATTGCCAAGGTTGATCAATTTATCACCGGCTTGAAACCCGGCTTGACTGGCCGGACTGTCGGGCAACACTTCAGCGATGATCACGGCGGCATTTTTGACTGTAGCTCCGGGCGGTATATTGTCCAAATCAGCCGGCGCGCCCAAGGCGAAAGTCACGGACAACAAAACGGCGGCTAACAGCATATTCATGGCCACGCCAGCCAGCAAAATTATCAAACGTTGATAAGCCGGTTTAGCGGCAAAACTGTCACTATCTTGACGTTCTGAACCATCCTCACCTTTAATTTTGACAAAACCGCCGATTGGCAGCCAATTAAGCGAATAGATAATACCGGTTTTTTTGCTCAACCATTTTTTAGCCCGCGGCGGAAAACCGATGCCAAACTCTTCCACTCCACAACCAAATAATCGTGCGGTAATAAAATGTCCCCATTCATGAACCAAAACCAGTACGCCCAATAAAATTATAAAAATCAAAATGGTTAACAACATGTATTTTAATCTAAGTTAACTTGTTCTAAAGTTACAGCCCGACCCAAAAGCAACTTGGCGATCGCACCAACGTGTGGCGTCAAATCGCTGACATAAACGTGGCGCAACCCACCGTCGGGCTTGACCGGCAAAGTGGCAATCGAGTCAGCGATCAACTTAGCCGTGGCTAAGGCCGGATCGACCAACCTAACGCGCTTCCCTATTTTAGCCGAAATTACCTGAGCTAACAAGGGATAATGCGTGCAACCCAAAATCAGAGTGTCGAGATTAGAAACTTTTAATTTTTGTAAATATTTACGGACGATGATTTTTGTTTCTCGACTATTTAGCCGACCTTCCTCCACCAAAGGTACAAACAACGGACAGGGCGTAGCCAGGACTTCAACTTCGGGTCGAGCAATTTTAATTTTATCCTGATAAACGGCGCTAGCGATCGTGCCGCGTGTGCCAATAACGCCAAGGCGTTTGGTTTGGGGGTTTTGCAAAGCCGTGGCCACCGCCGGACTAATAACTTCAAAAATTGGTAGGTCGGGGAAAGTTTGTCGTAAATAATCAGTCGCTTCGGCCGAAGCTGTATTACAACCAATCACGATCATCGTCGCGCCTTTGGTCAATAAAAACTCGACATCTTGACGAGCGTAGTGACAAATCGTGGCCGAACTTTTGTTGCCATAAGGCGTGCGGGCCGTATCGCCAAAATAAACAATCGGATAGTCGGGCAGGACTTTTAACAACTCTTTGACCAACGTCAAACCACCGACGCCGGAATCAAAAACACCAATCATAGTACAGCCATAATAGCTCGCTTTACCCTTCTGGGCAAATCGGCTATAATCCAGTTACTTTATGAAAATTCCCAGTCGGGCCAAAAAGGTTTTTAGTGGCGTGTTGTTTGATGTTTATCACTGGCCGCAAAAACTTTATGACGGCTCGACCAAAACTTTTGAAATGTTGCGTCGCCGACCTTCTGTCCATACCTTAGCCACGGTGGGCAAAAAGATCATGATTTTGGATCAAGAGCAACCGGGACGTCCACTTTACCCTTCACTGCCGGCCGGTCAAGTCGATAAAGGTGAAAAACCGACTGTCGCGGCCAAGCGAGAATTACTTGAAGAAACCGGCTACAAACCGGGCTCATTTAAACAACGTGCGGTTTATGGTGGCAATTCTAAAGTTGAATTTATCGAACACAGCTTTATCGCCCGAAATTGTAAAAAAGTTTGCTCACCCGATCCCGGACCGGGGGAAATTATTTCTTTAAAATTGGTAAATTTTGATGAATTTTTACAAACCGCTCGTCAGCCTAGCTTTGCCATTCCCGAAGAATTGCGTCAGGAAATGTACGAAGCTTTGCTAGACAAGAAAAAATATCATAAACTAAAAAAAGAAATTTTCGGTTAATTATTAACAAAAAA
>CAZFXZ010000007.1:20665-29024 GCA_964523165.1 uncultured Gammaproteobacteria bacterium
GCTCAACGCCAAAAATCGGCCGCTAATAATTTGGCTTTGATGTTGATCGGCTTGCCATTGTGGCTTTACCACTGGAGCGTGATCAAAAAAGAAACTAAAGAAGAAAAAGCTTAAAAAATCTCAAAAAATGACTTTTTCACAGTAGTGGTCGCATAAATACGGCCGCTACTGTTTTTTAATGGTTTATTGTAATTTTTCTATCACTCCCCTGACCTCTTGATATTTTTCGTCTAACAATGCTTGAGAATTGGCTTCCAAATTAAGCCGGACCAAAGGCTCGGTGCCCGACGACCGCAAACTAAACCGCCAGTCCGGATATTCCACCGAAATGCCATCAATGGTGATGATTTGCGCTCCAGCGGCCTGATAATGATCGGCCACGGCGGTCATCAACGCTGCCGGATCAGACACGGTCATATTTTCCTCATCGATCAAAAAATATTTGGCCCGCCAAGGAGCAACTAGTTCGGACAGTTTTTGACCACTGACGGACAAAATTTCCAAAATCATCAGCAGTGGGATTTGGCCATTGTCGGAATAATAATTATCGCGAAAATAGTAGTGAGCCGAAAGTTCACCGGCAAAAATCGCGTCTTCGGCTCGCATCCGCTCGCGGATAAACGAAGTGCCGGTTTTGTTGATGATAAATTTACCACCATTATTTTTTACTGCGTCTTGGACGATTCGATAAGCTTTGATGTCGGTGATAATGGCGCTGTGGGGATATTTTTTCAACAACGACTCGACCAATAAAGCCGTGATAAACGGCGCTGGGATAAAATCACCATTTTCATCCCAAAAAAAGCAACGATCCCCATCCGAATCCCAAGCCACACCCAAATCGGCTTTGACTTCTTGGACTAAAGCTGAGGTTTCTTGGCGTCGAGCTGGTATTAGCGGATCGGGTCGGCCTTTGGGAAATCCCCCCGTTGGCGTACAATCCAAACAAGTAATAGAAAAATTTTTCTCCGCCAAGATCTGACTGGCCGTTAAGCCTCCCCGACCAAAATTGGCGTTAAAAACCACTTTAAATGGCTTAATTTTTTGGAAATCAACAAATTTTTTAACATGCTCAAAATAATCGACACTAACATCTTTGGTTGTAACCAACCCCGGTTGAGCGCTTTTGACTTTAACCTTTTTTTCGGTACGTTCTAGAATATCTGGCAAACCACTATCACCAGAAATCGGTTTGGCCGACTCGCGAACCAATTTTAAACCGGCATATTCTTCGGGGTTGTGCGAAGCTGTTACCATAATACCTCCAGCGCAATTGTATTTACCAACAGCAAAATACAGCTCTTCGGTTTGACATTCACCAACATCCAAGACCCCTATCCCCGCTTCGATCAGGGCTTGTATAACTTGGGGCTGTAGGGCTTGTGAAGTTTTTCTGATATCACGACCAACGGCTACCACGCCCTGTGGTTGCAAAAAATCAACGTAAGCTTGAGTAATGTCATAGGCGATGGACGGCGTCAAGTCGGTACCAAATAGACCTCGAACATCATAAGAGCGAAAAATCGTTTTAAGATCGGACATATTTTTTGACTAAAGTTAAATTTTTCTCTATAATTTTAGGTAAATTACTGCTTTGAGCAGTATAGCAAAATTTCTTTTTTAGTCATAATTTTATTTTTATGGAACCATTTGGTCTATCACTGGGTTTGATCATCATTATAGCTCTAGGTGTAGTGTTGTTGTGGTTGATCGCCACTTACAACAGTTTAGTCAAATTAAAAAATCGGACTGACGAATCGTGGTCAGATATCGACGTCCAACTCAAACGTCGTCATGACTTGATACCTAATTTAATCGAAACAGTTAAAGGTTACGCCAGTCATGAAAAAGACACGCTAGAAAAAGTCATTCAAGCTAGAAATCTAGCCATGAGCGCTCAAAATCAAGGTCCGACTCAAGCCGCCGAAGCTGAAAATATGTTGACTGGCGCTTTAAAGTCGATCTTTGCTTTATCGGAAAGCTATCCCGACCTCAAGGCCAACCAAAATTTCTTGCAACTACAAGACGAGCTATCGGATACGGAAAATAAAATTCAAGCCGCTCGACGGTTTTATAATGGTAACGTCCGCGATCTAAACATCAAAATTGAAACTTTCCCCACCAATTTGTTTGCTCAGATGCTGGGTTTTGCCAAACGCGTCTTTTTTGAAGCCAACGAAGCCGAAAAGCAAAACGTCGAAGTTAAATTTTAGCTTACTGCCGTGTATCAGCAAATAGCCGCCAACAAACGAAAAACTTGGCTACTAGTGGCGATTTTTAGCCTAGTGGTTTTAGTCGTGGGCTGGGCCGTCGATTATGTCTACAACACCGGACTGGGCGCCGTGGGCTTAGCCAGCTTGGTGGCTATAGTCATGAGTATGGGCGGATATTATGGCGGCGACAAAGTCGCTTTAGCTACAGCCGGGGCCAAAGAAATCGTCAAAGCCGACAACCCCTACGTTTATCGAATAGTCGAAAATCTTTGCATCGCCGCCGGTTTGCCAATGCCCAAAGTCCATCTGATCGTCGATCCGTCGATCAACGCCTTTGCCACCGGTCGCGACCCCGAGCACGCTTCTATTGCCATCACCACCGGCGCGGTCGAACAATTAGCTAATGAAGAATTAGAGGGCGTGGTGGCTCACGAGCTTTCTCACATCAAAAATTATGACATTAGACTGATGACCATCGTCATTGTTTTGGTCGGGTTTATTTCGATTATTGGCGATATGTTTTGGCATATCAGACCGCGAGGTCGATCAAGCGATGACAATAAGGCTGGCGGACTATTGATGATCATTGGCATTATCTTGATCATTTTTTCACCATTGATTGCCAAGCTCATTCAGTTGGCCGTGTCACGCAAACGTGAATATTTAGCCGACGCTTCAGCGGCTTTGTTGACACGCTTCCCCGACGGATTGGCCAACGCCTTAGACAAGATCAAAAATCAAAACCAACCGCTAGCCAAAAAAAGCGCCGCTACCGCCCATCTTTATATCTCCGATCCGTTTAGCAAAAAATCTTTCAACCATCTATTTGCCACTCACCCACCGATTGACGAACGGATCAAAATTTTACGCGGCTTAACGGCTCCTAATTCATAAATCTAAAATATGCCTTTGGGATTATTTGATCACCTACAACAAACTTGGTTGCTGTTTGCCAAACGTTGGAAGATTTTTGTCAAAATCAGCTTGATTATCAGCTTGCCGTTTGTCGTCCAAACAATCGTGCAAAATATCAATCCGCAAGCGCCGTGGCTGTCGATGGCCGGTCTGATGATTTTGTCGGTAGTGGTGCAAATTTGGGGCACATTAGCCCTGATCATGGCCGCTGACAACCAATCAGAGCTAACCGTCAATCAAGCCTTTACCGCTGGGAGTAAAAAAATCTGGCTTTTCTTTTTGACCAGCTTGGCTGTTTCTTTGATGACGATAGCCGGTTTTATCTTGTTGGTCATACCCGGTTTTTATTTGATGATCGCTTTGATTTTTGCCAGCCTAGCCGCGGCCCTGGAAACAAATACTATCAAAACATCATTGCATTACAGTCGACAATTAGTGCAAGGCCACTGGTGGCTGATATTGTGGCGCTTAATAGTTTTGATATTTTTGACCATGGTCGTTAGCGGTTTGCTCAGTAAAGGCCTGAGCCTTTTGTTGGCCGGTGCTCATCCGGCCGTCTTGCAAAGCCTACTGCTCTTGCCGATCATGCTGGTGATTGGTCCGCTGACTTTGTTGTACAACTACATCTTGTACAAAGATTTTGTCCGTTACAAAAACTCCTCTCATGACCACAACCTCTAACAATAAATTTACCGAACATCTTCAAGAAGCTCTAACGGCCGGACATGAGTTAGCCTTAGAATTGTCTAGCCAACAGATTGGTCCAGAACACCTGTTTTATGGCCTAGCGGTCAGTCGTGGCAGTATTGCCGGTGAATTGTTGCACAAATTTTGGTCGGATCAAAAAGATCTATCAGTCAAACAATTCATCGCCCAACGCCAGGGGCATAACGATAACATCATCAGTCCCGGTTTGGATAATGGCGCCAAGCAAATCATCCAAAAAGCGGTTTTGATCGCCCACACCTTACAACACCGCTACGTCGGGACAGAACATTTATTATTGGCTTTGTTGGACGGCAACTTGCCCAGCATTAGACAGCTTTTAATTTTGATTGAAACTAGTGCTGATGAATTAAAAGAACAACTGCAAGCTATTTTAAAAAGCACCTCACGTTTCCCCGACGTGACTGGAGCTTTTGACAATGAGTCAGAAAATACCGAGACCGGCCTACCATCATTGCCGGGCCTGCCACCAACACAAGTTTTTAGCTTAGAACTTTTTACGACCGACCTAACCAATCCGGAATTACAAAAAAATATCGATCCGGTCATTGGCCGTCAAGACGAGATAGATCGCCTGATACAAATTTTGTCTCGACGGACCAAAAACAATCCGATTTTGTTGGGTGATCCCGGTGTTGGCAAAACCGCCATTGTTGAGGGTTTGGCCAAAAAAATAATCGAGGGCGGCGTGCCCGATGTTTTGCTCGATAAAAAAATCTTGACCCTGGATTTGAGTTTAGTTTTAGCCGGCACGATGTATCGGGGTGAATTTGAACAGCGCTTGAAAAATATTTTGTCGGAGATCAAAAAAGATCCGAATATCATTTTATTTATTGATGAATTGCACACTATTACCGGAGCCGGCGCGGCGGCTGGCTCACTGGACGCGGCCAATATTTTAAAGCCGGCTTTAGCTCGCGGGGAAATCCGTTGTATCGGCGCCACGACTCTGAGCGAATATCGCAAACATATTGAAACTGATCCAGCCTTAGCTCGACGTTTTGGCGTCATCAAAGTCGAAGAACCCACCGCTGATCAAACTTTGGAAATTTTACGCGGCTTGCGAACAAATTATGAAATTTTTCACCGTGTTAAAATCAGCGATGAGGCTTTGTCAGCCGCCGTCAAATTGACCAGTCGCTATCTGACCGACAGATTTTTGCCGGATAAAGCTATTGACGTTATCGATGAAGCAGCCTCAGCTTTGCGCGTCAAACAAAAAATTAACCCCCTAACGCAAAAAATCAAAAAAGTTGAACAGGGCTTAGCTTTGTTGCGACAAAAAAAGCGCCAGGCCATCTTGGCTGAACATTATCAAGAAGCCTTGGATGTTAAAACTCAAGAAGATTTGGCCAATCAACAACTTGATCAACTCCGTCAACAATTACAACGCCAACACGCCAAACCTCTAGGCCAAATTACTCAGCTTGATATCGCCAAAGTTGTGGCCCAATCGACCGGCCTACCCATCAGTCAACTCACGACCGTTGAACGTGATAAAATTTTGGATTTAGAAAAGATTTTAAATCAGCAAATCGTCGGCCAAACTGAAGCTGTCAATCAAATTTCTCAAGCCATCAAACGTTCTCGGACCGGCGTGGGCAATCACGCTCGACCGATCGGCTCATTTATCTTTTTGGGTCCATCCGGCGTGGGCAAAACCGCTTTAGCCAAAGCCTTGGCTCAAGCTTTATTTGCCAACAAGTCGGCTTTGGTCAAGATTGACATGTCGGAATTTCGTGAAAGCTTTAACGTTTCCAAATTGATTGGCTCACCCCCCGGCTATGTCGGTTATCAAGAAAGCGGTCAACTGACCGAAGCGGTGCGTCGCCGACCTTATTCGGTAGTTTTGTTTGATGAAATCGAAAAGGCTCATCCGGAAATTTTTAATATTTTATTACAAGTCATGGAAGACGGTGAACTAACCGACGCCGCCGGCAAAACCATTGATTTTCGCAATACTATCATCATCATGACTTCCAATGTCGGGCTGAAGGATTTCCTCGGCTACAAAAAAATTGGCTTTGCCGAAGTTTCGGCCAATCACAATCTTTATGAAGAAATGAAAAATTATTTGCAAAAAAGTCTAACCGACCGTTTTCGGCCCGAATTTCTCAATCGTTTAGATCAAGTAGTGTTTTTTAGACCATTGACAGACAACGAGTTAATCAAAATCGCCAAGTTGCAATTAGCCGAACTCAATCATCGTTTGGCCGAACAAAATCTCAAGCTGATCGCCGGGCCAACCGTCATTAAACTTCTGAGCCAGATTGATAACGAGCCCGAAGGTGGTGCTCGCGGAGTACGCAAAAATATACAAAATCTGATTGAAACGCCATTGTCGCAAGCCTTACTCGAAAAAACTTTCAGCAAATCAACACTCCACTTAAAAGTCAAAGATCGTCAGGTAATTTTTGTCTAAAAAAATAAATATGGCGCAATTTTCGCCACAAGAGCAGCGACACAAGGCTGATTGGGACAAACAAACCAATCAAAATATTCGTGATAAACAACGTTTGGCGGCCACCGCGGCTGTGGTTGGCGCCGATCAATTAAATGACATCCAGAGCAACGAAGCTTTGCGCCAAAACTATCAACAGCGACAAACCGCCAATCTGCTAGCCGGTCAACAACCCGACGATCAATATAAAAATGCTGGCGGTTGGCGAGCCGGTCTCAAGGCCTTCAATCAAGAAAGGACAGCCAAGGATAAAAATCAACGCCGGCAAGATCGAGCCACAGCCAAAGACCGCCATCAACAACAACAAAAAAACAGTAAAACAGTAAGTAGTGCCTTGACTAGCGCTAGCCGTGGCGCGCAACTGGCCACCGGCCGGATATTGCAAGTTGCTTGGCTGTCGGCCTTGGAAACATTGGGTCTGACTTTATTATATGTGGCTTTTCATATCACCATGTACAAAATCGGCGGCATATTTTCGGCTATTTTTATGCAACCCGGCCAAGAGTGGTTTATGGGCGCCAAAGAATTTTTGGACGAAGCTCAAAAAAGCGACGGGGCCAACGAAGCCCTATCAGCCGAAGCTGACATTTTGGAAAAAGGTGAAACCTGCGCCTGTTGTTTGGGTTGTGGACTATTATCTTTGATTGTTCTATTTTTAATCGCCATGATTTATTTACTCTTGAGTTGCGAGGGACAAAAAGTTGGCGTGCAAGTCTCCGTCGATGGTACAACCGGCGATATCTTAGGCACCGGACTGGCGGCCATTCGTTCCCTACTGCCGAGCTTTGCTGGTGGCTGCTTTTAAGCTATAATTAAACTACAAAAATAAAAATATGTCAGATCGTCTTAAAAAAATTCTTTTCATCATATTGTTTTTGGTCGCGACGATCTTTTTTGGTTGGCTCTTGTATTACTTGGTCATTGGCGGCCGACCAACCACCACGCCCGAGCAAACAACCACCACACCAACCGGCGGCTTACCAACTTCATCAACCGGCCAACGCGAACCAACCGTTAACATCGACGGTCAATTAGTTCCAGCCAAAGACATCACGGGCATTAGTCCGGCCGAGCCCAGCCCGGTGGCTGACGGCGGTCGGACCAAAGTTAATTTATTGACCGAGCAGTCCGGTAGCGGGGCGACTTTGAGTGGTGATGGCCAAACCGTGGTTTATTATCAACCCAGTGACGGCAAATTTTATCGCTTGTCGCCCGACGGCACAGCCGCAGCTTTGTCTGATGAAGTTTTTTATAATGTCGAAAAAATTCAGTGGGCGCCCAACAAAGACAAAGCCATTTTGGAATACCCTGACGGCTCTAACATTTTGTATAACTTTAAAGACAAAAAAAAGATCACCTTACCTCGTCACTGGGAACAATTTTCTTATGACCCGACTAGTAAAAATATCGCTTTCAAAAGCATGGCCCTCGACCCGGAAAATCGTTGGCTAGCCGTATCAAACGACGACGGAACAAATATTAAATTAATTGAACCGCTGGGCCAAGAGGAAGGCGCCGTGGCCAAAATTGACTGGTCGCCCAACAACCAAATCATCGCCACTTACAGTAAGTCGGTCGATTTGGAAAGAACGAATTTATATTTTTTGGGCGCCAACGATGAACGCTTCAGAAATACCTTAGTTGAAGGCCGCGATGTCCGACCGATTTGGTCACCCCGTGGCGACTTGATCGTTTATAGCGCTTATCACACCATGAATGACCTTAACCCCAATTTGTGGGTGGTCGGTGGTAATCCAGATAGTTTGGGCGCCAATCGTCGCAACCTTGGTTTGCAAACCTGGGCCGATAAATGTACCTACGCTGACAACACCACTTTGTATTGCGCCGTGCCTCAATATTTGCCCCGCGGAGCCGGTATTACACCAGCTGTGGCTCAAAGCACGCCGGATGATTTTTATCGCCTTGATCTAGTCTCGGGAACTAAAAGTTTGATAGCAGTACCGGACTCCAGTTTTACGGCCAGCAATTTGATCGTTAGCGCCGATGGTAAATATCTTTATTTCACCGACCAAATCACCGGCCG
>CAZFXZ010000008.1:0-4027 GCA_964523165.1 uncultured Gammaproteobacteria bacterium
GTCAACGCCCCGGTCCAATTTTTGGCCACTTCGATCAGCGCCGACAGTTTCAAAGGTCGTATCGCTACTGGCCGCGTCCACAACGGCAAACTAATCGCTGATCAAAAAGTTAACTTAATTGATCGTCATGGCAAAATTACACCTTATAAAATCACATCGCTCATGACCTACCAAGGTCTGGGACGTGTTGAGGTGACTGAAGTGGCCGCCGGTGACATCGCTGCTATTGCCGGTATCGACAATATCGACATTGGCAATACCGTGGCCGATATTGATAACCCCAGCGCTTTGCCAACTTTAAAAATTGAAGAGCCGACCGTCAAAATAAACTTGTTGGTCAATGATTCACCGATGGCCGGCCAAGAAGGTAAATATGTGACTTCGCGTCAGATCAATGAACGCCTAGAAAAAGAATTGGAAACAGACATGGCTTTGCGAGTCGAGGCTAACCCCGACGGTGGTTGGATGGTGGCCGGTCGCGGCGAGCTTCATTTGGCGATTTTGTTGGAACGTTTGCGTCGCGACGATTATGAAGTCCAAGTTTCCCGGCCGCAAGTCATCACCAAAGAAGTCAACGGCAAAACTTTAGTCCCTTGGGAAGAAGTCAGCATTGAAGTACCGGAAATTCACAGTGGCGTAGTCATTTCTAAACTTTCCGCCCGCCATGGTCAACTGCAAAACATGCAGACCGACGACAATGGCATTACGCACTTACAATTTATCATCCCGACCTATGGCTTGTTTGGTTACAAAAGTGAATTTTTGATCGACACCAAGGGTTTAGGCATCATGAACAGTTTGTTTTTTGATTATCAACCAGACCCAACAGAGTGGGCCGAACGTGAACGTGGCTCGCTCGTAGCTCACGAATCGGGTACGACTTCACTTTATAGTTTATTAAATGCTCAAGAACGCGGTACGCTCTTTTTAGGACCGGGTATTACCGTTTACAAAGGCCAAGTCGTCGGTCAACACGCCCGACCTAAAGATATGTCGATCAATGTTTGTCGCGGCAAACAATTAACCAACATGCGCTCTAAAGGTGAAGGTAGCGACGAACATTTTGACGCGCCAAAAATCATGGGCCTAGAAGACGCTTTAGAATATATCGGCGATGATGAGTTGGTCGAAATTACACCTCTCAATATCCGCATCCGCAAAAAAATCTTGGACGAAACCGAAGAACGTCGGCGCACCATGCACTTGCGTCAATAAAAACCGTACCGCGCTTGTCAAAGGGGCGATTTTTGACGTTGACCTGACTTTGCTCTATGATAAACACTCTATGGACATAATCGAAATAAAAAATTTGAAAAAATCTTTCGGCGACTTTGTGGCTGTCGATGATATTTCTTTTAACGTCGCCACCGGTGAGATATTTGCTTTCTTGGGGCCCAACGGCGCCGGCAAATCGACGACCATCAAAATGATGACGACCCTCCTCCAACCCGACAGCGGCCAAATCAATATTAATGGCCACGATCCTGTCCGCCAATCCGCGGCTGTCCGACAAAGCTTTGGTATTGTTTTTCAAGATCAAAGTTTAGACGACGAGTTAACGGCTTGGGAAAACCTAGAATTCCACGGTGTACTATATGGTTTGGAAAAAAAACTCCGTCGATCACGCATTGATGACATGTTGAAATTTGTCGATCTGACCGATCGCCGCGACGATTTGGTCAAAGAATTTTCCGGTGGTATGAAGCGTCGCCTAGAGATCGCCCGCGGCTTGCTTCATCATCCAAAAATCATTTTTCTTGACGAACCAACTTTGGGCCTTGACCCGCAAACCCGTAATCACCTCTGGGGCTATTTAAAAAAACTAAATCAAGAAGAAAATATCACGGTCTTTTTTACCACTCACTACATGGAAGAAGCCGCCCGCTTGGCTCAACGGCTGGCTATTATTGATCATGGTAAAATCATCGCCATTGGCACCCCTGATGAGTTACAACAAAAAACCCACACTTCTTCATTAGAAGATGCTTTTTTGGCCCTGACTGGACAAAATATCCGCGATGAAAAAGTCGGCAGTGCCGAACAAATGCGTCAGCACCGTCAGCTGTGGACCGGCAAACGTTAAACTATATGAGCACCATTTACATTTTGTGGCTTCGCCAAATCAAACGCTATTTTCGTTCCAAGTCGCGCATCGTTGGCTCGCTTGGTCAACCGCTATTATTTTTACTAGCTTTGGGTTATGGTTTAGGCCCGGTTTTTGCTCAAGCCGGTCAAGGTAATTACCTAGAGTTTTTGGCACCGGGTATTATTGGCATGAGTATTATTTTTACTGCTATTTTTTCAGGCATTGAAATTATCTGGGATCGTCAGTTTGGATTTTTGAAAGAAACACTCGTCGCTCCCGTCTCGCGATTTAACATCATGCTGGGTCGGACTTTGGGCGGAGCAACGGTCGCGACTTTTCAGGGTTTATTGGTTTTTGTTATTGCCGTCATCGCCGGATTTAGGATTGACAATTGGCTGATGGTTTTTCCAGCTTTGTTGATTATGTTATTAACCGCTTTGCTATTTACGGCCATGGGCACAGCCATTGCTTCGCGACTCGAAGATATGCAAGGCTTCCAATTGATCATGAACTTTTTGATCATGCCTTTGTTTTTCTTGTCCGGCGCCCTCTTCCCACTTGGCGACGCGCCAAAAGTCTTGGGTCTGATCGCTCGTTTTGATCCCCTATCTTATGGCATCGATGCCTTACGTCAATTGTTTATCGGCTTGTCGCACTTTGGTTTGACGACCGATATTGCCGTGCTCAGTTTAGTCACGGTAGCTTTTTTACTGATCGGTAGTTGGCTATTTTCTAAAATCCAAATCTAACGATGGCGCAGATGACGCCAGACAAACAAGCCTACCGCCGTCAGTAGTAGGACGATGATTAATATATCAAAAGTGTGAAAAAATTCTCTAATCGCTGACCAGTTGTCACCCATTTTTATACCCAACCAAGTAAAAAGTATACTCCAAGGTAAACTGCCCAAAGCCGTATAGAGAGTAAATTTTTGCCAATTCATGGCCACCAGTCCAGCCGGGAAAGAAATATAAGTCCGGATGACGGGCACAAAGCGTCCGATAAAAACAGCCAACTCGCCGTGACGATCAAACCAGCGCTCGGCCCAATCAAGATCACGATGAGAAATCAAAATATACTTGCCATATTTTTCCAGCAATGGTCGGCCGCCCCACAGACCAATGGCGTAGGCAGCTAACGAACCAACGATGTTGCCGACCGTGCCCATGATCACCACTAGCCAAAAATTTAGCTCTCCACCGGAGACCAAAAAGCCGGCGAAAGGCATGATGATTTCCGACGGTATGGGCAAACCGCAACTTTCCAAAGTCATCAACAACAAAACTCCGACATAGCCAAAAAACCCGATGACAGTGGTGATAAAAACCATTAACCAATCGATGATTACGGTCAACATAGTGCCGGTATTATAACAAAAGTCGACCTCTTGCGCTATTTTTATTTGGTGCTACAATGCTTTTTAGCGTTAGCAGGCTCTTTTAAATTGAATAGTCTTGGTGGCGAATGTCCACGCCCGAGCGATCTCGTCGCAGTGATAGCTCGTCCCCACAGAGCAGGCCGTCTCGGGACGAACGCGCGCTGGACCGATTTCGCCAGTATAATTCCTCAGGCTTCCTCTGACACAAGGTTTGTTGGGGGGTCAGTCGGCCGTGAAGCAGGTTAATATTCCTGCACTAAGGAACCCTAACCATCGGAACCCTTAGCCGTACCTGAGGTCTTCGTCTCACAGACGTGCTGGATGTGGCCTCCAAGGCTCCTGTATTACACACCGCCCCAAAAGCGTTTTCTTGACCGAGCGTTTGACGCTTGGTAAGCCGCTGGCGGTTAGACAAGGGTTTGCTACTAATGCAGCCCTTTTTGTTTTGTCAAAAACAAAAACACCCATCACGAGAATGGGAATTTTTGTGGTGACTCCACGGGGAATCGAACCCCGATTACCAGGATGAAAACCTGGCGTCCTAACCGTTAGACGATGGAGCC
>CAZFXZ010000008.1:4127-6179 GCA_964523165.1 uncultured Gammaproteobacteria bacterium
GACGATGGAGCCGAGATAATAATCAAGAACAGCAATATACTATCGACTATTATTCGTCTTGTCAATAAATAATAAGTGCGATAATCTACTGTCATCTATGACCTATATTTTAGCTATAGAAACATCCTGTGATGAGACGGCCGTCGCGGTTATCAAAAAAACTGCGACCGGCAATCGGATCATCTCTTCGGTCGTGGCCTCGCAGATCAAAATCCATCAAAAATATGGCGGCGTGGTACCCGAGGTTGCGGCCCGCGCTCATGCGATCAACATCATTCCCGTCCTCGACGAAGCTTTATTACAAGCCAAAATTAATTTAAAAAAAATTGATGAATTGGCCGTAACGGTCGGACCGGGTTTACTAACTTCACTTTTAGTCGGCCTGCAAACCGCTCAAGCTATCAGCCTAGCTTTAAACAAACCGCTGATCGGCATCAATCATTTAGCCGGACATTTAGTCGCACCTTTAGCCGGCAAAAGTCAAAAATGGATCACCGCTCATTTGCCGGCCGTGGCTTTGATCGCTTCAGGTGGTCACACCGAAATTATTTTGATAAAAAAAATTGGTCAATATAAAAAACTCGGCACGACGCGTGATGACGCAGCCGGTGAATGTTTTGACAAAATCGCCAAGCTTTTAAAACTACCTTATCCGGGTGGACCGCAAATCGCTAAACGCGCCGCCTTGGGTCGCGACACTATCAGCGACGTGCCACGACCGATGTTAAATCGTATCGGTTATGAATTTAGCTTTTCCGGTTTAAAAACCTGGGCTTTATATTATGTCCGTGATCACGGCTTACCAAAAGGCCAAAAATTGAATAATTTTTGCGCCAGCATTGAACAAGCCATCGTCGATGTTTTGGTCGGCAAAACTTTGCAGGCCGCCAAACAACATAAAGTCAAAAGTATTATCGTCGGCGGAGGTGTAGCTGCCAACTCCCGACTGCGAAAACAACTGACTTTTCTAGCTGATAGACCGGTGTTGATTTCGCCTTTAGAATTATGTGGTGACAACGCTGCCATGATCGGTCTAGCTGCGGCCCTAGACTACAAATCAGAAAAGTTAGTCGCCGATCCCAATTTATCTTTATGAAAATTATTACTGCCAGTGACGCGGCTTTGCAAAAAGTCGGCTACAACTTAGCTAAAAAGTTGCGCGGCGGAGAAGTGATTTTATTAAGCGGCGATTTGGGCGCGGGCAAAACGACTTTGGTCAAAGGTTTGGCTAAAGGTTTGGCGATAAAAAATAATATCAGTAGTCCGACGTTTGTCATTTACAAACCTTACGTCGTCAAACACAAAACTATCAAAACTTTCGTCCACGTTGATGTTTATCGCCTAGATAAAAAAACTTTATTTGAAGATATTGGTCTAGCTGATTACTTAGATCAGCCAGATACGGTAATGGCCATTGAGTGGGCCACTAAATTGGCTTTGCCAAAAAACATCAAAACCATTAACGTCGATATTACCGTCAACAAAAACAATTCCCGCCAAATAATAATAAAATAAAAAAGCCGAGCGTTTATTGCAACTCGGCCGTAGGCTCGGGGGTGATTTCGTCGTCGCGACGACCGACGAAACCTGTCGCCGCCATTTGGTGATATTCACGTTCGCAGTCCGAGCACTGCGCAACGTGCGCGACAAAGCGGATGTCTTCGGCCGCCTGCTCGTTTCTGGCGTAACGATCGGCCAAGTTGGTCATGTACCGTTTGGCCGCATCGCAGTTCATGGCCGATCGGGGTTTTTGCCCTCCGACCGAACGCAGTCGCTGACTCATACCCTATCCTCCTTGTCAGCAAAATTGCCGACGATGTCAGATTTGACGTCACTGGTGACATCATTTAATAATGTTTCGTGTAGATTGTCAAGACGACCGAAACGTTGCGGACGTTCATCAAGCATATAAGACGGCAAGACTAAATATTGGCCGCCAATCCCGGTCTGGCGGCAAGTTTGCGACAAATCATGGAGATCGTTTTCTTGTAAGCGATTTTGCTCGGTGGCTGATTTTTTTAAAGCTCTTTGATCAACTCGCCCCTCTGACGA
>CAZFXZ010000008.1:6279-17063 GCA_964523165.1 uncultured Gammaproteobacteria bacterium
TAATTCACGTTTGGTGTACGTATCTTCACGTTTTTCAGCTCGGACGTTGGCTTGCTGGCCAAAGGTCCTAGATAGCATCAACTCCCAACCAAAAATCATATTAGCCTGATGACAAAAATCAACCAATTCCCGACCCGACAAATGATTAGCGGCTTGATCTTTGAGGCTGGCAAACATCGCCCGACGCAAAGAACGATATTCGTCGACGCTTATTTTTTCTCGTCTTTTATAAAGTTTTTGTAGACCGCCATCGATGACATCTCGATATGTTTTACCGCGTGCCAACAAACCAAAATCAACCTGCGGCAAGGGTTGATTTTTGCGACGTTTGGCGTCTAAAGCTTGAGTGGCTGAGGAAAAGTGAGCCTTTTCATGCAGGGCAAATGACGGACGTTCTCTCATATTACGATGTTAAGTCAACCGTCATCCACTCGACTACTTCTTGGGCAAAATTACTAACTCGTTGTCGATCGACTAGGGCCGTACCGTGATAATCAGTCCCCAAAAGTTTTTCGCACAGTTGACCGTGGACCTCCCGACGTCGAGCGTCGCTACCCGAAATGGCGGCCGTCGATGACATTTTCTTGTGCTGAGCTTTGACCATATTGGTGTAACGCTGACATAAATCCAAAATACCGCGATTAGCGGCAATAGCCTTTTCCGACACGGCAAACCTAAAACCAAACTTAGCCATCAAGTCTTTGAGAGTATAAAACAAAGCTTCGTCGTGATCACTTTGTTCAAACGTTGGATCGTGTTGACGATAAGCTTCAACGACCATAAAAAAATTATTTGGCCACGCGGAAGACCTCTTCAACTGTCGTGATACCTTCTAATGCTTTGAGCAAGCCATCTTGGACCATAGTGATTGTGCCGTTTTTAACAGCCAAGTCTTGCATTTGGTATTCAGACACTTCGCCTGATAACAACATTTTTTCAATTTCCGGCGTCATGGACATGACTTCATAAATCCCGACGCGACCCTGATAGCCCAAGCCTTGGCAAGCTTCACAACCTGCGCCTTTGTAAAATTTGATCGAGGCCAAATCTTTAGTTTTTTCATGTTCGCCAGACTCCGGCGTGAGTTTGGATAAAATTTCAATGACTTGTGACATAGTCTGACTGTCAACTTCGGCTTCGGTTTTACATTTTGGACAAATGCGGCGGACAAGGCGTTGACCGACCATAGCATTGAGAGCGGGGGCCAACAAAAACGGTTTTACTTTCATCGATAAAAATCGCGGTATAGCCCCAGCCGCCGAATTGGTATGAAGGGTGGAAATCACCAAGTGGCCGGTTAGGGCAGCATTGATAGCCGTTTCGGCCGTGTCCAAATCACGAATTTCTCCGACCATGATCACGTCAGGATCTTGACGCAAGATCGAACGCAAACCTTTGGCAAAAGTGTAACCTTTGTCAGTTTCGACGTGACTTTGATTGATCCCCTCGAGTTTATATTCGATCGGATCTTCGAGTGTGATGATTTTGGTTTCCGAATTATTCAGTTTTTGCAAAACGGCATAAAGCGTGGTGGTCTTACCGCTACCGGTCGGCCCGGTGGTGATGATCATGCCATTAGGTTTTTGGATTTCGCGGGCCAAATCGGCATAGGCCTTACCCCGCAAACCCAGATCATCAAATGAAATGGCGCTGGCCGACGACATCAACAAACGCATGACGATACTTTCGCCATAGTTGGTCGGGATAGTTGAAGTACGCACGTCGACACGATCGCCGGTTAGCTTGATAGAAAAGCTACCGTCTTGCGGTTTGTCGTTGACGTTGATTTTTAAGCCCGATAATAATTTAATGCGACTGGCAATGGCGTGCCAATTATCTTTGGGTAATGAGGCAATGTCATGCAGCAAACCATCGACGCGAAAACGAACTTTAATTTCTTGCTCTTCGCATTCGAGGTGAATATCCGAAGAACGAAAATCCAAACCGCTGGCGATAATAAAGGCCACCAAATCCGTGACGGAAATATCACGCAACTTTTTGGCCAACTCATCAAAACTGCCAAACTTGGCGCGAAACTTTTGCAAATCACCTTCTTGGATCGAAACACCCAGCTTGACTTGGCGTATCTTGGGTAAGGTTTTGTAAAATTCGATAGCTGTTTGGAAACTATGAGGTGAAATCAAATACTGAGCGACTTTATAACCCTTGGCCGTCAAATCAGCTAGCGCGTCAACGGTGGCCTGACTTTGCGGATCACGGACGGCGACTTTGAGGTCGTCACCTTGCGACAAAAAACATAAGACTTGGGCGGCGCGGGCCACTGACTCGGGTATCAGACTAACAGCTTCGGGCGCGATCGGGAAAGCTACCAAATTAACATAATTCAAACCAAGTTTTTGAGCTTGGGTTTTAATTTCCTCTTCCTGATTGGCCAGTTTCATCGAACGCATTTTATCGGCCAATTTGGCGCCAACTTCGGGCGGGGTGACTTCTAGGCTGCTTGAAGATAAATTTTGTTCAGTCATACTTGGTTTATGATAGCAAAAAACGCCCCGATTGACGAGGCGTTTTAAAAGACAACATTACTGTCGGGTTAAAGCCGCTTGGCCCAATCTTTCTAATTTACTGACGGCTGAACCATCTTTGATCTTATCGTAAAGCAACGTCCAAACGGCCAGCTGATAAGTCCACAAAAACCCGGACAGTAAAAATACTCCGACAATGGTCGCCAATAGCCCAACCGTCAAGACGGCCCAAAACAACACGACCGACTTGATGTAAAAAATAAAGTAAAACAGCAAATTGACGGGAATAGTCAGGAGTAAAACAGCGACGATGATCAACAAACCAAAGAGTAAAATCGTAAACAACAGTATCAAAGAGGTTTCCAGACAGATCAGCCAATGATCAGCGACTTTGTGCCAAGCTTGGCGCAAGGCCGAGCCAAAGCTTTGACCATCGAGCACGACTTCAAACACCGCAAAGATCATGATGGCGGCGATGAACAGTGAAATGATAAAGATGGCCACATAAGCGACCAGATAACCGATCAGCCCCACTGACGAGGCACTGTCATTTAACAAAGGCGCCAAGACGGGACTGGCTAAGATAAAAAACAAAATCGCGATGACGATTTTACCCAAAACGCTAATCCCGGCTGTCGGCCAAAAATATTTGGCGCTACCGTGGATCAAACCGCGACTGCTTTCACCTCGTGACACAGCATCAACCCCCCGGACCACGACAATATTGGCGACCACGACTGCCCAAAACAAAGCGGCAAAAATAGCTAGGACAACCACGATCATAGCCACGATGGCTAAAGCTTGCCACGGTGCTTGGCTCAACAAATTGCCAACATCCCCCCAATTTAAGCCAGTATTGACAATGTCATGCCACAGCACGGCGATAAAAGGCTTTTGGGCTTCCGACAAATTCAAACCTTTAAATAATATTTCATAAGACCCGCCTGCCCCCAGCAAGCCGGCCAAAAAACCAAATGGCCAGAGAATTTTGTTGCGCCAAGCTATGGCCAAAGCCCGACGTAAAACATCTCGATATAAAGACATAGTCCCCCTGTTTTTATTTTTCTAAAGGCCAGTCTTAGACTGGCCTTGATATTATAACCTATTTTGTGTCGTCCGAGAAGAGTTTATTGAAGTCTTCTTTTTCGATCGTTTCTTTTTTGATCAACTCCTCGGCAATCTTGTCGAGTTGCGGCCGATGCTTGGTCAGCATCTCTTCGACGCGTTTGAGGTTGTCGTTGACGATAGTCGTGATTTCGGCATCAATTTGTTCGGCCACCTTTTCACTATAGTCGCGACGTTCATGGATTTCTTTGCCCAAAAAGATCATTTCTTCGCGCTGACCATAACTACGTGGAGCTAAGACATCGCTCATACCATACTGAGTGATCAAACGACGTGTAATACTGGTGACTTTTTCCAAATCATTACTCGCCCCCGTGGTTTGCTCATCAAAGACCAATCTTTCAGCCATCATACCGGCCAACAAGACGGCGATTTCATCCAAAAACTGCGATTTGTTTTTGAACATACGATCTTCGGTCGGCAAATTTAAAGTATAGCCGGCCGCCCGACCACGTGAAATAATCGAGATTTTGTGGACCGGATCGGCGTGCGGCAAAAGATGAGCAACCAAGGCATGGCCGGCTTCGTGATAAGCGGTGATCTTTTTTTCTTTTTCCAAAATCACGCGGCCTTTGCGCTCCGGACCCAGCATGACTTTTTCGATGCTTTCCAAAATTTCAGTTTGTTCAATTTTTTTCTTGTTGCGTCGAGCGGCTAAAATCGCAGCCTCATTGAGCGTGTTAGCCAGATCGGCACCGGAAAAACCGGGCGTGCGCTTAGCCACCTCACGCAAATCAACATCTTTGGCTAAAACTTTTTTGGCGGCATGGATTTTCAAAATTTCTTCACGATCATTGACGTCGGGCTGATCGATGACGACTAGGCGATCAAAACGTCCGGGTCGCAACAAAGCCGGATCCAAGACATCGGGACGATTGGTGGCGGCGATGACAATGACGTTGGTTTCGGTGGCAAAGCCGTCCATTTCGACCAAGATTTGGTTTAGAGTTTGTTCGCGTTCATCGTGCGAACCGCCCAGACCAGAGCCGCGCTGGCGACCAACGGCGTCGATTTCATCGATAAAAATGATGGCCGGCGAGCTTTTTTTGGCCCGAGCAAACAAATCCCGGACACGACTGGCCCCGACTCCGACAAACATTTCCACAAATTCTGAGCCAGAAATTGAGAAAAACGGCACATTGGCTTCCCCGGCTACGGCTTTGGCCAATAAAGTTTTACCCGTGCCGGGTCCGCCCATCAACAACACACCTTTGGGGATTTTGGCGCCTAAAGCCAAAAACTTTTTGGGCGAGACTAAAAATTCCACCACTTCTTTTAATTCTTCTTTGGCTTCTTTGACACCAGCCACATCACCAAAGGTTACTTTTTCTTTATGGCCTTTTTTGCCTTCATCTTTGGATTTGACTTGACCGAAGCTCATGGCTTGATTGCTAGCCCCACGGACTTGGCGCGTCATAAACCAAATGATCCCACCAAACAATAAAATCGGAAATAAATAAGGCAAAATAGCTGTCAGCCAAAAAGTCGCCCCTGTTTCATCTTGGACTTGGTAAGTGATTTTTTGCAAACCTTCTGGCGAGACGCCGTAATTTTTCATCAATTCAGAAAATGATTCGGCCGGCTCTTTTTTGATTTTTTCCAAACTATCATCGGTCAAGGTGACTTCCATGATAGTGCCTTTGACGATGACGCTTTTGACCTTACCTTCGTTGATTTGACTGACGAGTTGATCAACACCGACCGTCGGAGTTTTTTTGTTGAAAGAATCATCCATGACGCTAAGCAAACCAAAAACAATCACCAAAACCAGTAAAAAGCTGAGAATATTGCGAGTCAGACCTGATTTCATAAGAAGTAATAATAAGTAAAAAAGTCCTTACACTATAGTAAAATTTTACTAAAAAATCAAGCCAGTCGATTAACTGTTGATAAAATTACGGCTGATAAAAAACGACTCTCAAAAAAGTCAGAAAATTAGCCCCGAAATCGTCATCGGTCTAAATATTTGACACCACTACATGTAGTGTTATAATTATCTAGCAAGCACAACATGTTGTTGTGTACTCCACAGGCTTTAGTAGCTTACGACAGCTGTGGCTTTTCGCCCCAGTCGCCCACGACGACGACTTTGACAGGCGATTTTTTTAGCCCCCTAAATAATAGTTAATTCATCTCTATGATCCCGACAAAAATCAAAAGTATCCGCAAGCGCAATGGCCAAGTCGTCGACTTTGAGCCAGAAAAAATCCAAATCGCCATCAACAAAGCCTTTTTGGCTGTGACCGGCCAAGCCAATGCCGCCATGGCCCTGACCGTGACCGAACAAGTCGTGGCCGATCTGGAAAAACGTTTTAATCAAGACACCGTACCTTTTGTCGAAGATATTCAAGACGTGGTTGAAAACAACCTGATGGAAAAAGGCTTTTTTACCGTAGCCAAATCCTACATTATTTATCGTTATGAGCACGCCAAACAACGCGCCGAGGTCAAAGCTCAAGTCTTGGAGAAAATCGAACACAACGACCTGACAATTATCAAACGCTCCGGCCAAGCCGAAAAGTTTTCTTTCAAAAAATTATTAAACTCCATGAAATGGGCGGCTCAAGGTTTGGAAGGGGCCCTAGACTTGGAGTTAGTCGCTCGACAATGCGAAACAAATCTTTACGAAAATATCACGACTGACGAGATCACCAGTTCGCTGGTCATGGCCGCTCGAGCTTTTACCGAGCGCGATCCGGCTTATTCCAAATTGGCTACCCGTCTACTCTGGGACCAACTCGCCAAAGAAGTCATCGGCCATGATGTTTTGGATTACAGTAAATTTGACGAGCAATATCGCCAAGCTTTTATTGTCAATATCAAAGAAGCTGTGGAAATCAAACGCCTCGATGTCCGTTTGTTAAATTTTGATTTACAAAAAATGGCTAGCGTCATCAAACCGCAGCGCGATGATGAATTTTATTATCTCGGAGCCCAAACATTGTATGATCGCTATTTCGTCCGCAACGCCGACACCAAAAAAATCTTGGAAATGCCGCAAATGTTTTGGTTGCGCATCGCTATGGGTCTAGCCTTAAACGAAGAAGACCCCGAGACCAAAGCAGCCGAGTTTTATGAAATCATTTCGACTTTGCGTTTCGTACCATCGACACCGACGTTGTTTCACGCCGGCACGCCGCACCCACAATTGTCTTCTTGTTATTTGACGACAATCGAAGATTCGCTAGATCACATCTTCAAATGTATCGGCGACAACGCTCAAATGTCCAAATGGTCAGGCGGGGTGGCCAACGATTGGACCAACTTACGGGCCACGGGCGCGCAAATAAAAGGTACAGGCGTCGAGAGCCAAGGCGTCATCCCCTTCCTCAAAATCGCCAACGACACCACCGTGTCGATCAATCGCTCCGGTCGGCGCCGCGGCGCGACCTGCGCTTATTTGGAAACGTGGCACTACGATATCGAAAGCTTTTTGGAGTTGCGACGCAACACCGGCGATGAACGCCGCCGGACCCACGACATGAACACGGCCAACTGGATACCGGATTTGTTTATGAAACGTGTCCGTGATGATGGCGAATGGACACTTTTTTCACCCGAAGAAACTCCCGACCTACATCACATTTATGGCGCGACTTTTGAACGTCGCTATCAATATTATGAAAAAATGGTCGAAGCCGGCAAAATCAAGTTGTACAAAAAAATCAAAGCCAAAGATCTCTGGAAAAAAATGTTGGTCATGTTGTTTGAGACCGGCCACCCCTGGATCACTTTCAAAGATCCCTGCAACGTCCGCTCGCCACAAGATCACATGGGCGTGGTCCATTCGTCCAACCTCTGTACGGAAATCACCCTCAACACTTCGGCCGACGAAACAGCCGTCTGCAACCTCGGTTCTGTCAATTTGGCCAAGCACATTATCAATGGCCAGCTCGACGAAGAATTGCTAAAAGAAACAGTCACGATTGCCATGCGCATGTTAGACAACGTCATCGATGTCAATTTTTATCCGACCGTTGAAGGTAAAAATTCCAACTTCAAACATCGACCAGTCGGTTTGGGTATCATGGCTTTTCAAGACGCCCTATATCTACAAAACATCAATTTTGACTCAGAAAAAATGGTCGAGTTTGCCGACTACAGCATGGAGGTCATTTCTTATCACGCTATTATGGCTTCCGCCAAACTGGCTCAGGAACGCGGTCCTTATCCGTCATTTCGAGGCTCTAAATGGAGTCGCGGCCTATTGCCCGTCGACACACTTGATATTTTAGAGCAAGAACGTGGTGAAAAAATCGACGTCAGTCGGACGGCCAAATTGGATTGGACGCCAGTCCGCCAAGCTATCAAAGAATTTGGCATGCGCAACTCCAACTGTATGGCCATCGCCCCGACAGCTACGATTGCCAATATCGCCGGTGTCTTTCCGTCGATCGAGCCGATCTTCAAAAACATTTACGTCAAATCAAATATGACCGGCGAGTTTACCGTCATCAATGACTTTTTAGTCGATGATCTAAAAAAACTCGGCTTGTGGAACCAATCGATGATTGACGACCTCAAGGGTCATGAAGGTAGTGTGGCTAGTATTGATTATTTACCCCAAGAAATTCGTGACAAATACAAAGAAGCTTTTGAAATCAGCCCGGACTGGTTGATCAAAGCTGCCGCCTATCGCGGTAAGTGGATCGACCAAAGCCAGGCCGTCAACATCTTCATCCGTGGCACGTCGGGCAAAGTCATTTCCGACACTTATCTCTACGCTTGGACGATGGGACTAAAAACCACTTACTATCTACGCAGCTTAGCGGCTTCGAGCATCGAACAAAGCACGACTAGTTTGGAAAGCCAAACGACTTTACGTTCTAGCGTCGAAAATAATTCTCCACAAAACGTGGCTCAAGTGGTTCAACAACCGATCATGGTCAGTAGCCCGATCGAAGAGCCGGTCAAAACTTCAGTCATCGACGATGTTTTGGCCAACGCCAAAATCACCTTGTGTAAAATCGACGACCCAACCTGCGAAGCCTGCCAATAACACACTTCAAGCACTGTGTCATTTCGACCGACTCCTCTCTGCCGAAGGCGAAGAGGAAGAGTGGAGAAATCTTAGTGAAAGTAAAATCAAGATTCCTCGACTGCGCTCCCTGCGGTCGCTTCGCTCGGAATGACGCAACGGAAATAATCCGACCGTAAAAACCCCTAATAATCTATTTTATTTATGGCCAAAAGTATTATCAACAATTCCACGACCGATCCCAATAAAATCTTACCCTTGACCTACCCTTGGGCTCGCCAACATTACAAAACCGGCGTGGCCAACAACTGGGTACCCGAAGAAGTGCCGATGCAAGATGACATTGAGCTTTGGAAAAAATCCGGCCCCGGCGAGCTAACGGCTGACGAACGACGCATGATCCTCTACAATCTAGGATTTTTTTCAACGGCTGAAAGCTTAACGGCCAACAATATCGTTTTGGCGATTTACGCCCATGTGACAAATCCCGAATCGCGCCAATATCTCTTGCGTCAAGCTTATGAAGAAGCCGTGCATACCGACACTTTCATCTACTGTTGTGATTCGTTGGGCCTAGATCCGGATGAAATTTACAACATGTACACCAGCATTCCCAGCATCAAAGCCAAAGATGATTTTGTTATCGATATGACCAAATCAGTTTTTGATCCCAACTTCAAAACTGACACGATCGAAAATATTCAACGTTTTGTCCGCGATCTAGTCGGCTTTTACGTCATCATGGAAGGGATTTTCTTTTACGCCGGCTTTGCCATGATGTTGTCGTTGCTACGTCAGCACAAAATGATCGGCATCGGTGAACAGTTTCAATACATCTTGCGCGATGAAACTATTCACTTGGCTTTTGGCTCTGACTTGATCAATACGATCGTGGCCGAAAATCCGCAGATTTGGACGCCGGAATTTAAAAAAGAAATCGCCGACAATATTATCAAGGGCGTGGATTTGGAAAAAGCTTACACCGCCGACAGTTTGCCCCGCGGTATCTTGGGCTTAAATCCCTCCACTATCAATGAATATCTGGAATACATCGCTGATCGACGTTTGGAACGCATCGGCTTAGAAAAAGTTTACGGCACGGCCAATCCCTTACAATGGATGAGTGAAATCGTCGACCTAAAAAAAGAAAAAAACTTTTTTGAAACTCGCGTGACCGAATATCAACAAGGTGGCTCTCTAGAGTGGTAATAAAAAAGTAAGGTTTAGGTACCTTACTTGATGTTACCAGCCATTGCGAGCGCTACGCGCTCCAGAGTTTCCCCAGAAATGCTGAGATTGGCGAGTGTCTGGCGGCGGCACGACGTCGCGAGGACGAAACTTGTGGCTCTGGCGAGACAACCTCGGTCCCGCGCCACGATTGGCTTGGCGTTTTTCTTCGCCCCGCATTTCGCCGGACCAGGCCGCTTTTTGGCGGGCCGACGAGCCGTGATAATCACGACATTTTTTGCGGGCCTGAGATTTTTTGCGGCGCATTTTCAGGCTGACACTGCCTTTAGCCATCCCTAACCTCCAGAGTAAAAACTGTCGGGAGTTTTATCACAGATCAAACCATATAGTCAAGAAAATTAAAAAGTACTATAATATTTTTAGTTTTGAAATTAAAAATATTGTATGCCTCGCAAAAACAAGATGGCGACTCGTACCGCCGTCAAAATGTCCACGGCCACGGCTGTAAAAATTTTTACCGCTACGGTCGTGACCGTAGCCGCTCTAGCCACGATTGGGGCTTTTGCCTCAGCCGCGGCTCAAGGTCTAAGTTCGCTAATTTCTCCGTCTTTGACTATCAAACTCAGCCCCGATAGTCCGGCCGCGCGGACCATCAACACTCCAGCTCAAGACGTGGACTTGGCGCATTATAATTTTGTCTTGACCGGGAGCGTCCAACGCTTGCCAGTCACAAAAATGGTTTTTAATATCAACACCAATTTACCCGATGGCCACATCAGCGATGTCGGACTGTACGATGCTGGCGGATCATTATTGGCCAGTGCTAATGTTGATGAATATCATCATACTGTTACTTTTCAGGGTGTCTTTCCGATAACCGGCACGACTAAATTTATCATCAAAGCTGACATTACTCCCGATTTGGGTTATCAACGTCAAGTTAATTTGGCTTTAACGCCGACCACCGGCCTAACCCTACTAAAACCTTCGGCTAAATTTAAAGTCCA
>CAZFXZ010000008.1:17163-19333 GCA_964523165.1 uncultured Gammaproteobacteria bacterium
ACGGCACCGTCATCATCCCCCGCAACAGCTACGTCTTGATAACCGTTAAAGCTGACACTTCCTCTGTTGATGGTACTTATGTTGAAAATGGCGATGCGATAGAAACGACCATAGATGCTATTGGCGATATCGACACTACTGGTTTGACTTCGGGCGCGGCTGTCGATACTGACGATACTAGTATCGATGCGGCCACACACAAACTCTACAGATCTTACCCGACTGTTAGCTTAGCCTCTGATTCACCATCCGGCGTTTTGCTGCTTGGTGGCAGCACCACAGTCGCTAAATTCAATGTCACAGCCGCCGTGGGCGGTGATGTGACTTTTGAACAAAATGAGGGTAATACCTTGACAGTTCAACTAACTAGCAATCGAGCCGATGACGCCGTCGACAATGACGATATTATTTCTCTTTATGATGGCAATGGCACTTTACTTGATCAATTGACGGGCGTTGATTTTGATGACGTCAGCCACGAATTCACTTTTGACTTTTCGTCAGCTTCACTAACTGTGCCAGATGGGCAAACACGTAGTCTGGTTATCAAAATCACCAGCCAAGATTATGAAGACAGCGGAGACAGAGTGCAGGTTTGGCTAGATAATGCAGCCAATGATATTGATTGGGGGGTTAATGGCCATGGCAGTTACAATGAGGCAAAAATTATTTTCCGCGGTGACATCTTTGCCAACAACCTCTATCAGCTCTAAAGCCATAAACAGCTAAAACAAAAACCCCGCCCTGAGCTTGTCGAAGGGGCGGGGTTTTTTGATAGTCAAATTATTCAGTAACAGTTGCTTCTTCTTTGACTTATTCTGCTACTTCGGCTTTTTTATCGGATTTTTTAGCATCTTTTTTATCTTCAATTTTTTCATTAACCCGTTTTAGACTCAAACCCAAGCGATGTTGTTTGGGCTCAATCGAGATAATAACAAATTCCATATCTTTACCAGATTCGACAAACTTGTTGATATCTTCGACCGGTTTGTCTGACAATTCCGAGATGTGAGCCAAGCCGTGGATATCGGCATCCAGCTCGACAAACAAACCAAAAGGATTGGCTTTCAAAACTTTGCCCGTGACTTTTTGGCCAATCTGATATTTCTTTTCGACGTTGGCCCACGGATCGTCAACCAATTCTTTCATCGACAAGAAGATTTTTGAACCTTCTAACTTAATAATTTTGGCTTTGACTTTATCGCCCACCTTGATAAACGATTTAGGATCATCGATGCGCTGCCAAGCCAGCTCGGAAATATGGACCAAACCTTCGAGGTTTTCACCAAATTCGACAAAGGCTCCAAAGTCAGTCACGGCCGTGACCTTACCATCGATCGTATCGCCAACGGAGTATTTATCCAAAATGCCGGATTGTTGCTCTTCCCAAGCGGCCTTTTCGGATACGATCAACTTTTCATCATTTTCGTCAACGGTGATAACTTTGACGTCAAAAGATTGACCGATGTAACTTTTGAGACGTTCCAAAATCTTGTTTTTGTCGCCACCTTGGACGCGTGGATAATGCTCAGGCGAAAGTTGCGAAACCGGCAAGAAACCTTTGACGCGGTTAACCTTGACCATCAAACCACCGCGGTTAGCGTCGACAATTTCCGCTTTGATGATGTCAGCACCGGAGCGCAAGACATCCATAGCCGCCCAAACTTTTTTGTGACCGGCAGAACGAAATGACAATTCCAATTCACCATCTTCACTTTCCAAATCGACGACCGTAGCTTCAACTTCTTGACCGGGCTCCAGATCCGAATAATCAGCGGCTTCTTGATATAGTTCACGGCCGCGGATAATACCAGTGCCTAGTCCGGGAATGTCGACATGGACTTCGGAATTACTGGCGCTGATCACCGTACCGGTGATAGTGTCACCAACTTTAGGGAAAACCAAATAATTTTTGGCATCATCACTAGCCAACAAAGCGCCAAACGGGGTGGTCGGTTCTTCGGTTACCGTTTTAGTCGCTGGCTTTTTTTCTAGCTTTTTTTCTGTCATATATTTAAAAATCCGCACTTTGGCGGACAATCTTGTATTAGCCTCCACCGACTTTTTAAACGTCTGTGGCAAGCCCTCCGCCAAGGAGGTTGATTAAGAATTATTAATTATTAAGGTGCCTCGATGATATATGAAGATGAAATAAATGTCAAGGCTTGAC
>CAZFXZ010000008.1:19433-29015 GCA_964523165.1 uncultured Gammaproteobacteria bacterium
AAACGTGCTAAACTGACGATATATTTTAGCCTTATTTAAAGAGGGTTTTTATGCAAATTTCTTACCTCGGACATTCTTGTTTTAAGATTGAAACCAAGGGCAACGGCGACAATGTCACGATCGTGATTGATCCTTTTGAGGACAGCTTGGGTTTGAAAATGCCCAAGGTCAAAGCCGATATTGCTTTGGTCTCACATGATCATTTTGACCATAATAATTTAGCGGCCATCACCGGCCAACCCTTCGTGGCCACGACCAGCGGTGAATTTGAAATCAAAAATATTTTTGTTTATGGCGTGGAAACTTTTCACGATGCCCAACAAGGTAGCGAACGTGGACCCAACACCGCTTGGCGGATTGACGCCGAAGGTTTGTCGGTCGTCCATTTGGGTGATTTGGGTCACAGTTTGACGGAAAAACAATTAGAAATTTTGGAAGGTGTCGATATCTTAATGATCCCGGTCGGCGGTAAATACACCATTGACGCCAAGACCGCCAGCCAAGTCGTGGCCGAAATTGAGCCTCGGATCGTCATCCCCATGCATTACAAAGTCGCCGGTCTAAAAGTCGACATCGATCCGTTAGACGCCTTTGCCAAAGAAATGGGCATCAAGACTACCGACCAAGTTGATAAGCTAAAAATCAACAAAAAAGATTTAGAGCTCGAAGATACCAAAGTCATAATTTTGAAACAGTCTTAATATATGGCCAAGTCCAAACCTCTAAAGCCCGAGCCGTTGGATGACAACAAAAAAAAGCAACTCATGATCTTGGGCGTAGCCGGATTGATGGTCGTGATCGTTTTGGGTTGGTTTTACTCTTTGCCTTATTTGCTCGATCGACCGCAAGACACGGACATGGAAACAGATCAAACCGTGACCGAGCTCAAAACGGCTTTTGAGGAAGTCAAAAATAATTTTGGACAAATCAAAGCCGCCTTAGAAACCACCACCGCCACAGACAGTCAAGATCAAAATATTTTTACCAATCAAGATTTGGACAAATTGACCGCCGCCGTAGTTGAAAAACAAACCGCCGATTGGAAAAGCTACAGCGCTTTTGATTATAAATTTGCTTTCAAATATCCGGCCAACTGGACTGTCGATAGTCAAACAACGGACAAGACTTGGCAATTGACCGACGACCAACAAACCGCTAATATCGTTTTTACCGTTAGCCCCACGGCCGACATAGCTTCTCAGACCGGCGGATTGACCTACACCATCGGCCAACAAAACGGCCAACTCTACCAAGACGCCACCAGCCAAAAATTAATCATCAACCTGCCTGACAGTGATTTGACTTTGACGGTGACCGGCACGGGCCAAAATTTTCAACTTCTTTTAGCCACTATCACTTTCTTAAAATAATATGTCCGCTAAGCCAGACAAAAAACAAGACAAACTCCCCCTCGATGATGGACAAAATATTGGCCGGATCCACGAACAGTCGATTGTTTCAGAAATGGAAGAATCCTACTTGGATTACGCCATGTCAGTTATCGTCTCGCGGGCCCTACCTGATGTCCGCGATGGTTTAAAGCCGGTCCACCGTCGTATTTTGTACGCTATGTGGTCGATGGGCTTGCGTTCAACGGCCAAATTTCGTAAATCGGCGGCCGTGGTCGGAGAAGTCTTGGGTAAATATCACCCCCATGGCGATTTAGCCGTTTATGAATCAATGGTCCGCATGGCTCAATATTTCAACATGCGCTATCCCCTGGTCTGGGGCCAAGGTAACTTTGGCTCGATGGATGGCGATGGCGCGGCCGCTCAACGTTATACTGAAGCCAAACTAACCAAGTTGTCGGAAGGTCTACTGACTGATTTAGAAAAAAACACCGTAAACTTTTCACCCAACTACGATGGTTCTCATCGCGAGCCCAATGTCTTGCCGGCCCTATTGCCCAACTTACTCCTCAACGGCACTATGGGTATCGCCGTTGGTATGGCCACCAACATCCCACCTCACAACCTAACAGAGTTGTGTGATGGCATTAGTCACTTGATCGACAAACCCGAGGCCACCGTCCAAGATTTGATGCAATTTGTCACGGGGCCAGATTTTCCGACCGGTGCCACGATTTATAATATCGAAGAAATTCGCAACGCTTACGCCACCGGCAAGGGCAGTATTGTCATGCGTTCTGACGCCGAAATCGTAGAAACCAAAACCGGCAGTTACAACATCATCATCACGGCCGTGCCTTATCAGGTCAACAAGGCCACTCTGTTAGAAAAAATCGCCGAGCTGGTCCGAGACAAAAAAATCGAGACTATTCGCGATTTGCGTGACGAATCCAACAAAGAAGGCGTGCGCATCGTCATTGAATTAAAAAAGGATGCTTATCCAAAAAAAGTCTTAAACCAACTTTATCAGCAGACTCAACTTCAAGATACTTTTCACGTCAACATGTTAGCTCTAGTCGACGGCATTCAGCCGCGGGTCTTGACGTTAAAAATGATTTTTGAAGAATACATCAAACACCGCCAACAAGTCGTGACCCGTCGCACTCAGTACGATCTGGACAAAGCCAAAGACCGAGCTCATATTTTGGAAGGTTTAATGATTGCTCTCAACAAAATCGACGCCGTCATCAAGGTCATCAAAGCTTCCAAAGACAAAGACGTGGCCAAGACTAATTTAATGAAACAATTTAAGTTGTCAGACAAGCAAGCCGTGGCGATTTTGGAAATGCGTCTGCAAAATTTAGCTAACTTGGAAAGGCTGAAAATCGAAGATGAATTAAAAGAAAAAAATAAATTGGTCAAAGAATTAACGGCCATCTTGAAATCGCCAGCCAAAGTTTTGGCTATTATCAAAGACGAGTTACAACAACTCAAAGAAAATTTTGGCGATGAACGCAAAACCAAAGTCGTGGCCCATCCGGCCGATAAATTTTCTATGGAAGATCTCGTGCCCAACGAAGCGGCTTTGATCGTCGTGACGCGTGATGGCTATATCAAGCGCTTACCACCAGAAACCTTCAAAACTCAAATCCGTGGCGGTAAGGGCGTGGCTGGTCTAACAACCAAGGAAGAAGATACCGTCGAACACTTTTTGACGACCAACACTCATTCCGATTTGTTGTTTTTTACCAACACCGGCAAAATTTTCCGCCTCAAAGCTTATGACGTGCCGGTGGCTTCTCGGACAGCCAAAGGTCAATCTATCGTCAACTTTTTACAACTTTCCAGTACGGAAGGCGTGACGGCTATTTTGCCACTCAAAGAAATGACGGGCAAAAAATATCTGGCTATGGCCACCGAACAAGGCTTGATCAAAAAAGTTGAGCTCGAAGCTTTTATCAATATTCGGCGTACCGGCATGATCGCTATCAAGCTCAAAGGTAGTGATCGCTTGCGCTGGGTCCGACCAACGACCGGTAGCGACCAAATCGTTTTGACTTCCAGCCACGGTCAAGCCATTCGCTTCGCGGAAAAAGATATTAGAGCTATGGGTCGTACCGCCGCCGGCGTACGCGGCATGCGTCTCAAAGGTCAAGATATTTTAGTCGGTATGGATGTCATCGACGCCAAAGATAACGAAGCTGAGTTATTAGCCGTCATGGATTATGGTTTTGGCAAACGGACTTCACTCAAGCAATACAAGGTCCAAGGTCGTGGTGGCAGCGGTATCAAGACTGCCAACATCACCGACAAAACCGGTCCATTGAGCTACGGTCAGATCATCAACCTGAAAAATTTACCCGCGGACAGCACCGGCGATTTGGTAGTTATTTCTGAAAAAGGTCAAGTCATTCGACTATCTCTCAAATCAGTGCCGAGTTTGGGTCGAGCCACCCAAGGCGTACGCATCATGCGTTTCAAAGAGAGCGGCGACAAAATCGCCTCAGTGACCGTGGTTTAAACCTTGCCAAAATCAGCTTAATCATATATAGTAGGCGGCAGTTAAATTTATTTTAATTATTTTATGCCAGTACCAGCCAAACATCGCGCCAAGAGCAAAACTCGTTCGGGGCGCGCCCACAAAGGTTACGACGCTAGCAATTTGAGTGCCCTAGTCGCCCATCGTTACAAAAAAGGCGCGGCCATCCTCAAAGACCAAGAAATGGCCAAAATCAAAAAGCAAGCCAAAAAGAAATCCGCTCATAAAAAAGGTGAGTAATTTACTCCCCCTATGTCCAATCGTCACTTGGGTCGAACTGTTGCCATGCAAACCCTCTATCAGTGGGATTTTAACGGTAGCCAAGATGACATCGATAAGATTTTGGATTTCAACCTAGCCGAATTTGCGCCGGGCATGACCGATGTTGAATTTACTCAGGGTTTAGTCGCCGGCGTCATCAAAAATCAACCAGCCATCGATAAGCTGATCGTCAAATACGCGCCCGAGTGGCCGTTAGAAAAAATCACCATCATCGATCGCAATATTTTGCGCTTGGGTATTTATGAATTAAAATTTGATTCGACTATCCCGGCCAAAGTGGCGATCAACGAAGCCATTGAAATTGCCAAAGCTTTTGGCAGTGAATCGTCGGGTAAATTTGTCAACGGCGTACTAGGGTCGATATACAAAGACATGGGTCAAAAAGTCACCGAAGCTGATTTGTTGTCCGAACAAAAGAAAAAGTTAGAAGTCAAAGAAATAGTTGAAGAAACAGAAGAAGAATAATCACAACGTCATCTCGACCGTAACGATCCGCCATTTGGCGGAGAGTGAAGTGGAGAGATCTGTTCTGTTGACAAGAATACTTTATTAAAAACATAACGGATCTCTCGACTCTCCCTCGTCCGCTCTAGCGGACTCGGGATCGCTCGAGATGACACTATGCCACTTAACATGAAAGACTTAAAACAATTAGCCAAAAACCTCGACGTCGAGTTTGCTAGTCTCGACATCCTCAAACAAGCCGTCGTCCATCGGTCGTATTTGAATGAAAATCCGAGTTTTGAATTACAACACAACGAACGATTGGAATTTTTGGGCGATGCCGTTTTGGAATTGGTCGTGACTGACTTTTTATACCGCAGCTACGACAATCCCGAAGGTGAGCTGACCAACTGGCGCGCTTCACTAGTCAATGCCAAAATGCTGGCCAGTATCGCCAAGGAATTAGATGTCGAATCTTATCTTTATTTATCGCGCGGTGAGGCCAAAGATAGCAACTCCAAAGCTCGCGACTATATTTTAGCTAACGCTTTTGAAGCCGTGATCGGAGCTATCTATATTGATCAAGGTTATGAAGCGGCCAGTAATTTCATCCATCATTTTGTCTTGCCCAAATTACCGGACATTTTGGCCAGCCAGTCGTATCGCGATCCCAAAAGTAAATTCCAAGAAAAAGCTCAGGAAGAATTGTCGATCACGCCACATTATGAAGTCTTGAACGAAACCGGTCCGGACCACAAAAAGCAATTTGTCGTTGGACTATTTATTGATAAAGAATTAATCGCCAAAGGTGAAGGTAGCTCCAAACAAGAAGCTCAAGAACAAGCGGCCGAAGCCGGTTTGGTGGCTAAGGGCTGGTAATTTAAAAATTCATGCGGCCGTAGCTCAATGGATAGAGTACTTGGCTTCGGACCAAGGGGTTAGGGGTTCGAATCCTCTCGGCCGCGAATTAAAAATAGAATACAGAAGCCAGAATTCAGAATACAGCCCCACAATAACTACCCTGCTGAATTCTGTATTCTGACTTCTGACCGCTGATTACGGGTCGTTAGCTCAATGGTAGAGCAGTAGCCTCTTAAGCTATTGGTTAGAGGTTCGAGTCCTCTACGACCCACCAAAGGAAAAACGTCGCAATAAGCGGTGTTTTTTATTTCTTAAAAAAGGACTATAATAAAGCCAACTTATGACCATCTTTGAACGCCTGACCCGCCCACCAGTCAAATCCCCCGTTGGCTCTTATCGACTGGAAGTGGTGTCTTTGCCCGAGGAATTGGATTGGCCCAAATACTTGCCAACCGAGATAAATTATATCATCGCCAACCATCCCAGCTATGGACCAAAAATCCGAGCTATTTTGTCGCAAGGCAAAGCTTTGGGCGTCCGGACAGTTTTGCGGACGCCGGAAAATATCCTCAAAGCCATCCACACCATCAGCGTTTACAGCCAACACAACTATATCATCACCTGGTTGCCAAAATTATTATCCGACAAACATTTTCCGGTTTTTACGGCCAATGATCGTCAAGTTGCCACCGCCCATAGTCAAGACCTAGATCGGGCCATTGAAACAATTTTAAAAGATCGCCTACATTTCAAACGTATCGTCTTGATTGACGAAGAAAATATCGGCATCAGTTCACCAGAAAAACAGTTCGTTACAGAATTATCAGAATTAATTTATCCCTTAGCCGTTGATTACTCGGTGTTTCGCGTCATCGCCGACAATGCTCGCGAACGCACTCATATCGCCCAAGCCATCATCAAGGCCTTGTTGTTTGTCGGTCCGATCGCCCACGTCTTAGAACATTACGCTCGCGGTTGGGGCAAGCTTTTTGCCGCCTCGACTGATGACTTGATCGGCGAAACGGCCGAGCTCATGGCCTTACGCGGTTCGGGTTTTAGTTGGCGACAATTGGCCAAACGTGGCCGGATTTTGGTGCCGGTTTTTGCCTTAGCGACTTGGGGCGCTTTTTCCGTCGAAAACTTCATTCAGCAAGATCGTCTGATCATGGCCGGAGCTGTTTTTGGACTTTCGGCCGTGGCCTTATCATTGACCACCGCCATTCAGTCAATTTTTATGTATCGTCACAATCTGAATACGTTAATAAAAGAAAAAAAAGTCGCTCGCAAAAAATCTTGGCCTATCACCAAACTAGCCTTGATCCAAGACTTCACCAACCCGGCCAGATTGGGATTATTGCTCGGTACCGGATTAGCGCCAATCATGGGTATCATTGGGGCCTTGACCGGGGTCATGCACAATGGTTGGATATTGGCGGCTATCGGCTCAACTGAATCCATTGTGGCCGGTCTGACCGTCTTTTTTGCCGACTATATCAACGAATGGCGCTTTCATCGACGTTTGACGCGACTCATCCCGGTCAAGAAATAAAAAGTCGGCCCGACGCGTATTAGATTATACCCTATGGATTTTCGTGCCGATTGCGCCGACAAAACCGATGAGCAAATCGTGCCGTTAGTTTTTGACAACGCTCATTATTTTGGTTGCCTGATGGAGCGTTATGAAAATAAACTACGACGCTATGTCATGCGCATTTCCAATGTCGACGCCGAGCAAGCTCAAGATATTTTGCAAGAAGTTTTTTTGAAAGCTTATCGCAATTTGCGCGGCTTTGATACAGCCTTAAAATTTTCATCTTGGATATATCGCATCGCCCACAATCAAGCTATCAGCGCTCATCGTCGCAGCCAAGCTCGCCCGCAAACTATTTCTCTGGAAGTTGATGACAATTTTTTGGAAAACATCGCCAGTGATTTTGACACGGCCAGACAAGCTGATTTAAAAATTTTACGCCAAAATATTACATTTATTTTAGATAAACTGCCAGCCAAATATCGCGACGTCCTGATCTTGAAATATTTTGAACAAAAAGATTATCATGAAATGTCAGATATTTTACAAAAACCAATTGGCACGGTTGGCACTTTATTAAATAGAGCCAAAAAACAATTTGCTCAAGAATTAACTAATTGCTCCCTGGACCTATGAACGACAACATTACTGACAAAGTTTTACAACAAATTACCGATCAGCAAGTCAAGCCCAAACCGCGCTGGGAATTTTTGTTGAAGAAATCTTTGCTCTGGACACTCTTTGGTCTAGCGATTGTCATTGGCAGCCTGGCTGTCGGCTTGATGATTTTTGCCAGTCACAATAACGCTTTATATGATTTTTTACAAAATAGTGGGCAAATCAGCGCTTTTATCAGCAGTGCACCTTATTTATGGCTAATATTATTAGTGATTTTTACAGCCGTAGCTTATTATAATTTCCGTCATACTGACAGTGGATACCGCTATAATGGTTATTGGATCATTGGTTTGAGCGTGGTTGGCAGTTTGATCGGCGGCAGTATGATTTATGGTGTTGGTTTGGCCGAAACAGTTGAAGGCACGCTCTATGATCACTTCAGACCTTATCAAAATTTTGAAAATTTTCGCCACCAAAAATTACTGCGCCCCGACGACGGTCAATTGATTGGCGTGTTTGTCGATCATCAAGATTTGATTGTCCGCATCCTCGATCCACAAAGACAAATTTGGGAAGTGACAACTGGCATTGGCATCGCACCAGCCTGGTGGGAGGCCCTACCACCGCAAGCTCATCCGCGAGTCATAGTTTTTGGTCAAGTGACCGGGCCCGGCAAATTTCAAGCCGATATTATTAAACCTCTCATGCCCTTAAAAATAAACGAAAGAAAAATTTTGCCGATGCGTATAGAGAGATGAGGAGAAAAAATAAGGCGCCAATATTTTTCTCAACTCTCTTACTCATAATCTTTATATTAATGTCACTAAAACGTAATTTATTAATTGCCGCCCTGGGTTTGTTGATTACCACCGCCGGCGTGGCGGGTATAGCCAGTGCGGCTGAAAATAACATCGCGGGCAAAAAACAACTTGTCCCCAATTCAGCTCAACATCAAGCCGTACAAGCAGCTATAGAAGCCGGTGATTATCAAGCTTGGCAAACGGCTGTCGGTGACGCACCGATCGGCCAAAAAATCACAGCTGATAACTTCTCACGTTTTGTCGAAGCTCATCAGTTAATGTCTCAGGCTAGAGCCATCTTTGATGAACTTGGCATTGATCGACCAATGATGGGCGGTCACCACAATGGTCAAGGTCGCGGCCCAGAAATTAATGCCGCTATCCAAACCGCCTTAGACAATAATGACTATAGCGCTTGGCTAGAAGCGGTCGGCGACTCACCAATCACCGAAAAAATTAATGCTGATAACTTTGCAACTTTTGTTCAAGCTCATCAGTTGATGAAGGCTGGTGATCACGAAGGCGCCAAAGCTATCATGGACCAGCTGGGCTTAACCCCGCCAGTCGGCCCAGGGCGTCCCCACTTCAACAAATAATCAACACACTCCCGACGCGAATATAACATCGCAAAACACTCTGTCTTGACAGGGTGTTTTGTCATAATAAAACCTTGCCAAATGGGCCTTTTTTGGCTAGACTGATTAGTACTATGACTCATTTGACTCATGCCCAAAAAGAAGAAGAAATTCTCAAATTTTGGCAAGAAAACGATATTTTCAACAAGTCGGTCAACAAAGACGCTCCGCAGGGCGAATACGTCTTTTATGATGGCCCGCCTTTTGCCACCGGCACGCCACATTACGGACATATTGTCGCTAGTTTGTTAAAAGACGCCGTGCCGCGTTATCAGACGATGCGTGGTTATAGCGTGCCGCGACGTTGGGGTTGGGATTGCCATGGTTTGCCGATTGAAAATATTGTCGAAAAAGAATTAGGCATTAAACATAAAAAAGATATCGAAAGCACAATTGGCGTGGCGTCATTTAATGAACAATGCCGCAGTAAAGTCTTGACTTACGCTGATGAATGGAAAAAAGTCATCGATCGTTTGGGTCGCTGGGTGGATATGGATCATCCTTATCGGACGATGGACGTTGA
>CAZFXZ010000009.1:0-16768 GCA_964523165.1 uncultured Gammaproteobacteria bacterium
GAGAACAAAAAATTATTTGAAAAAAATTTCCCGGCGCAATTCATCGCTGAGGGCGCCGATCAGTGCCGAGCCTGGTTTTATTATCTTGTTGTTTTGTCAGTAGCTCTATTTGACTCCGTGCCATTTCAAAATGTCATCGTCAATGGAATTGTCCTTGCTCAAGATGGACAAAAAATGTCTAAACGTCTCAAAAATTATCCAGACCCCCAAGCAATTATAGAACGTTATGGCGCCGATGCCTTGCGTTATTATTTATTTACTTCGCCGGTCATGAAAGCTGACACCTTAAACTTCGCCGAACGTGGCGTCGATGAAGTCTATAAAAAGCTCATCCTCATCTTGTCGAACGTTTTATCATTTTATGAAATGTTTAAGGGCGAGACACTAATCGACAACCAACCATCAACTAAGCACGTCCTAGATCGGTGGATTGTCAGCAAAATAGAAATGTTAAAAAGTGATGTAACGATGGCTCTGGACAACTATGATGTCGTGGTTGCCTCGCGGCCTATTGTCGAGTTCGTCAACGAACTTTCGACGTGGTACGTCCGTCGCAGTCGCGATCGCTTTAAGTCTGAGGAAAGGACTGCCGCGCTGGCCACCCTGCGCTATGTTTTATTAGAGTTATCAAAGTTACTAGCACCATTCACGCCCTTTATCGCTGAGCGTGTTTACCAAGTTGTCGGTGGCGAAAAGTCGTCCGTCCATCTCGACAGCTGGCCAGCAGTAAATAAAAAATTGATCAATGAAAAAGTTTTAGACCAAATGGAAACGTCAAGACAGATCGTTGAGGCCGGTTTGGCCGCCCGAGCCAGTGCCGGTCTAAAAATCCGCCAGCCACTAACTTCTTACACCACTTCGCTGGTAAAAAGCCTGACTGATGAATACGCTGCCATCATCACCGATGAGTTAAATATAGAAAAGTTACTATTTGGTAAAAAAGACGAATTGGATACTAATATCACACCAGAGCTAAAACAGGCCGGTTATGTCCGCGAGGTCGCCCGCCACATCAATGCCTTGCGCAAAAACGCTGGCTTGACGATTGGTGACACCGTCACCGTTTACTATCAAACCGATAATGACGATATCAACAAAGCCATCAACGACAACCAGGAAAACATTGCTAAAGATGTCATCGCCAATAAATTAAAAAACGAAAAAAATAAAATTGACGATCAGTATCAAAACACGGTCAAAGTCGACGACCACGACTTGTGGTTGGGTTTAAAAAAATAATCTTATTTTTATGGCTAGGAAATCTCCAGAATCACTTCGCGACGATCCATTTGAATTCGACACCAGCACAAAAGATGAAATGCGAGATGTAAAAAATGTTCCACTGCGTGATATGGGTGGTCATTATGTCAATCCTGAGAATATTGACGATCAAAGTATTGTAAGATCAAAGAGCCAAAAACCAGAAACGCCAGAAATGCCTCATGGCAGTCACTTGGTTTCTAAAACCGAAACTAAAAAATTACAAGGCGTTGATTTTGACAGTAACAACAGTCAAAACGACTGGCTACCGGAAAAACTGACTTCTGGATCAGATTTAAAAATAGCTCAAACTGGACATAATATTCTCAAAACTCCCAGTGCGACTTCAAGAAAACCAGACCATACAGCAGAAAACATAGTTTACGATCTTGATCAAAAATTTCGTTTTGATAAATTAAATACTTTCAAGGCGTGGCTGGATAGAAAATATAGACATGGTGAAACTCATCACTCCAAGCCAACTAAAAATAAAGGTGGGGAAACAATTCGCCGACCGCAAAAAGACATCGAGGCCACTTAATTAAAATCACAAATCTTATGAAAGTCCAACAAATATTTGAGTTAGCGACTAAAATGGGCATTGAGGCCGATCTGCGTGGCAAAAAGGCTGTCGAAAAAATGTTGAAGCGCAAAAAAGAGCTTTATGATAAAATGACGCCGGCGCAAAAAAAAGAATTTGACGTCGAAGCACTAACCAATCCCTACATCGACGGCCGCATTCATCATATCAGCAAAAAAAATCCCGAGGTCAAAAAGATTTTGGCCGGTATTGATATGGAAGGTGATGAAGTTTTGCTAGCCGATCGTCTCGGTGATATCGACTTGATCATGGCTCATCATCCACGTGGCAAAGCTTTGGCTGATTTACATGACGTTATGCATTTGCAAGCCGAGGTCGTAGCCGGCTACGGCGTACCAATCAACATTGCCGAGTCACTAATCCGTGAACGCATCGATGAAGTCGCTCGCGGCGTCCACCCCATCAATCACACTCGGCCAATCGATATCGCTAAACTGTTAGATATCAGCTACATCAACACTCACACTCAGACCGATAACCTCGTCGCTACTTTTTTGAAAAACATTATTGACAAAAAGAAACCGGAATACGTCAGTGAGATTTTGGACTTACTCAAAGAAATTCCCGAATATCAAGAAGCTATTAAACAAGGGGCCGGCCCCCGCCTCTTTGCTGGCGCCCCGGGCAATCGGGCCGGCCGCATCGCCGTGACGGAAATCACCGGCGGCACGGAAGGTTCTGTTAAGATTTATGAAAAAATGGCCGCGGCTGGTGTCGGCACAATTGTTGCCATGCACCAATCCGAAGAACACAAAAAACAAGCTGAAGCTGCTCACATCAACGTCGTTATCGCCGGGCACATGTCGTCTGATTCTTTGGGTATGAATTTACTGCTCGACGAATTAGAAAAAAAGGGCATAAAAATTATCCCCTGCTCAGGCTTAATTCGCGTCTCAAGAGTCAAAAAGAAAAAGTAAATCCCTATGATTGGTTATCTCAATGGCTTATTAAAGGCTAAAAATGACCGCCAGGCCATTATCGAGGTCAATAACGTCGGTTATAGTGTTTTAGCACCTCGATCCCTCCTAGCCCAAAAAACACTGGGCAGTCCGATCGAGCTCTATATCCACACTCACGTCCGCGAAGATATTTTTGAGCTATACGGCCTAGCCGATCTAGAAAGTGTTAATTTTTTCAAGCAAATGATTTCGGTTTCTGGTGTCGGACCAAAAACGGCTTTGAATATTTTTGAGTTAGCTCAATTAGACGAAATAAAAAAAGCTATCGCTTTGGGCGATACTTCATTACTGACCAAAGTCTCGGGCATCGGCAAAAAAACCGCCGAACTGATCGTGTTGAAACTTCGTGATAGTAGTCAGGCAAGCATGTCGGTCGTGGGCGACGCTGAAGCCATTGATGCGCTGATTGGCTTGGGTTATGGCGCCTTAGACGTCAGACAAACCTTGGCCCAAATTGACACCTCTCTGCCGATTGAACAAAAAATCAAAGCGGCTCTAAAACTTCTTGCCAAATAATGCCCCTCGTCGATAAAAAAGATTTTGCCAAATTTACCGCCCGACACGACGGTGGTCTTTTTCAATCCACCGACTGGGCCAATCTACAACAAATTTTGCAGCGACCTGTTTATTATTTAATCAACGGTGACAATGCTGGCCTGTTTATCCAACACAGCCTACCCGGTGGCCAAAAATATTGGTATGCCCCTCGCGGACCAATCGTCGATAATAGCGCCAAGCTGTCAGATTTTATCGCCGATTTAAAAAATCAAGCCGCTAGACAACATGTAGCGTTTTGTCGTTTTGAGCCAACATTTAATTGGCCTAGATTTTTTGGTCGACGGACCAACGATGTCCATCCAGCCCAAACGGCCATTTTGGATCTTGGACCAGATATTGATAAATTGTCATCTAGCTTTCATGCCAAGACTCGTTACAATATAAAATTGGCACAAAAAAAGGGTCTGACTGTCCGGACTTTACAGCATCCGCAAGATTTGGAAATATTTTGGCAATTATTAAAAAAAACTTACGACCGCCAAGCCGTTAAAACTCACCCCAAGAGCTACTACTTCAAAATATTTGCCGGTCACTATCAGTCTTTTAAGCCTCAGCTTTATATTGCCGAGTACCAAAAAAATCCCATCGCTGCCAATATTGTTTATTTTTTTGGTGATACGGCTATTTATGCTCACGGTGGAGCGGATTATAATTATCGCCAGTTAATGGCCCCTCATCTGTTGCAATGGCAACAAATCATCGACGCAAAAAATAGTGGCTGTCGACAATATGATTTTTGGGGTTATGATGAAAAAAAATGGCCGGGCGTCAGTCGTTTTAAACAAGGCTTCAATCCAAAAATAGTTAAATATCCCGGCACTTTCGACCTGCCAGTATCGGTCAGTCTTTATCAGCTCTATCGTTTAGCAAAATTTATTCGACGACTGTCCCGCGGCCTTTAGCCGACGTGTCGTAAAGTAGGTCGGTCGTGATCGCACCTTGGACCTTTTCGATAATCGCGTTGGTATTTTTATCACGAGCCGTCAGACGTTGCTCGCCGGTCAGCAGTAAAACCTTACCAAAATCCTGGCCACTGGGCGTAATCTTGACGGCAAAACTGGCTTGACCGGTCGTGGCCACGCTGGGTGGTAAACGATTGATTGTCCAACTCACGACTCGAGTAGCCGGATTGTAAGTCAAATCTCCGACAGAAACCTTGACCAATTTGTCATAAGTGACCGATGTCGGCAAAACAGTTTGCAGCACGACATTTTGAATTTCGTGTAAAGAGTTGTCAATTTGCCAATCAATCAAATAAGTCGTCGTCCCCCCAACCTTGGGTGGCAATGGTCCGCTACCTACCGGATTACCTTTGTCGTCAAAATAACGACCTTTGGTTGTCAGGCTAATATTGGAATTTAAAGACAATTTGACGGTATTGCTTTTTTGCTCCACCGTGACAGATTGATCACCGACTTGACCGATCTTCATGGCCGCCGCACTGCGAATATTTAAATCACCGGACGCCTCTCCGGCCGCTCCGACAATATCGACACTAAAATCTATCACGCCTTTTTGACCGGGTTTAACTTTGGCTAGATTGGGCACTTCTTTAGAAGTCCAAGACAAAATTTTACCAGCCTCAAATTCTTCCAACGAACCATCGTAACGATCAAATAAACTCGTCCAGTCGATCAATTCACCGGTCGACGAGACGATCACACTGGCCGTGACGTCGGACAAAGTTTGATCACCAGTATTTTCATAAATCAAAGAGTAGGATAGTGAATCACCAAATGACACAGTATCATCTTCGCGACTGCCATTGATTTTTAATTCAATCGTGACATCACTTTCCATGACCGTGACGACAATTTTTTGTTCTTGCAACAAGTAATCCTCTTGGCTATCCAATAATAACGATTTGACAATAAATTCTTGCGGGCCCGAGGTTGTGGCGGCAAAATGTCCAATAATCGTGATTTCGTTTTCTGTTTGTGGCTCCAAATTTTCGACCAACCAACGATCATCGGTGTTTTCAGGTTGGGTTTCTTGGACGGTAAAATCTTTGGGGTAAACTATTTCCATCGCCGCCTTAGCCAAGACCTTATCCGTACTATTGCGATATTTTATTTTAATTTCTAAATCTTCCGATGGGGGAATAGTCGCGGCCGTACTCACTTCAACCTGCAAAGGCACACCGTTAATCGTTGTGGTTTTACTGGCTTCTTGTTGAAATTTGGAAGAAAAGTTGGCCGGTTGATAGTACAAAACGGCCCAAAAATTTTGATTGGACTTGTCCTCACCGACCAAACGCCCCTTGATAACGATCTGACCTTCCTGATCACGAGACAACGTACCCAAATCCCAATTGTCTTCCAGTTTGAGTTGACTATCGACACGGACCCTAGCCGCCGGCTCGACAGATTCGACTATCAATCCGGCCGGATAACGGACATTCAAACTGGTTTCGTCGACAGCGACCTGACCACGATTTTTATATTTGATAACATATTCGACCATATCACCAGCCGACACTTCGTCCGGGCCTTGAATACTCAATTCAATTTGCTGATTGCGCCCGCCAAAAAAGTTTTGGACACTGTCTGGTGCGTAATGACGAAAAGTCCAAGCTCCCAACCAGGCTACACCCGCCACAATCACAGTAAAAATCGTCAAACCCAAAGCAAAACGCAACGGGCGATTGGTAGTCTGTTGATCCAAAGTAGTAATATCTGTCATTTGACCATCTTCACTCTGATAAATATTTTTTAGATCTTTTTTCATCTCCTGTGTGCTGATTTTTTTTGGTATATGATTATTGGTAGTCATAAAATTTAAAGTTGTGGACGTATAAAGACGGCACCATAAGCCTGATCTTTGGTTAAATCAGTTTGATAATTTACCACTCCCCGCTCAAACGACAGAGAGTCGGGATAGCGCCAATGTAACTGCCAACCGTCGGGTAAAATCAAACGGCTGGTAAAGCGTCCCTCTTGACCGGATTGTTTTTGGACAATCAGAGAATAATTAGCCGTTTCGGTCACCAAGTCAAAATGTTGTTCTAGACGATCAAGAAAATTAGTTTGAGCTAAATTTTTTGTAAAATTTAAACGAAATGGCAGGCGGTAGGTAAAAGTCACGATCGAAGTTTGGCCGGGATTGGTCTGCGTCCAACCAGCAAAAACAGTTTTGCCAAATTCATTATTGATTGCCACGCCGGTTTCAAAATCCACATCGACCGTCCCGCTAATTTTTAACAGATCCTGATCAGTGACATAATCTTCAGCCGGATAGTCAAAAAGTTTTAACTCCGGATAGTCAAAGCCGCTAGCCGCTATCAACGTGCTACCCTGCGGAACATACAAACGTAAATAATTAACATTGGGTACGCCCGTAAAGGGTAGGCCGGCCTGACCAGTATGGGTCCGAGTAATGGTCGTAGTGGCAATGATCGAGCCATCGTCATAAACACGGGCTTCGTGTGTCACGTCTTGTGACATGACGAGGTCGGTTTTTTCACCGGCAATATTGGCATTAACGATCATGACGTAGTCGCCAGAGGTTGGTACGATTTCATTAGACCAACCAAGCGAGCGTAATGAGCGTTGCAAAACCTCATTGGTGCTGTAAATTTGCAAATCTTTATTCGATAACGAATCATGCAATAAAGTAGCGGTTTTTAAACCTTGTTGCGGGCTAACCGTCAAAACCTTTTCTAATAATTTTGGCACCAAACCGCCAATAAACTCCTTGGGGCGATTTTCTTGTTTGTCGTATTCCAATTCTACGGCTTTTTGTGTCTCGTCATAAAAATTGTCGGCCGTAATTGTCTTGCCATATTCGGTCATATCCAGCGGCCCCAATATAGCCAATAGATCGCGAGCTAAATCAGAGTTGATAGCGACCACGCCGTCGACCGTCGGGCCGCCGGCTTGACGATAAAACCACATAATTTTTTCGGCTGAAGTCGGCCAATCGGGAAACCAATTACTATCTTGAAATTCCCAGCGAGCATTTAGTAATCGCAATGGCTCAGGGCTAGCCAGCTTGGCCTGCAAACTACCTTGCAAGTCATAAGAGCCACCACCGGGCACTTCAATATTACGAATTTGCCCGGCCGAAATATCAACTAAGGCGTAACTGCCAATGAATCCTCCCGTCGGTCGGATCTCGTTGTTGTTTTGAAACAAAACCAAATAGCGACGAAGTTGACCGTCACCCAAAAAGTTTATAACCAAATCGGAAATTTCTACCAAATAATCGACACTGCCGCTGATCAGAGGCATTTTTTGTTGGGCAGTGATAAAAGCGGCTTGATATTTGTCGGGCAAAACGTGAGCGTCGACTTGAGCCAACTGCCGGCTGGCTTCGGCCACTCGCGGCTGGATGATTTTCAACCGCTCATTTAAAACTTTGATTTTATCCAAAATTGTTAAGTCTGGACTTTGTAAACCTTCGAGAGCCGTGGACAGATCTTGAGCAATCAATGATAAATTTTTACCAGCGGCCGTCAAATTTTGTGCTGACTCTAAAGACTGACCGAAACTTGGCAATAAACCAACGACTGTTTTGAGTAAAGAATTAATGTCGTCGATTTCAGCTTGAGCATTGTAAAAATTTTGATAGGCCTGATCAAAATTAGCTTGGCGCAAACTATCCAAGGCGACCTGACCATCCTGCAACACTCGATCACGCTTGTCTTGGATTTCTTGAAAATAACTAAAACCGCTCAAAGGCAAAACCAACAGCAAGCCAACCACGACAAATCCGGCTAAAGCTTTGAGTGGCCGAAATTCATATCGCCAAGTTGGCCAAGAAAAATTATTAATCATTCGACTGACGGCCTGACCAAAATTTTTGATCTGTCGCATAGGCCACCACAGTGTCGATAAAATATTTTTCAATTGAGCGCTAAAATCAAAACGACGCTTGGTCGGACGAGTAAAGGTCGTCGGGATTTCGGCTGGCCAGGGCTGGGGTTCAATCGACCGGATCGGTTTTTTAAAAGATAGACTAGCTAAAGGTTTAGCCGGTACGTCAAAAAGTGGCTCATCAACCAACGGTTGGCGCCAAGCCGACGGCTCGGGACGAAGGTCTACCAAATGCGGTGAAACATAATGATCAAAATCACTATACTGACGAACTGACAAAACAACCTCTTTAGGAGCTTGGCGGGTTTTGCGACTGGGTAATTTTTTTGTTTTGTCCGTGGGCATGAAGATAGATGTCGAGATGTTGTTTGGTGGCCGCCGACCAGTCATAACGCTTGATTTGTTCGAGGCCACGACAACGTAAATCAATTTGTCGTCCGGGGTTGTTTAATAATTTTTCCAAAACTTTGGCCATATCATCGGCCGACTGAGGTGAAAAGTATTCGGCCGCCGCACCACATATTTCTTTCAAACACGGGATGTCTGAACAAGCGACTGGACTGCCTTGAGCCATGGCTTCCAGCGGCGGCAAGCCAAAACCTTCATATAAAGACGGAAAAACGTAAACACTGGCCTGACGATACAATATTGACAAATCACTATCCGGCACATAACCGGTAAAAATGATATCGGGACTAGACACTTGCTTTTTCAAGCGTTGCAAAAAATAATCCAGGCCACCGACGATGACAAAATTTCCCGACCACTTTTGACGCAAAAGTTCAAAGGCTTGGCAGGCGGTTTCAAGGTTCTTGTGCGGGTAACCATTACCAACATAAAGCAGGTATGGTCTAGTGATATTATAGCGTAAAAATATGGCCTTGTCATCGCCGTTTTGAGCCGTTGTTGACAGGCTGGTCAGGCCCTCATAAATAACCGTGATTTTGGAAGTCGAACCAGGATAAAAGTGGCTAATTTCTTGTTTGGTAAACTCAGAAACGGCAATAATTTTTTGAGCGCGACGGATAGCCAAATAAGTCACCAATAAATAGCCACGTTTTTTAAGCCAAAACAACCATGGACCGAGACGACTAGCCCGCCGCGAATGATGACGGCGCAAAAGTAGGTCATGAATAGTCAGGACAAACTTGCCACGATAAAAAATTGGCACGTTGAAGTGAGGAAAATGAACCAAACCTGGAGCAAGTTTTTTTAACAAACCGGGTAAAAATATTTGTTCGGCTAATGAATACCAACGCCAAGGAGCCAAAACTTTTTGAAAATTAGGAGTAGTTTTAAATTCATCAAAATTATCAGCTGACAACAAAACAATATATTGATTGTTATGATCAATTTGCTTTAAACCTTCGACGATTTGTTGGACATAGCGCCCCAAGCCTTTAGCGGTACGCGGGCCGTAAAGACGAGCGTCAATGACGATTTTCATATTGACGAAAAATATCTAAAAATTGCTCAGCTGTTTTGGACCAAGTAAAATTCGCGGCTCGTTGTTGGCCGGCAGCCATCAAACCTTCTCTAGCCGGAGATATGACCAAGCTCAAGGCGGCGGCGATTTGTTCAACATGATGTGGCTCGACCAGCAGAGCCGCGTCGTGACAAACCTCAGACGTGCCAAAACTGATGGCACTAATCACCGGGCAACCGCACGACATAGCCTCGAGCGGCGGGAAACCAAAACCTTCATAAAAAGATGGGTACAACAAAGCTTTGGCTCGTTGATAAAGGTAAGTTTTTTGACCTTGGCTGACATAGCCCAGCAATTTTATATCGGCCAAGTAAGGACTGGCCGCGATTTGAGCTTGCAAATCTTGGCTCAACCAACCGCTTCCGCCAGCCACGACCAAACCAATATTTTTACCCGATTGTTGACGAAAAATTTCATAGCCTTTGATCAAACCGCTCAAATTTTTACGTGGTTCACGGGTGGCCAATGACAAAAAAAATTCGTTGGGCAAGTCATTTAATACCTCAACCGAGGCCGCCGGTGGTAATCCGGGGTAGATGGTTGTGATTTTATCGTTTAAGCCCGGCAACACATCAGACAACTCCTGACGGCTATTAACTGAAACCGTAATAATTTTATCCGCAGCTAAAAACAATTTTTGCGGCGAAACTAAATAATGCCACAACCGTTGTCGCCAGTTGAAAAAAGTCTGATAGCGCCAATAGGACAGGTCGTGGGCCACGACCATAAATTTAGTCTTGGTCGATAGCGAAAAAAATCCCAAGTTGGGGGCCAAAAAAATATCGCAACCACCCAGCAAGCGATCAAGTTTGGGCCAATGTAAAAATCGACAACTAAGATTTAAAAATTTGTTTGGCCAACGACTGACTGCCAATTTGACATTGTCATATTGAGCCCAGCGTTGTAAAACTTTTGGTTGGTCGTGCCAACCGTTATAAAACAAAATATAGGTATTGTGACGATCGACAGCCAATAACTCATCAAGTAAATAATATAAATACCAATTCACACCGCTCCAATTTTGATCAGCTAATATTCTGGTATCGAGACCAATAATCATAAACTAATTAACAAGCGGTTTGCGGCCTTTAAAACTTTGATATTTCTTTTCGATAAAATCACTTAAGCGCTTTTCAAAAGCTTGGGTGCTAAACTGTTCGGCATGAGCGCGAATCTTTTTTTGATCATACTTGTCCGGTTTGAAACGAATGACGGCGTCGCCCAGACTTTCCCAAGTTTGTTCATCAAAAAATTCGCCGCTCAAGCCGGGAATAACGGTCTCGGTCGCTCCACCGACCGGATAAGCAATGACCGGCCGGCCCGAAGCCATGGCTTCAACCGCCGTAATGCCAAAATCTTCCTCCTGCGGGTTGATAAAGGCCAAACAATGAGCGTAAAGTTCGGCTTTCTTACTATCACTGACTTTGCCCAAAAATTCGATGTGCGGCCGAGCCATTTTTTTTAATTTTTCTTCTTCCGGCCCATCACCAAAAATTTTCAACGGGATACCCAGCTTGTTAAACGCTTGGACGACAATATCAAAACGCTTATAAGATACCAATCGCCCACCAGCCAAATAATAATGATTGACGCGTTCGGCCAAATAAAAATCTTCCACCTCAACTGGCGGGTAAATCACTTCGCTGGGCGAGCGATAATATTTTTTAATCCGATCGGCCACGGTTTGTGAATTGGCGATAAAATGATCGACGCGGTCGGCCGCCAACCGATCCCATTTTCTCAACCGAGTCAGATATAGCGGGATAATTTTTTTTAACAAACGGTTAGTTTTTAATTCTCGGACATAACTATGCGTATCCGTCCACAAATATCGTGTCGGAGTATGACAATAACAGATATGTAAAGTCTTGGGATTGGTGATAACGCCTTTGGCCATGGCCGAAGCCGAAGAAATAACCAAATCAAAATCATTAAGATCGTGATGTTCGGTCGCGGCGGGCATAAGTGGCAAATACCACTGATAATGCTTTAAGGCCAAGGGTAGATTTTGTAAAAATGATGGCCGAATATCTTTTTTGACAAAATCGTTACCCATTGTTTTATGGTCATACAACAATGTAAAAATTGGCGCGGCCGGAAACATGCCGTGTAAAACTTTTAAAACTCGTTCGGCACCGCCGTATTGGACGAGATGGTCGTGGACCAAAGCAACTTTCATAGATTAAACACGAGAGCGACGCGTGATGACTGCCCACGGCGTACGAAGTAAAATCCAAACATCAAACAGCAAGCTCCAATTTTCGATATAGTAAGTGTCAAGTCGTACCTCATCATCAAAATTCAAATCCGAGCGGCCGGAAATTTGCGCTAGACCGGTAATACCCGGCTTGATAGCCAAAACCGCTTTGTGTGAACGTTGATACTGAGCGACTTCACGTGGTTGATGCGGCCGAGGACCAACTAAACTCATATTACCCAAAACAACATTCCACAATTGCGGCAATTCATCTAAACTACTACGCTCCAAAAATCTGCCAACTGTCGTACGTCGAGGATCGGATAAAACTTTATAGACCGGACCTTGCCGGGCGTTGTTTTTGGCAATCAGATCTTGCTCCAGCTCCTCAGCCTGTTTGCCGCCATAACCGGGACCGGTGCAATATTCAATTTTCATCGAACGAAATTTGTAAGTCGTAAATTCGCCTTCTTTGGACATACGACGATTTTTGTAAATCACCGGTCCGCGAGAATCTATTTTAATGGCCAGAGCGATAATTATCATGATCGGCAAAAGAACGATCGACAAAATCGCAGCGACTAGAAAGTCAAATATTCTTTTTAAAATTTTACCCCAACCGTCGAGTGGAGTTTTTTTTATTTCAATGATCGGCACGCCAGCCAATGTACCAATATCAATGTTGGTAGCTTTGGCTTGAAATAAATCGGGGGCGTATTTGAACGTGACATGATGTTCATCGCACCAATCAACCAAATCGAGCATCTGGATTTTGTCCAAATTTGGATCAGTAACGATGACTTCATCTAACTGTTTGGCGGATTTTAATTTTTCTAAAACTTTCTTGTCAGCGTCAACAAATTTGATGAAGCGTTCCACGACGCGCAAGCCCAACGCCGGATGAGCGGCGATGGCTCGCACGACAATATCGGTCGTACCATTGAGACCAAAGATCGCCACTTGATTGACACCATAACCGACTGAATACAAAAATCTTTGCCAAGCTCGGATAAAAGCCCGACCAAACGTCACTGTCACGATACTTAATAACCAAACAGCCAAAATAATAAACCGCGAAGAAAATAATTCTTCCTTCAAAAAGAAAATCAAAACTATCAGAGTTAAAGTCGCCGTCGAGCAAGCTAAAAAGATTCGCGAAAATTCACTCAAAAATTTACGAGAAGCTTTGGTCCGATATAGGCCAGAAAATGCGAAAATCGCCACCCAACCCAAAGCCATACTAAAAACAATGCTGGCGTATTGATCAAAAGGCAAGGCGTATACGACCGGCCGGACATCCGTCAAAAATGATTTGAAACGAAAAAAATAGGCCAAAATACCAGCCAAAACCACGGTTAAATAATCAACCGGCAATAATAAGGCGGTAAATGTTAAGTCAGATTTTTTCATAGTTTAATGTCTCTATTTTATTGAAAAATTAGCATAAAGTCAAAGACTTAGCATTGACAAAATAAGCTATAAGATGTATGATCGACAAGCTGAAGTTGGGCAAATTGACCGCTCTGTACGTAAGTACGGAGAGGAAAGTCCGAACACTCAGTCTGTCACAAGACTGCCAAAGAGAGTCGCTAACGGCGACCGTCCGCCTAGGCTGAAAAGCGGCGGCGAGATAGGGAAAGTGCCACAGAGACAATACTATCCCCCTACGCTAAAGCTTCGGGGGAGAAAGGTGAAAAGAGAAGGGAGGTATTTGATCAGCTGTCAAATGCTACTCTTCTTCCTCTCGAGTGATCGAGAGTGTATGGTAAACCCTCTCTAGTGCAAGAGTAAATGCCTCCCGCCCCGCGGGAGATGGTTGCTCGCTTGAGGCGGTTAGCAATAATCGTCCCAGATAGATGGTCATTAAAACAAAATTCGGCTTACTCGCCGGACTTCAGCACCAAAAAACCGATCAAGACGATCGGCTTTTTTGTTTAACGTTTTACGAAAGTAGACCGACCTTTTTTCTGACTTCACGCATCGTCTCAATTGAAATTTCGGTCGCCACTCGACTACCAGCTACTATGATCTCATCTATGGCCTTACTGTTTTTCTCTAAGGCTAGATATTTTTTTCTAAAATCAGCAAAGTGATGGGCAATGTCGACGGCTAGTTGTTTTTTTAGATCGCCAAAGCGAAGAGCTTTTTTCTTTTTTTGCTCAGCAAAAAGTTTGATCGTCGCGGGCGAAGAAAAATTATCTAAAAGCGTCAAAAGGTTTTGCCCGCCGGCTGAAGCACCGTCACCAGTATCCGACACGGCACGGGATAATTTCTTGGCAATAGTTTTGGCATCATCCGTGATAAAAATACAGTGACTTTCCCCCAAACTTTTGGACATCTTTTTTTGTGGTTCAAGCAAACTCATGATTTTTGGAGTCGCGGTCAATAACGGCTTAATGTCGGCAAAGGTTTGACCAAAACGATTATTAAACAATTTGACGATTTTATTGGTCAGCTCCAGATGCTGAATTTGATCTTGGCCCACCGGTACAAAATCAGCTCGATACAACAAGATATCAGCGGCTTGCAAAACCGGATAATCAAACAGACCAATGTTGATATTTTTTTCTTGACGAGCTGATTTGTCTTTGAATTGCGTCATGCGGGACAACTCACCCATCGGCGTCAAAGTATTAAAAATCCAACCTAATTCGGTATGACCAGGCACCAAAGATTGGACAAAAATTGTCGACTTTTGGGGGTCCAAACCAGCCGCTAAATAACTAGCCACGATCTGACGTGTCTTGTCGGTCAACGACTTTTGGTCATAACTTTGCGTCATGGCATGTAAATCGGCGACAAAAAAGTAACAATCATATTTGCCACTATTTTGTAGCTCGACAAAGTTTTTTAGCGAACCCAAATAATTGCCAATGTGCAACGCGCCACTGGGCTGAATACCGGACAAAACTATAGGTTTAGACTTAGCCATATAGTCATTATAGCACAATTAAACTTCGATCAAGACGGGGATGACCATCGGCCGACGATTGGTCTTTTTCCACAAAAAGTCGCCGACATCATTACGGATCTTATTGCGCAAATAATTTTCTTGAGCCGGGCCTTTACTGCCAGATTCTTTGAGGATTTGTTTGACTTTGCCGCGCGTATCTTCGACCAGTTGTTTATTTTCCTTCATGTAGATAAAACCACGTGAAATAATGTCGGGATTTTGGACCAATTGACCGGTCTTTTTGCGAATCGTGGCGATGACGACAAGCATGCCGTCTTCACCCATCATTTTACGGTCGCGCAAGACAACGTCAGAAATATCCCCCACACCCAAACCGTCGACAAAAACATACTCGGCCGAAACTTTTTCGGACGTGGCGCGAGCTTTGTGATTAGTCACTTCGCCAACTTGGCCATTGTCCAAAACCACTACTCGGTCGGCCGACAAACCTTTACTGATTGCCAACTTGGCCGCTTCTTTCAACATGTAGTGATAGGCATAAACCGGAAAGAAATAATCCGGACGAATTTGTTCCAACATAAAAGCTATATCGTCGCGATTGCCATGACCGGAAACGTGGATATCCATGATTTCGCCATGGATAACGTTGTCGCATTGACGATACAAACCATCTTTGAGTGTCTGAATCGTCCGTTCGTTGCCCGGGATGATAGAAGATGAGAAAACTATCGTATCGGTCTTGCGTACTTTGATAAAACGATGCGAACCGGCGATAATCCGAGACAAAACGGCGTTGGACTCACCTTGAGCACCGGTGGCGATGATCACCAATTTATTATCAGGCACGCTATCGATCTGGTCGATTTTTATTAAGGTGCCTTTGCGGGCTTTGATATAACCAAATTTTTTGGCTAGCTCGACGTTGACCTTCATACTAAAACCATCTAGCGCGACTTTTTTGCCAAACTTTTCTGCCGTTTCGATAATCCAACCGATACGTTCAATCTGTGAGGCAAAAGTCCCAATCAACAAACGACTGGGGGCGTTCTTAATCAGCTCGGTCAAGTTTTTTTCCATATCTTGCGATGAAGCGCTGGGTCGGACGTCAGTCGCACCCAAACTTTCTAACATCAAGATCGTCGGCCGTTTAGGCAATTTACGTAAAAAAGTATAATCAATAACCGGCTGACCCTTGGCGTCTTTTTCTAGCGTCCAGTCACCGGGGTGAATGATTGTGCCGGCGGGCGTTTCAATGATGACACCGACAGCATCCATGACTGAGTGCTCGACTTGAAAAAATTTGATCGTAAAAGGACCAAAGCGCAAAACATCTTTCAGCCCTTTGATTTCTATGGTTTTTAAGTTTTTTGAAGTGTTGGGCTTGTAATCTTCTTGACGATGTTTGACCATCGCCAAAGTCAAAGGTCGACCGGCGATGATCGGGTAATTTAATTTTTCCAAGACAAACGGCGCCGCGCCAATATGATCAAGGTGTCCATGAGAAAATAATACGGCTCGGACATTTTTTTCTTTACCTTTTAAGTAATTTAAATCCGGAATAATGTAATCGATACCCGGCATGTTTTCTTCGGGAAACTGTAAACCGGCGTCGAGCATGATAATACTGTCTTCATATTCAAAAAGCGTACAGTTGCGACCAACTTCTTCCTGACCACCCAAGGGGATGATCCGCAATTTACTGCGTGAATTACGTTCTGCACTAACTAAAGCCCGTTCCGCCAAATTGAAAGTTCGTTTGGGCTTGGTAGTGTCGGGGTTAGACGGCACGGCTAAACTAGGGTTGAGTCGTGGTGAAAAACGTCGTGAGATATTAGGCATCCGACGTTTACTAGATCTTTGGGTTTGTTTTCCTGACATCATAAAGTTTACTGATAAATAAAATGAGAAAAATAAAATTAAAATTTGGTGCCTTGGGGGAGACTCGCCAGCTCGTCAAAGCGAGCTGGTCCGCTCACGGC
>CAZFXZ010000009.1:16868-22706 GCA_964523165.1 uncultured Gammaproteobacteria bacterium
CCAATTCCACCACCAAGGCCGGGTGTATTAACGAGACCAGATTCTTTTGGTTTTGAAATAGCGGCTGGCCATATCTGACAAACGATCGGCCGGCGTGAAGATCCTATCGACTTGCAAACCTTTGACATCCTCGTCGATCACATAAGGATAGGTTGGGTTAAAAAGAAAGATAGCCGGGACTTCGGACAACAAAACATTCTGTAGATTTTTGTATTCAGTTTCGCGGACACCTTGGTCAGTAGTTTGACGGGCTTTTTCGATCGCGGCATCGACTCGACGATCGGTAAAGATGGCTAGGTTCAAACCGGGATCGCTATTTTGTGAAGAATGCCAAAATGGAAATGGATCCGGATCACTACCAACCACCTCGCCATATAAAAAAGCTTGGTAGTCGCGATTTTTAATAACAGTCCGTCTGACATCATTGACACTGACCGCTTCGATGACGGTCCGCACGCCAATAGCTTGCCAATTTTCTTTGATAATTTCAGCGATGCCCAAACTTTCCGGCTCGTCGACAACGGTCAAAGTAATAGTTAGCTCTTCGTTACCTTTTTGTCTAAAAAACTTTTGCTGACCCAATTCTTGCAAACGCTCTTCGTCGCTACGATCAACAAAACTTTCTCCTTGAGCTGCTTGTTCCGCCGCTCGAGCTTTGGCAATATATTCGGCACTATCAAGCTTGGCCCACTTAGCGCTGTCCAATAAACTATTGGCCTGATCAGTCGAAAATTCATAGCCGGTTAGACTGGCGTCATAACCGACATAACCCGGTAAGATCGGCCCGTTAATAACAGTGCCCTGACCTCGCAAAACTGAGCGCACGATGCGTTGTCGATCAATAGCTTGGGCTAAAGCTTGGCGGACGGTTTTTTCTTTGAGTAAACCAGCAGCGTTTTGGTTGAAAAATACTGCGACATATTGAGGGAATTGCAACGATCGCAAACGATAGTCCTGATAACTGTCATCGTCGCCAAATAACTTATCGCGACTGTCCTTGGGTAAATAACTCAAAGCCAAGACGTGACGATTGGTCAAAGCTTGTTCGGCCAAAGAAAAGTCGGCGTAAATCTGAAAAGTTACTTCATCAATATACGGCTGGCCAACATAATAATCAGAAAACGATGACAGCGTTACGGAATGTACAGCTCCGGTTTTGTCTTTTTTTAAAGAAGAAAATTTATATGGGCCGGTCCCGATTGGCTTGAGGTTTAAAGGTGAAAGTCGGACGGCATCACTGGGAGTGTTTTGCCAAACATGCTTGGGTAAAATACCGACTGTCAAAGCATTCAAAAAGGCCGGGAAAGTTTCTTTGAGCGTAAAACGCACAGTCTTGTCGTCAATCTTTTCGGCTGTCACGCCGTCAAAACTAACTTTCAACGGCGAACCAATGTCACTGTCTTTAATCAAATCAAAAGTAAACAAAACATCTTCAACGCTAACCGGCATGCCGTCGTGCCAAAAAATATTATCGCGCAGGGTAAAAGTGTATTGTTTTTGATCTGGCGAAACTTCATAGCTACTAGCTAAATCACCGACGATGCCAGACTGTGGAGTGTTTTTGACTAAACCACTAAAAATCAAACTACTAATGTCAGCATCCACGTCATTAGTTGAAGCAAACAAAGGGTTTAAAAATCTAACCGTACCAATCAAACCTTCGGAATACTGGCCACCAGTCGTCGGCACGGTCTGAGAAAAATTATTATAAATATTAAATATCAAGCCGACCAGACCAACGACCAAAGCAATCGCCGCTCCGATAAAAATCTTTTTTTCCCAGCCGGTCAAAACCCGAAAAATGTGGCGCAGTTGATCAAAACCCGGCAAGCGTTGATCCTTTTTTTGCAAACCCAAAACCAATTGTCGATCAAACTCGGCTTTTTGATGGTGTTCTATAAGTTGTTGATCGGCAGTAGTCTTGGGTAAACGTCGCCACCAGCGACGAAACCGACTACTACTATCGTTGTTATCTTCAGTCACACTATAATCGTGCTTGATAAGATAAAAATCTATCAGGCAACGTAAATAAAAAACTAAACGGTCAAAATAGTATTAGCTAGAGCCAAGGCCAAAAAAGCTATGGCCAAAATAACAGTGACCCAAAAGAGGATCTTTTCACCACCACGCTTGGTCCGGTAAACAGAGCCCTGGCCACCAAAGATCGCGCCCATACTAGCTCCGCGATTTTGCAATAAAATCGCGACCACCAGAGCGGCGCCGATAATAAGTTGGATTATTGTTAGGATTTGATTCATACCAGTTAGAAGAAAATAGTGCGTTTAGTCTACGCCATTGCGGCGTTCTTGTCAACTTGGGGTCAATTCTCGTATACTATGATCATGTCCGATCAACATCTCTACTCTCTGCCTCGACCAAAGCCTTGGTATAAAAAATGGTGGGGCGTTTTTATTATCATTGTGCTAGCTATTGGCCTGATCTTTACTACGGCCGTGGTCTTGCAAGTTAGAAATGATTTAAAAAATTTGCCAAAAACCCAATCTGCTGACACGATCGATGTGGTCACGACCGACGATCTGACCATCGGCCCACCAAATGCCCCAATCACCATTGTTGAATTTGGTGATTTCAACTGTCCTTATTGCCGGCAAAGCTTTCCGGTCATGAAACAACTACTCAAAGAATATGCTGGCAAAATTCGTTTTATTTATCGTGACTTACCGATCTTAAGTCAAAGTAGTTTTGATTATGCTCTAGCTGTAGAATGCGCTCAAGATCAAGGCCAAGCTTTTGGCTGGGCTATGCACGACTTATTGTTTGTTAATCAAGGAGCTGTGCCTGAAGATTTTAGCACTATCTATAGTCAACAACTAAGTTTGGATGCCGCTAAATTTTCGACTTGTTTTAATCAACGCCAATATCTAGATGAGATCCGAGCCGACATGATCGAGGGTCGTAAGGCCGGAGCTCTGGCCACACCAACATTTTTTATCAATGGCCACAAAGTTTCCGGCCATCAATCGATCGACAGTTGGCGCTCAGCCATCAATTATCTGCTGCAAAACAATTAACCGGTAATCGTGGAAGCTCGATAAAGTTGATCAATGACAAAAGACGACAGGGCGTAAGCAATAATGACGATAAACAAACCGATCACCGCATTGCGTATCCACGACTTGGCTTCGTTGACTTGATCTTCGTTACCGCCAGCCGTCATCCAACGAAAACCGGCATAGACCATAATCACCAGCAAAATTATACCGATCAGCGACAGGGCGATGCGAATACCATACGACACTGAAACAAATAACGATGTTGGCTCATCACCGGTATCTAAACCATAGCCGGTTTTTTTGACTGGTTGTAAACCGAGCTTCATGATATCCCAAGGATTTTCGGTGTTTTGTTGATCGTCCAGCCAAGGTAATTCTGAAGGATCGGTATCGGCGGCTTGGACGCTAGACATCGGCAGCAAGCTAACCAACAAACTGCCAGCGACAAATAGAAAAAAGATTTTTTTTAACATAGAGTTGTCTTAGGGGAAATTAGGATAATTGTCACTAGCCGCGCCACCCAAACCTTCACCAATGAAATAAGTGATAGCCAAGGCAAACATGACGATAGCCAATCCGATAATGGCGTTGCGCAGCCATTTTTTGGCTTCACTGACCTGATCTTCATTACCACCAGCCGTCATCCAGCGAAAACCGGCGTATAAAATAATGACTAACAAGACGGTACCCAAAAACATGAAAAATGTCCGGATCAAGGTACCGATGACACTAAACAAAGTAAAAGGACTGGTTTGGTCAGAGTAGCCGGAGTCGGGTCCGACTTGTTGTAAATTTTCCAAAGGCGTTTGGGCATAAACCGCACCGACAACTCCCAGTAAACTTACGACGATCAATAAAGCGATGATAATTTTTTTCATAAAATAATTTTAATCAGAAGTATAAGGTCCGCCCAAAAAAGCGTTGGAGATCCAAAAAGTGACAAAAAAGGCGATGGCGTAAGCCAAAATGATCAAGGCTAAACCGATCAGGGCGTTGCGTAGCCAGGTCTTGGCTTCACTAACCTGATCTTCATTACCACCGGCCGTCATCCAACGAAAACCGGCGTACATGATAATCAACAATAAAATAACACCAACAAAAGACAGGGCCGTCCGCACGATGGTCGCAATATAATAAGCCGCGCCTTTTTGTTGATAGGTCGAAAAATCTCCATAACCACTAGACATCAGAAATTGATCCAAACCAATAGCGGCTTGATCGTGTGGGTCATTTTCACCAATAGCTCCCACCATTACAGGTTGTAATAAAAACATCATCAGCCATAATCCTAAAAATATTTTTGACCAACTTTTTATCATATTATAAAAAATAATTTTCACCCAAAGCTGAAGAAACGACCAGATTGTAAATAGTGTAAGTTATAATACCAGCAGCCATGAGTAAAACCAAACCAATAATTGAATTTTTAATGATTTGTTTAGCCTTGGTGACTTGATCTTCATTACCACCGGCCGTCAACCACAAATATCCACCATACACCATAAAAATAAAAACGACGATACCAGCCAAACTGACCAATAAGGCCACCACCTGACCAGACAATACAAAGATCAAAGATTGGGCGTTGCCATCAGCCGTCTGAGCATAACCGGCTTGTGAGCTAGTATCCTGAAATTTATCAATCGTGCCTTGATACAAATCATTAGCCGCCAAAACCGGACCGCCTAGCAACAAAAAACCGGCCGCGATAATAACAAAATATTTAAATATTTGGCGCGTCAACTTGTCCATAGTTTGCTCCTTGAGTTAAAGCTGCGGTTAGTAATAAAGCGATGGCATAAGCGGCGATGACGATAAATAAGCCAATCAAACCATTGCGCAACCAAGTTTTGGCTTTAGTGACTTGATCTTCATTACCACCGGCGGTCAACCACAAAAATCCGGCGTACAAAATTATCAAAAATATCAACACACCCAAAACTCCCGCCAGACCATTAATTAATTTGCCAATAAAAACGTTTGCCCTAATCTCTCCGCCAAACCCAGCATTAGCGATAGCAGTATCTTTATTTTGTAATAAAGCACCATTGCCACCACCAAGATCATCATCGAAAAATTTCGCAGCATTAACTGATAAAACCGGAAATAAAAAGAGAGTAATAATAGATAGGGATAGAGCAATGTTTTGTTTAGCCTTATTAAGCATAATTATTCTGATGGCACTCCAACACTAGCGTCATTAGCTAACAAAGAAAGGGTGATATAGTCAGTGACAATCGCCGCGGCAAAAACAATTACTAAACCAATAATGGCGTTGCGTAACAAGCTTTTGGCCTTAGTCACCTGATCTTCATTACCACCAGCCGTCAGCCAGAGATAGGCGGCGTAGACAATAATCACGCCCAAGACCAAACCGACAAACGCCATGACGTACTGAATATAAGTGCCAATCAAAACAAAAACTGAATACTCATCAGTCGTAGCGGCATCAAAGCCAACGCCATCTGGGCCAGAAAAATTATCTAGCCTGTCGACAATATTGTCGAGATTTTTTCCGGTTGATAGATTGTCACCAGCGGCCAAAACTGGGCCGGCCAAAAAACAAGTCGTTAGAACAACTAGAGTTATCAGACCTAGCTTAACAAATAATGTTTTCATGGCCAGAAACTTATTAAGATTGACTGGAGGTCACCGTGCCAACAATGGCGTCGACGACATAAAAACTGATGGCGTACGAACCAAAAACGATAATCAAACCGATAATGCCATTTTTTAAAATACCCTTGGCTTTGGTAATCTGATCTTCATTACCACCGGCCGTAAACCACAACCAACCGGCATAAACCGTCAAGACAAAAAAGAC
>CAZFXZ010000009.1:22806-25244 GCA_964523165.1 uncultured Gammaproteobacteria bacterium
TCTCCCGTCGTTGGCAAAGTGCCATAAGCCGCCGTAGTCGTGTCTTTTAAGCCATAGGACGGGTCATATTTTTTGTCACCGGGCTGATCAGTCGTGCTAACGGCCCCGACCGCCATTGGAGCAAACAACAAAAAAGCCAAAACTAGGGTTGGAAAGATTTTTTTCATAAAAATTGTTTTTTTGCTAAACATTCCTAGGGGGGATAAGTCTATCCCCCGGCGGAATATTTATCAAAGACTAGTTGGAAGTCGCCTCGACTAGACTGCTGATAACGAAATTGGCGATAGCATAGGCTGAAACGATGATCGCCAAACCGATGATGCCAGCGGCAATTAGCTTCTTAGATTCACCGACCTTATCTTCGTTGCCCATGGCGGTCATCCATTTGAAACCACCAACCAAGATAATGACAACAGCGATAATACCAAGCAAACCAAGAGCGACGTTGATAATGTTGGCAACCGTCACTCGCAAATCAGTACTTGTTAAACCGGTCGCCGTGGCGTAGCCGATACCAAACAAGTCCCCGCTTTGAGCGCTCGCGACCACTGGTACAACGACCAGCGTCAACAACCAAACCAAGCTCACAATTCCTAACGAAATTTTTTTACTCATAGTGTCACCCCCTTTCAATTTTTTATTTTATTATTAAGCTTATTGTAAAATTTTTGGCCCGTTATGTCAAAACAATATTAACACCAACCCTCTAGACGCTCGGCCCCAGGCCCGAGGCTTCGATCGTTGACTGCAAAACAAAATTAACAATGGCGTAGGCGGCAAAAATTATGATCAGACCGCCAACCGCATAAACTATGGCCATTTTGGCGCTTTTGACTTTTTCTTCTTGACCGCCGGAAGTCAACCAGACCAAGCCATTCCAGGCAATAATCAACATCACCACACCGCCCAAAATGACGATAAAACGATTTATGACCTTACCATACAAAGTGATGAGATATGATGGTTTGGCCGAAGTGTCAGGATCATTAATATCACCCTCGAGCGGATTGCCCAGCGGTTGAAAACTGTCAACCGCGCCCTGTTGAGCTTTGTTGAGCTCGACCTGGACCTGAGCATCCTCCTCATTACCAGCCCAACCGACGCCAACAATTCCCAAAAAAGATATGGCGATGATAAAAATGGCAATGAGGTTGTATTTCATAAAATATTATTTAGCAGTTGTATCAGTACCCGCACCTTTTTTTAATTCACAAGGATTGTACCAAAAGTAACTTTGTTTGGTACTGCTGGGGAATAAACCAACGTTGGCGACTTTGCCACCGGCAAAGATAAAGATCAAAACATAAACGATTTGCCAAGCCAGCAAGATAATAGCCAAGCCAAACAAAGCACTGGTCAAAACTTTTTTACTGCCTTCAATTTTTTCCGAATTACCAAAAGACATGATCCAACCCGTCCCACCCCACAAAAACATGATAAAGGCCACGCCACCCATAATACCAAAGATCCAGCGGGCCACATTGTTGGCGACTTGTAAAAAATCGCACAACCCGCAAGCGCCGCAGGCGTAACAAACTTCACTCATGCCGGTCAAAAGTCCACTGGGCTGGCCATAATTTTTTACCGCCGCCGTACCGCAAATGTCGGCTGGCTTAAAAGAACTAACCGGTTCGTCGGAAGTTTCGTTATCGCTGCTCTGACTAGCACAACCCGGCAAAGTAGTGCAATCACTATCAAACAAACCATTATTGGCTGAACAATCCGTTTCAGACACGCCCGAAGAACAAGTGCCTAAACTAGCATAATAACAACAGCCGCTACCGGCGCTTTGATCATCTTGACACTCTGGCCAGCCACAGGCCGGATCAAAGGCATCGGCTGGACAGTCTGTTTCTTGTACATCTCGATTGCATTCCCCGGCTTGCAAACAACAACCGGTAGCCGCTTGCGAAGCTTGCGGTGTAGCCAAAAAAAACGTCGCGCCCAACGCCAAGCCGATGATCAAAAAAAGATATTTTTTCATACTAAAAAGCTTGTTGGATACGTCCGGCCGCCAAGTTGAGCGCTTCGGTCACGGTTTTGGTCCCCATGACCACCGATTCGATCATGGCTTTAAATTCGGCTTCGGCCACTTCGGGCGACAAACCTTTATACCAATTTTTGGCTGTTGGCAATTGACTGACAAATGGCGCCAATTCTTCGGCTTCGATTTGACTATTGTAGAGCGAGCGCAAAGCGGTTGGTTTGCTGGTCTTGTCTAAATAACTCTTGACTTGATTTTCGGCTGTCATGTATTGGACAAAATCCCAAGCTTCATTAACGTGAGTGGTTTTTTTTGAGACTGTTTCAACCCAATAGTTAGCCACGTTAACCGGCGGATTGCCTTCGATCTGCGGCACTTGGCGATAGCCCAAATTTAGTTTGGGCGCGCGATTTTTGATCGTGGCCAAATCATAAGAAAAGCCAAAGAAATAAGC
>CAZFXZ010000010.1:0-23817 GCA_964523165.1 uncultured Gammaproteobacteria bacterium
AAGTCAATCAAGATGTCATGGTCAAAGTCCGCAATCTAGAAAAAGTTGGCGAAGTTTTTGCCAAGGCCGGTGAGTTGGGCGCCAACAGCGTCGGTGGTTTGCAGTTTACCGTTGATGATCCGGAAGCTGCCAAACAAGAAGCCCGAGTTGAAGCTATCAAGCAAGCCCAAGATAAAGCCAAGTTTTTGGCTGATGAAACGGGCATTAAACTGGGCAATATTGTCAGCTTCTACGAATATGCTCCCAGTGAAGGCCCGGTTTATGACACCTTTGCCGTCAAAACCGAAGCCATCGGTTTGGGTGGCGGTGGCGCCGCCCCCAGTATTGCCACGGGCAGCAGTGAAGTCATAGTTAATGTCAACGTCAGCTACGAAGTTTTACGTTAAAATAGGTTATCACAAACAACAAACGGCCTAAAATGGCCGTTTTTGTTTTGTTTAAAAAGTGTTATACTAGTGTCAAACAAAATAAATTATTTTATGAAAATCAAAAATATCACCGCTCGAGAAATATTGGATTCGCGCGGTACGCCGACGATTGAAGCCAAGGTAATTTTAAAAAATGGTCTGTGGGCCAAAGCTTCCGTACCGTCGGGTGCTTCGACTGGCATCCATGAAGCTTGGGAGTTGCGCGATGGCGACAAAAAACGTTATGGCGGTAAAGGCGTTTTGAAAGCTGTTAACAACGTTAATAAAATTATTTCCCCGGCCTTAAGCGGTTATAAAGTTTTTGACCAACAAAAAATTGATCAAAAGTTAATTTCTCTAGATGGCACGACCAACAAAAGCAAATTAGGCGCCAATGCCATTTTGGCCGTTTCTCTAGCTTGTGCCAGAGCCGGAGCAGTGGCTAAAGATCAGCCCCTTTATAAATATTTACGCGCGACTTTCAAAAAACAGTTAGGTTTGGGCCATGATTTTTATCTGCCCCGACCAATGATGAATGTTATCAACGGCGGTTTGCACGCTGATTCTGGTTTGGATATCCAAGAATTTATGATTGTGCCGCAACAGCGATCGGCCGCCGCCCAAGTGCGTTGCGGAGCCGAAGTTTTTGCCGTTTTGCGGACTTTACTCAAAGCGCAAAAATTATCGATTGGGGTGGGGGATGAAGGTGGCTTTGCTCCACACTTGGGCAAAACCACGGCCGCTTTTGATATTTTACTTTTAGCTATCAAGCAAGCCGGTTATCAGGCCGGTCGGGATGTCAAATTGGCTATCGACGCGGCCGCCTCGGGTTGGTATAAAAATAAAAAATATCGTTTTGAAAATCAAGAACTAGTGGCTGATCAACTAACCGACATTTATCAAACGTGGTTAGCAAAATATCCGCTAGTTTCGATCGAAGATGGTTTGAGTCAAGATGACTGGGCTGGTTGGGCCAGACAAACCGCCGTTTTGAAAAACCAAGCCATGTTAGTCGGCGATGATCTGTTTGTGACCAATACGGCTCGTTTAAGTATGGGCATTGCTAAAAATGTAGCTAGTGCCGTCCTGATAAAAGTTAATCAAATTGGTAGTTTGAGCGAAACAATAGACTGTGTGTCTTTGGCTCATAAACATGGTTATAAAGTCGTGGTCTCGCATCGCTCGGGTGAAACGGTCGATCCGTTTATTGCCGATTTGGCCGTGGCCGCGGGTGTCCAATATCTCAAAGCTGGTTCGTTGTCGCGGGGTGAACGTTTGGCTAAATATAATCGTTTAACGGAAATAGAAGCCGAATTAAAATCCCGATGAAAAAAAATCGCTCAGCATTACCTTTGGTTTTATTGATTTTAGATGGTTGGGGAATAAATCGCCAAAAAGTTGGCAATGCGATTTTGTTGGCCAAGACTCCAAATTTAGACAAACTCATGGCCACTTCGCATGTTGGACAGCTGCAAGCTAGCGGTTTGGCGGTTGGTTTGCCAGCCGGCCAAGCCGGTAATTCTGAAGCTGGTCATCTCAACATCGGCGCCGGACGTATCGTCGAAAGTGATGCTTTGCGTATCAACCGTGACATCAAAAATGGCACCTTTTTTAAACACTCGGCTTTTATTAGCGCGGTTAATCACGTCCGCAAAAACCATAGCGCTTTGCACGTTATGGCTTTGTTGAGCGGGCCAAATTCACCGCATGTTGATTTTAATCACTTACTGGCTTTTGCTAAATTTTTGAAACAACAAAAAATCACTCGACCGATTTTTTGGCATATCATCACCGACGGTCGCGACGCCGGCCAATTTGAAGCTGTGAAATTTTTGGAAACTTGGCAAGCCAAAACTGCTGGTCTGGGTCAGGTGGCCACGGTCATGGGGCGTTTTTACGCCATGGACCGCAAAAAATATTGGGCCCGGACCAAGTTGGCTTATCAAGCCATGGTCATGGGACGAGGCAAAAAGGCTTCAACAGCCAACCAAGCCATCACCCAAGCTTATCAAAAAGGTCAAAGCGATGAATTTATTTCGCCCACTGTCATAGTCAAAAACAATCATCCGGTCGGCATGATTGATAATGACGACGCGATTGTGTTTTTGAATTTACGTTCCGATCGAGCCCGTCAATTAGCCAAGCCTTTTGTCCAGCCGCATTTTGAAAAAAAAGGCGGTTTCAGTCGTGGTCGAATTTTAAAAAATACCGCCTTCGTTGCTCTGACTGACTTTGGTCCGGATTTAGATAGTATCATCACGGCTTATCCGTCTTTGATTTTAAAAAATACTTTGCCGGCTGCTTTGTCTGATCTGCGCCAGCTTTATATTGCGGAAAGTGAAAAATATGCCCATGTCACATATTTTATCAACGGTGGATACGCTCAGCCGATCGACGGTGAAAAACGTTTGCGCGTCGCTTCACCTCGAGCCAAAAATTATAATCTCGAGCCGGCTATGGCGGCTGAAAAAATTAGTCAAAGTATTGTCAGATTTTTGCGTAATAAAAAATATGATGTGATGGTAGCCAACTTTGCCAATGCTGACATGGTTGGTCATACCGGCGACTTGCCGGCCGCGATTGCCGCCGTGACTAAAGTCGATGAAGAAATTGGCAAAATTTTTACAGCCGTAAAAAAAGTTGCTGGTACTTTAGTTATCACTGCTGATCATGGTACGGCCGAAGAAATGATTGATCGCGGTAGTAAATTGAGTCGCAACAGTCACACGACCAATCCCGTGCCATTTATTATCGCCGGTCGCGGTTGGTCGGCCAAAAAAATAAAAAACGGTATATTGGCCAATATTGCCCCAACTATCTTGGATATTGTCGGAAAACCCTGTCCGCCAGAAATGACTAAAAAAAGTTTGCTATAATTAGATATATGTCCGATCGACCCAAACCAATTGTCTTGGCCATCTTGGATGGTTGGGGCATAGCCCCACCTTCCGATGGTAATGCTATTAGTCAAGCCAAGACTCCGATCATGGATAAATTGATTACCACCTATCCGGTCTTTTCGCTTAAGGCGGCTTCTGAAGAGGTTGGCTTGGGGTTTGGCGAGATGGGTAATTCTGAGGTTGGTCACCTAAATTTAGGCGCCGGCAAGGTTATCTATCAAAATTTACCGCGTATCAATCATGCTATTTTGGATAAAAGTTTTTTTGACAACGAAGTTTTGTTAAAAGCCATTAAACACGCCAAAAAAAATAAATCAAAATTACACCTCATTGGCTTAGCCTCACCGGGCGGTGTCCATGCTCACATTGATCACCTTTACGCTTTATTAGAATTGGCCAAAAAAGAGAAATTTAAAGATGTTTACGTCCATGCCATTTTGGACGGTCGTGATACGATTTATAATGTCGGCCTAAAGTTTATTGGCGAATTGCAAAAAAAGCTGAAGACTTTAAAAGTTGGGCAATTAGCCAGTTTGTCTGGACGTTATTACGCCATGGATCGAGATAATCATTGGGAAAGAATCGAAGAAGCTTTTAAGGCCATGGTTAAAGGTCAAGCCAAAAACCAGACCCGTGATCCGATCGCAGCCATCGAAGCGGCTTACAAGAAAAAAGTTTATGATGAAGAATTCCCGCCAACAGTTATCACTGATGATAATGACAAGCCAATAACGACGATTGACGACGGAGATTCGGCTATCTTTTTCAACTTTCGGGCTGATCGCGGCCGACAGCTGACCAAGGCTTTTGTTTTGCCTGATTTTAACAAATTTGAGCGAACTTATTTCAAAGATCTATTTTTTGTCACCTTGATGGAGTATGAAAAAGATTTGCCGGTCGAAATCGCTTTTCCGCCTATCACCGTTGATTGGCCTTTAGCTCGCGTTTTGTCAGAAAATAAATTAAAACAATTGCATATTGCCGAAACGGAAAAATATGTCCACGTGACTTTTTTCTTTAATGGTTTGAAAGATATCTGTTATGATGGTGAAGATCAAGTCGTTGTGCCATCGCCGCGTGTTTCTTCCTATGACAAAAAGCCGGCCATGAGCGCGCCCGAAGTCACCAAAAAAGTTATTGCCGCGATCAAAGATGACAAATATGACTTTATTTTAGTAAATTTTGCCAACCCGGATATGGTGGCTCACACCGGTAATTTGTCAGCTTCGATTGAAGCCAATGAAATAGTTGATGATTGTATCGGCAAAATTAGTGATGTGGTCTTGGCTAAAGATGGTGTTTTGTTTATCAGCGCCGATCACGGTAATGCCGAAGAGTTGGTCAATTTACAAACTGGTGAAAAAGACAAAGAGCACAGCACCAACCCCGTACCATTGATTGCCATCAGTCAAAAATGGCAAGGCAAGGCTTCGGGTGAGGTTGAGGCTATTGGTTCTGATCTGTCGCTCTTGCCGCCAACTGGCATGTTGGCCGATGTGGCGCCGACGATTTTGGCGGTTTTGGATATCAAAAAACCAGCTGACATGACTGGTGAGGCTTTACTTGATTAGGCTATGCCCGAATTGCCAGAAGTCCAAACCTTGGTTGGGCAATTACGCACTCGTTTGAAAAATAAAATCATCAGTCGAGTTGTTATTGATGATGAGCGGGCCGTGGTCGGTAAAGCATCTTTAGTCCGCAAAATTTTAACTCGAGCTAAGATTAATGACGTGCGACGCCGAGCTAAACTTTTGGTCATTGTTTTAAATAACAAAAATTTTGTTTTGATCCACCTCAAAATGACCGGCCAATTGATCTTTTTAAACTCGCAAGGCCGCCTGACTGCCGTCGGTGGTCATCCCCAGCAAGGTGGGGAAGTTGATTTGCCTAATCGTTATACAAAAGTTATGCTAACCTTTACTGATGGCAGTCGATTGTTTTTCAATGACGTGCGACGGTTTGGCTGGTGGAAAGTCGTCGACGATTTGGGCTTGGATGAGATTTTTGCCAAATATGGCCCCGAGCCTCTGACTGGCGATTTTGGTCATAAAGTCTTGGCCGAGATTATAAAAAAATATCCGGGCCGCAAGCTCAAGGCTTTGTTACTCGATCAGTCTTTGATTGCCGGTCTGGGTAATATCTACGTTGATGAAAGTTGTTATGCCGCTGGTTTGCGACCGATGCGCCGAGTCTCTACTTTAAACAATAGGGAAATAAAAAAACTCGCCGTAGCCATTCCCAAGATTTTACGACTGTCGATCAAACACGGCGGGACATCGACCAGCGATTATCGACACAGCGATGGTCGTAAAGGTAATTTTCAAAACAAATTAAAGGTTTATGGTCGCGGACAACAAGTCTGTCGACGTTGTCAAACAAAAATCATCCGGACTGTTTGTGCCGGTCGTGGCACGCACTATTGTCCGACGTGTCAAAAATAATTTTACAATTATATGTTTAATGAAGAGCGTTATTCCCACGAGCAGCATGTGGCTTCAGACTATTTTGCTGATGATGAGCAGCTAAAAGAAAAGTTGGGTCAATTGCCTGATATTGATACCGTTGATGAAATTGTCAGTCGAGAAGTCGATCCGAGACCCAAGATCCGCCGAGAAGTTGATCCGAGTGGCATCCGCGATAAACTCAAGTCGAAAAGTAAACAAAACACAGACCGGTCACGATCAGGCCAATAACTAGACCGGCCAAGACTTCGCTCCAACGATGACCAATTTTTTCTCGAAGGTGGGGTAGTTGGGGGTCGGTGTTTATTTTGTTGATCACGGCCGCGTGTTGACCCAAGGCCCAACGATAACCGGTAGCGTCACGGATGACCAAAATCGCCAACACGACAGCTAGGGCAAAAGTTGAAGAATGAAATCCGTCATTTAGCCCGACACTCAGAGCCAAAGCGCTGACAATGGCAGTATGAGATGAAGGCATGCCACCGTAGTTTATTAATTGTTGCCAAGTAAAACGGTTTTGGGCCGTTTCAATGACGGCTTTGATAATTTGTGCTACGATACCGGCGAATAAGGCTGGTAAAAAGATATACAGATCCATAAAATATATGATTTTTTTAATAAGTGGTTTATTTGGCTTGATTCAGGGTTTGACTGAATTTATTCCCGTTTCCTCGTCGGGGCATTTGGTGATTTTGCATGCCTGGTTGGACTTACCGCTAGCGGATCAGTTAGCTTTTGATGTAGCTTTGCATTTTGGTACTTTGTTGGCCTTGGTCGTTTATTTTTGGTCTGAAGTTAAAAAATATACTTTGGCTTGGTTGTCCAGTTGGCGACAAAAACCGGCCGGTTGGTCAGTCGATCAACGTTTGTCTTGGTTGGTCGGTTTATCGATCGTTCCCGCCGGCTTGGTTGGTTTGGTCGGAGAAGATATTTTACAACAAACCTTTCGTCATCCCTCGTGGGTGGCGATCACGCTGGTGGCCGTCGCGATATTGTTTTTTGTTTATGAGCACGTGCCCAACCGGACCAAAACGATCGAGCAACTTTCCGCCATATCAATTTTAAAAATTTCTTTGGCTCAAGTTTTATCATTAGTCCCCGGCGTTTCCCGATCAGGTATAACTATTATAGCAGGGCTGGGTGAAAAATTACAACGTGATCAAGCCGCCCGCCTATCTTTTTTGATGGCCATACCGATTGTTTTTTTGGCCACGGTAAAAAAAATCTACGACCTGACACAAAGTGGCTTACTGGCCGCCGAGATCCCGCTTTATATTATTGGTTTTGTGACCGCGGCCGTGAGCGGCTACTTGGCTATCGCTTATCTGTTGCGTTATCTTAAAAACCATTCGCTAGCGATTTTTGCTTGGTATCGAATTGTTTTAGCAATTTTGGTTTGGTGGTTATTAGTTTAAACTATGGAAAAAGCTCAACATTTTGCGGTCATATTAGCTGGTGGTGGTGGGACGCGCTTGTGGCCGGTGTCTCGACAAAAAACCCCCAAACAAATCCAGCCGTTTTTAGATGATCAGACTTTACTGCAAAAAACTTATAAACGCTTGCGAAAATTTTACAGTCCGACTCATATTTTAATTTCCACCAATCGGGCTCAGCTATCGATCATTCGCCAACAATTACCGCGCCTGCCTTTGTGGCATTATATTTTAGAGCCGCAAAAAAAAGATACAGCCGGTGCGGTCGGCTTGATCGCTGCCGTTTTGGCTAGTCGTAATCCTGACCATAGTTTTGTCACGATTAATTCTGATCATCATATCGTTGAGGCCCAGCCCTATTATCAAGCTCTGAAATCAATCCAACAAGCTGTAGCTCAATATCCGGCGCAAACGGTTTTGGCTGGTGTAAAACCAACCTATCCAGAAACAGGTTATGGCTACATTGAAGTTGATTCTCGGCGCGATGGCAAATTTTATCAGCTCAAAAGATTTGTCGAAAAACCTAGCTTAGCTATTGCCAAACGTTATGTCGCTGACAAAAAATATCTTTGGAACCCGGCTTTGTTTAGTTGGCGCTCGCAAACCCTCTTGGATTTATTGGCCCAACATTTGCCTGCCGCCTATGGACCGTTGGAAAAAATTAAACAAAGTCCGACGGTTGATAATATTGCTAAGCAGTTTTCTAAATTGCCTTCAATTTCTATCGATTATGGTTTGTTGGAAAAACTAAAAACCGCTATAGTGGTAAAGGCTGATTACCAATTTACCGATATTGGTCATTGGGAAACATTGCGTTCATCTCTGGCCGACCATCAAGACAAAAACCAAAATATCATAAAAGGTTTAGCGGTGGTTGATGATTCTCATGGCAATTTGATTTACAATTTTTCTGATCGTTTGGTGGCCACGACCGGTTTGCAAAATATGATTGTTGTACAAACCGCTGATGCAACTTTTATTTCACCTCGCCACAAAGCTCAAAATGTTAAACAGCTAGTAAAAATTTTAAAACAACAAGGCCTAGAAAAATATTTATGAAAAAAATTATCATTCTGATTTTGTTAGTATTTGCTGGTTGTCTGATCGCTGGTGGTTATTTTGTCGCTGACGTTTTTTTGGCTGGCTCAAATAATGGTCCGGAAAAGATTTTCACCGTCGAAGAAGGTGATGGCGTAAACCAGATCAGCCAAAATTTATTTGCCAACGACTTGATCGGCAGCCGATTAAATTTTGAAACTTATGTTTGGTTGTTGCGCCGCGAAGGTAGTATCAAAGCTGGGGATTATCGTCTGAGTCCGCAAATGAGTTTGCGCCAACTAACCAACATTTTGACTTATGGTCGGGGCACCAATGAACGCAAAGTCACCCTGGTCGAAGGGTTAAATAATCGAGAAATTGCCAAAAAATTGGCTGAAGTTTTTGCTCCTGACAATCAAGCTAAATTTATCGAAGATTTTAATTTGGCGGCTAAACAAACCTATGCCTATGATGTTTTGTCTAGCAAGCCGTCAAATGTTGATGTCGAAGGTTACTTATTTCCCGATACTTACAATTTTTTTATCACCGCCACGCCGACGGATATGATTTCGGCTCTAATAAAAAATTTAGATGACAAGCTTGACGCTCAAATGCGAGCTGATATTGCCAAGCAGGGTCGGACAATTCACGAGGTTTTGACGTTGGCCAGTATTATTGAAGAAGAAGTCAACACCGAGCAAGATCGTCGTTTGGTGGCTGATATTTTTTGGCGCCGACTTGATGTTGGCATGGCCTTGCAAGCTGATTCGACTGTCAATTATATCACCGGCAAAAAAACTCCAGCCGCTTCACTCACGGACTTGCAAACAGATTCTTTGTATAACACTTACAAATATCCGGGTTTGCCGCCCGGCCCGATCGCCAGCCCCGGCTTGTCGGCTATCAATGCCGCCATTTATCCTTTAGTTAATGACTATTGGTTTTTCTTGACCACGCCGGCCGGTGAAGTAATTTACAGTAAAAACTTGGCGCAACACAACGCCGCCAAACAACAACATCTCAAATAATTATGACAAACAAACCAGTCGTGATTTCTTTGGGCGGGTCGATGATTGTACCGCAAGACGGTCAAATCGACGTGAAATTTTTGCGGCAGTTTAAAAAAATTATTTTGCAACAAATTAAAGCTGGCCAACGTTTTATTATTGTGGCCGGTGGGGGACGGACGGCTAGACTGTATCAACAGTCGGCTCGACAGGTTGGTAAAGTCCAAAACGACGATTTGGATTGGTTGGGTATTCACAGTACCAGACTCAACGCTCATTTGTTGCGGACGATCTTCAAAGATCAAGCTGAAGTAAAAATCAACGACAACCCAACTAAAGTTGAAAAATTTAGCAAAAGCGTTTTGATTGGCGCGGGTTGGAAACCCGGTTGTTCAACGGATTACGACGCGGTCTTGTTAGCCCAAAAGCATCGAGCTAATATTATTATAAATTTGTCCAATATTGATCATGTTTATGACCGTGATCCCCAGAAATATAAACATGCTAAAAAGTTAGAAAATATTTCTTGGTCAACTTATCGTAAATTGATTGGCAAAAAATGGTCGCCGGGCGCCAACTGGCCTTTTGACCCCATTGCTTCAGCTCTGGCCCAAGACGCCAAAATGTCGGTTGTGGTTATAAATGGTAAAAATTTGGCTAATTTTTGGGCTTGCCTAAAACAACAAAAATTTATCGGTACGACAATTTCTGGCTAATCTGACCAAAGGGCCCGCTTGACACTATTTTTTTATTATGATATAGTCTAGGCATAACTCAACTAATGTTGTTTTTTGCCTTATTTTAGACAAAAACCTTCTGTTATGTCTGACATTTCAACCACAAAAATTAACATCCCAAATTTGCTTGAAGCTTTATTTGGCGGTTTATCACAACGCGAGCGCGATGTCGTAACGCGTCGTCATAAATTAGTCAAAGGTGCCAAAAAGCGAGAAACTTTGGAAAAAATCGGTCAGGATTACCAAGTCACTCGTGAACGCGTGCGTCAAATTGAACGTGACGGTTTGCGTAAATTGACCAAAACCAGTCAGGACCAATCCGACATTCGTCAATCGCTACAAGATTTGGAGGCGACGATTGATAAGTTCCTCAAGATTTATGGTGGAGCCATGGAAGAAGGTCACTTGCTCGACAAAGTCGTGGGCTTCTTGGGTTTGGCCACCGATAGTGCTGAAGATGTCATTTGTCACAAAGAATCGTTGTCTTTCGTCATCGCCAATTTGTTGTCGGACAAATTTGAAAAAGTCCAATCCGTCAATCATCGCGCCAGTTGGAAGCTCAAAGAAACGCCGTGGAATTTAGTCGAAGACGTGATTGAACAATTGGTCACTGTTTTGCAAATCAAAAACACGCCATTACAACGCGAAGAATTTTTGGCCGCTTTGCGCCAGCAAAATTTTTATAATCAATTAACTGACAAACTGGGCGGGCATATCAATAATTTTGAACGAGATTTATTGGATTTGGACGAAGCGATCCTGGCCTATGCCAAAACCAGCAAAAAGATCAAAGAAAATATTTTTGGTCACGTTGGTTTGAGTGATTGGCCGACCATTTCACCCAAGCGCATGAAAGACAAAATTTATTTGGTCATGCAGCAAACCGGCAAGCCTTTACATTTTACCGAGATCGCTCAGGCGATTAATGACGCCGGTTTTGATCGTAAGCGCGCTTTGCCGGCCACTGTCCACAACGAATTGATCTTGGACGATCGTTATATTTTGATCGGCCGGGGTATTTATGCTCTCAAAGAATGGGGTTATGATTCTGGTACGGTGGCCGATGTTATTGTCAAAGTTTTACGCCAAGCCGGTCAGCCGTTGACTAAAGAGCAGATTATCAGCGAAGTCAACAAACAGCGCGTCGTCAAACAAGCCACCATCAATTTGGCTTTGATGAACAAATCAATTTTCAAAAAACTCTCTAACAAAACCTACGAGTTAGTCCAAAACGCTGGCTAAGCCAAGGTACTTGCGGTATAATAAGGAGGTAAAGTGCCACTATGGCTACAGTCATGCATTGGCTCGCAAAAATTTTGGCAGATCTGCCAACTGACACCCCACTCGATTTTGCCTGGTATATTTTTGCTAATGGCGGTTGGGTGATTTTTGTTGTGGTCGTGTTGTTTGGTTTGCAGCCGATTTGGCTGGCTCGCGTGCGCTCTAAATATTTTGCCAAGTGGGATTGGGTGACATTGGCTATCGATGTGCCCAAGCTAAATGAACAAAGTCCCAAGGCTGTGGAAGGTGTTTTTTCAACTTTGGCCGGCACGCAAAGTTCACCAGATTTTATCGAGAAATATTTGGACGGTAAGGTCCAAGAATCTTTTAGTTTTGAAATCATCAGTATTGAAGGGGGGATTCAGTTTTTGGTCCACGTTCCAGTTCATTTTCGTGACTTGATCGAAGCGGCCATCTTTGCCCAATATCCCGAAGCTGAAATCACCGAAGTGGCCGACTATACCCAAAGTTATGATTTGTCATTTCCCGATCGTAGCAAAGGTTATGATTTGTGGGGCACGGAATTAACTTTAGCCAACAAAGATTGCTATCCGATCAACACTTACACGCATTTTGAACACGAATTATCACAAGAGTTTAAAGATCCGATGGCCGCCCTGCTCGAGGTTTTAGCCAAATTGGGCAAAGGCGAACAGCTCTGGATCCAGTTGATTGTTTCGCCATCTAATCAAGATTGGAAAGACGCCGGGGCTAAAGAAGTCAAAAAAATTATCGGCGAAAAAGTTGAAAGTAAAAAAAATATCATCGATCATTTTTCCGATTTGCCACTCAAGGCCATCGAATTTGCCGGTGAAACAATTTTGCCGACATTGTCTGAAGCCCCGGCTAAAAAAGAAGAGAAAAAAGAAAAAAATCTCATCCAGAGCATGACCGGTCGAGAAAAGGGCGTGGTTGATGCGATCCAGATGAAGATGGCTAAAATCGGTTTTAAGTGTCGGTTGCGCGTGGTGTATTTAGCTAAAAAAGAAAATTTCAGCAAAGCCCGCGGCGCGGCTCCGGTCATCGGGGCTTTGCAACAATTTACCTCGCAGGATATTAATGGTTTAAAGCCAGTCAAAAAAACCAAAACGGCCGAACCGCACCTTTTTAAAATTAGCCGCGTGTCTAAATTGAAAAATAAAATTTTACGCGGTTATCGTTTGCGCGATGCCACTAATGGGGTGGAGTATGCCACGGGATTTATTTTAAACACCGAAGAATTAGCGACGCTATGGCATTTTCCCAACATCACGGTTAAGGCCCCGATGGTCAAAAAAGTTGACGCCAAAAAATCAGAACAACCATTTTCTTTGCCAATTGAAATGGATGATGTCGAAACACGCGCCGTCATGGAAGACGAAGATGATTTTCTGGCCGGTCCCGGTACTCAAGCGGCCACGGCCAGCCTAGAAACCGACGACGAAGTGCCGGCTGTCAATCGAGCTGATGAACCGCCAACTAATTTACCCTTTGGTTAATCAAAAATAAATATGGCTCAAGGCCCCAATGACAACATCACGTTTTTTGCCAAGACTAATTTTCGCAATCAGCAACGACGTTTTGGTATCAAAGTTGACGATCGTCGCCGACACATGTATGTGATTGGTAAAACCGGTATGGGTAAATCGGTCTTGTTAACCAACATGGCTTATCAAGACATTATCAACGGCAATGGTGTGGCCGTCATCGATCCGCACGGCGATTTGGTCGAAGATTTGCTTAACTATATTCCTAATTATCGGGTTAACGACGTGATTTATTTCAATCCGTCCGATATTAATTTCCCGATTGCTTTTAATCCTTTAGAAAGCGTTAATCCCGAACATCGTCACTTGATCGCTTCGGGCCTGATCGGCGTCTTTAAAAAACTCTGGGCCGATAGCTGGGGTCCACGTTTGGAATATTTATTGCGCAACGCCATTTTGGCTTTATTAGATTATCCGGGTAGCACACTTTTGGGCGTGACGCGTATTTTGGTCGATAAAGATTTTAGGGAAAAAGTCGTGGCCAAAATCCAAGACCCGGTAGTCAAAATGTTTTGGACTCAAGAATATACCAAATATTCGGCCCAATTTCAGGTTGAAGCCATTTCACCTATCCAAAACAAAGTCGGTCAGTTTTTGTCCAACTTCTTGATTCGCAACATCGTCGGTCAAGTCAAATCGACTATCGACATGCGTAAAGTCATGGATGAAGGAAAAATTTTGTTACTCAACTTATCAAAAGGTCGCATCGGTGAAGACACTTCGCAACTTTTGGGCGCCATGATGATCACCAAAATTCAATTAGCGGCCATGAGTCGAGTCGACATCCCCGAGACGGAACGGCGCGACTTTTATTTGTACGTCGATGAATTTCAAAACTTCGCCACCGAATCTTTTGCCAATATTTTGTCGGAAGCTCGTAAGTATCATCTTAACTTAATTATTGCTCATCAATATGTTGAGCAACTGGGCGATGAAGTCAAAGCAGCCGTCTTTGGTAACGTCGGGACGTTGATTTGTTTTCGCGTCGGCTCGGTCGACGCCGAAGAGTTGGTCAAAGAATTCACGCCGCGTTTTACCGAAGAAGATTTGGTCAACTTAACAAAGTTTAATATTTATCTGCGTTTAATGATCGATGGTGTGGCCTCTGATCCATTTTCGGCCACGACCTTACCGCCGTTGTTTAGTGATGCTGATAAAAACACCGGCAATCTCGAAAAAGTTATCGCCGTATCACGGGAGCGCTATGCCAATACGCGCGAAGAAGTTGAAGATAAAATTATGCGCTGGACGGGTATGGCCGAAAGTATGGCCCAAGATCAAGATAAGCCCGTTATGCGTCGCTATGAAGATGATCGTCCGAAAACAAATAATCGTCCAACGCCTCGCGGTAATACTTACGTGGCCCCCGTGGCGACACCTAAACCGGTAGTTGCCGAGCCCGAGACGGTCAACAGTCGCGTCAAAAAGTTGACCAACCCCAAGAACTCTCAGCGGCCCTACGAAACAATTTGTGATAATTGTGGGGCGACCACGCATATTTCTTTTATCCCTGATCCGACACGACCGATTTATTGTAAAAACTGTATGAAAAAAAGCCGGGCCGCCGGTCAAAATCCGACTCGTTTGCCGGTCAAAAACCCCGGTCAGGGTCAAGTTGTCCAAGGCCTGAGTGAAGCCGGGCCGGTCTTGGCAGAAAAAGTCATTTCTTTAGGTGAAATTAATAAACAAAAACCAGTGACTTTTCGCGGTAAGGGCGAAGAAAATGCTAAACCAGCAGTTGATGAAACACCGACGTCTAAAACCGTGACGCCGGGTCAAGTGATTCGTTTTGATTAATAAATTTTGTTATGTTAAAAAAAATCGCTTTTAAGTGGCGCGTGACTTTGGCAATTTTATTTCATTTTTTGGTCATGCATGCCATCGTCAGTATGGATTTTTTATTTCATAAAAAATATTATTTTGATCCGCTTTATAACAATGTTTGGAGTAAAATCATGATGCCCCAACCGGGTTTCCCGCCCTTGGAATTTTTCTTGGCTTCTAAAGCGATGAGTTTGGTGGTGGCGACAATTTTAGTCATCGGCTTTTTAATGGTCAGAAAATCTTTTCAGCAAGACAGTTCGTTAGCACAAGGGGCCTTATACGGCGGTTTTGTTTTTTGTGTCGGAATTATTCCGACATTAGTCTGGCTGTTGTTGTTCGTAAATTTGCCTTTTGGGTTATTACTTGGTTGGTCGGTAGAACATTTGGTCGGTTTAATCATCGCCAGTTCGGTCACCGGTTGGCTAGTCTATCATCCCCAGCCTTTAAAAATTGCTTAGCCGATACTTGATTAATTGGCTAAAATATGCCACTGTGGAAAAGTGGCCTTTTGAGTTTAGATTTAGTTTAGATTTAATCTGTCATGGTTTAACTATCTAAACTCTAATTAAATTTTTATGCGTATACTCTTAGTTGAAGATGAGCCGGGCATTTCCAGCTTTGTTAGCAAAGCTGTCAAAGCTGAAGGTTATTCTATTGATGTTAGTGCCACCGCCCAACAAGGCTTGTTTTGGGCCAAAACCAATGATTATGATTTGGCGATTTTGGATATTATGTTGCCGGATGGCAACGGCTTGGATATTTGTAAAGAAATCAGAAAAATCAAACCGCAGTTGCCGGTTTTGATTTTGACCGTCCGTGAATCAACGACCGATAAAGTCACAGCCTTTGACGCCGGGGCTGATGATTATTTGACTAAACCTTTTGCCGTCGAAGAATTACTGGCGCGCGTTCGAGCTTTGTTGCGACGGCAAGATATCTATGTTGGTGATATTTTGACGGTTGGTGACATTAAATTAGATGTCCGTCGTCAAAAAGCTTATCGACGCGGCAAACTAGTTGAACTGCGGACCAAAGAATTGGCACTATTGGAATATTTGATGAGAAATCAAGGCGCGGCTTTGAGTCGGACGATGTTGTTGGAACATGTTTGGGATATGAATATTGATCCGTTTACCAATACGGTTGATGTTCATATTCGGGCTCTGCGCCGCAAACTTGGCGATCCCAATGGTCATATCATCAAGACCATTTACGGTCGGGGTTATACAATAGGGGAATAGTATGAATTTAATAGACGGTGGTCCAATTTGGTGGTGGTATTTCCCAATCTCGGCGGCGATTAATGTTATTTCGAGCGTTTTCCTAGGGCATTTGATTTTTTTTAAGAAGCCAGGAGAGGCAATCAATAAACACTTTGGCTATTTGTCATTCTCTGTAGCATTTTGGAGTAGCGGATATTTTTTATGGCAGATGAGTGGCAATGACGACAGTGCGTTAGTTCTTTCTAAGGTTTTGATGATTGGCGCCATTTTTACATCATTAACATATCTGCATTTTGTCTTAGTCCTTTTGAACAAATCAGAAAAAAATAAATGGCCCTTACTATTTTTTTACTCCCTAGCTTTACTGTTGGTTATTCTTAATGTGTTTACCGACTCCCTTGTTTTTGGTGTTGAACAGAAGTCAATATTTAAATATTGGCCAGTCCCGGGGAAATACTTTTTTATATATCTAATTATATTTTTCATCCAAGTTATTTATGCTTCTTGGTTGTTATTAAGAAAATTTCAAAAAGGTGTTGGTATTATTAAAACTCAATCGTTAATATTATTGATTGGTTTGGGGCTGGCGTTTTTGGGCGGATCTACAAATTTTCTTCTTTGGTATGATATTAATATTCCGCCTTATGGTAATATATTAGTCAGCTTCTACGTTTTATTAGTTGCATATGCGATCATCCGTTATAGATTTTTGGATATTAATCTAGCTATCAGAAAATGGTTTTATTATTTAGTCTTATCGGGTTTGATTGTTGGGGCTTATGTCGGCACATGGTGGTTTATACTAAATGCTACCAGTCATTCGACTTTGGCGGTCTCGGTGGCGATTTGCGGATCGTTATTACTAGGTTCATTTTGCTTTCCTTATGTCGAAAAGTTTTTACAAAACAACCGCTTGTTTTTTGCCGGGGAATACAGCCATTATCAAGCTATCAATGACATTGGCCAAGCCTTGTCAACGACACTTGATTTCACGACTTTGACAGATAAATCTTATTTAATTTTTCGTCAGCTTTTAAGTTTAGAAAAGTTAGCCGGTTATTTGATCGACGATAATGGCCATAAAGGCAAAATTATCTCTTGGCAACATCAAAATTTCCCGCCGGATTTTTATCATCAAGTTGAAAGTATTAAAGAAAATTTATTTTCATATTTTGATAAATATAATCAAATTCTCATCAGCCAAGAATTACCTTATCGGCTAAATGATCTGCCGCTTGATCCACGGTTGACTAACTTTTTGCGACAAAATGATATTGCCGCGATTGTGCCGATTTTTTCCGGACATATTCTAGTAGCCCTATTTTTCTTTGGTCCGAAAAATAAACACGACGCTTACAGCGTCCAAGATGTCAGCGTGCTGGAAACTTTTGCTCATCAGTCACGTCTGGCCATTCAAAATCTAAAGGCTTATCAAAAATTAAAAAACTATTCAGTTGACCTACAAAAAGAAGTTGATATTCAGACCAAAGCGTTGCGTGAGCTCAATGACAAGCAATCCAAACTTTTGGCTGACATTTCCCATGAGCTGCAAACGCCGCTAGCCGTGGTCCGCGGCAACCTTGATTTGCTGGCCCGTCAGGGTGGAGACGGGCAAATGATTAGCAATGCCCAAAACTCCGTCGACAGTCTTTCGACTTTGATCGGCAATATTTTACTTTTGGCCAAAAGTGATTTTAATCAATTACGCTTAGTCAAACAGCCAGTAAATTTATCAGCTTTACTAAGTGAGCTGTGTGAGCAGACTGTAATTTTTGCCGAAGGCGATAATATCACTTATCAATGTTTGGCTCCGGCTGAGCCGATCATCATTTGGGCCGATGTCGATAAAATCAAGAGTGCAATTTTAAACATTTTAAGCAACGCCTTTAAACACACGGCCAGTGGCGGTCAGATAAAGCTCGGGGCTCGCGTGAATGACAACGTGGTGGTCATAGATATTTTTAATTCCGGTAGTTACATTCCTGAGGCCGAGCAACAAAAAATCTTTGATCGTTTTTATCGCCCCAATGGCCAACGTTCGGGCACCGGTTTGGGTTTAGCCATCGCCAAAACAATTATCGAAAAACACGACGGCCAAATCAGCGTACAAAGTTTCGTTGATAGCGGCACAACTTTTAGCCTAAAATTGCCACTCCACGATCGTCAATAAAAAAAATTTATGATATACTGACGACATGTCGTGGTTATTAATCGCTGTCGTCGGTTACATCTGTTTAGCCGTTGTCCAAATCAACGATAAATTAATTTTAGCCAAAAGCTTACCGCAACAAAGTCATGTCGCCTACACTTTTTATGTGGCGATTTTTGGTTTGGCGACTGTGGTTTTGGCCCCTTTTGGTTTTAGTTTTTTAGCGCCCGATGTTTTGTTGTGGGCCGCCGGTGGTGGGCTATTAGTCGTTTTGTCGCTTTACTGTTTATTTTGGAGTTTAAATCTTGGCTCGGCTTCAGCGGTCTTGCCGTTTGTCGGTGGCGCCACGGCCTTACTAACTTTCTTATTTTCCAACATGTTTTTGGGAGAAAAGTTAATTGGCTGGCAACTTTGGGCTTTTGTTTTATTGGTCGTTGGTCTAATCTTGATTGCCATAGCCGGTTGGCAGCAAGATCGTCATGTAGCCTTTAAGGCTTTGTCAGTCGCTTTGATCGCGGCGTTGGCCAGCGCTGGTTATTATGTTATTTCCAAATATCTTTTTACGGACTTGGGTTTTAGTAATGGTTTTATTTGGCTAAGAGTTTTTGCCGCTTTGTTTGCCATGTTGTTATTGCTATCGAGTAACAATCGTCAGTTGATTTTTGCCAAAACCAAAAAACTTCACGGCCGCGTCAAAATGGCTTTTGTCGGCAACCAAGTTTTGGGTGGCATCGGATTTTTACTAACCAACTATGCTATCTCTCTTGCTAGCGTCACGCTGGTTAATGCTTTGCTGGGCTTACAATACGCTTTTGTTTTGTTGATCGTTTTTGTTTTGCAAATTATCAGACCGAAATTACTACACGAAAAATTAACCCCCTTGAATATTTTCTTAAAAACTGCAGCTATCGTCGTCATTGCCGCCGGCTTGTGGCTATTAGCTTAAAATATGCGCAGGGCTTTAAAACACATCATCATTATTGCTGTCCTGATCGTGGCCACGGTAATCGTCATGAGGGCGGTCGTGCGGGCTGATTTTTCTGTTGGGCGTAAACCAATTTTTGGGCTGAGTTTTAGTCCTTATTATGCGCAAAGTTTGCATTTAAATTGGCAAGAAGTTTATTTGTCGGCTATCAAAGACTTGGGCGTTGATCACCTGCGTCTAGCCGCTTATTGGGATAAAATTGAAGTTACGCCGGGCCAATATTATTTTGATGATTTGGATTGGCAGATGAATATAGCCAGAGAAAATAAGGTCAAAGTCATATTGTCAGTTGGTCGTAAGCTGCCACGTTGGCCGGAATGTTTTGATCCCAGTTGGTTGCGCTTCCAAGATGACAAGCAACAAAGAGCGGCGGTTTTAAACATCGTGAAAAAAGTTGTCGAGCGTTATAAAGATTATGACAATTTAATTGTCTGGCAAGTCGAAAATGAGCCGCTGGTCGGTTGGTTTGGTGTTTGTCCTAAACCCGATCAGGATTTACTGCAACAAGAAGTTGAATTAGTAAAAAGTCTAGACGACACTCGGCCAATCATGATCACCGACAGTGGGGAATTATCAACTTGGTGGAAAGCCAGTCAGCAGGGTGATATTTTGGGCACGACGATGTATCGCGTGATCAGTAACCCGATCTTTGGTTTTTGGTCTTGGCCTTTGCCGCCGTCTTACTATTACTACAAAGCTGAGTTGATAAAAAAAATCCACGGCCTAGACAAAGTCATTGTCAGTGAATTGCAAGCTGAGCCCTGGTCGGTTGGGGCTTTGACTGACATGCCGTTAGCCATAGCCTATCGCTCGATGTCGATTGAACAATTTCATGACAATATTTATTTTGCGCGCCGGGCCGGCTTTGAGGAAATTTATCTCTGGGGTGTAGAATGGTGGTATTGGATGAAAGAAACCAAAGGCGTGGCTGATTTTTGGACGTTGGCTGATGGTCTGTGGACGGCCGATGATGTATTATGATCGATTTTAAACAAAATGGTTTGCCGACTATTGGTTGTATCGATTTGGGTGCGGGCAAACCAATCGGACAGAATAAGTGGCGCGGTGTGGTCGACTCCGTAGTGATCATGTCTGATCGGCGGCCGGATTTTTTGGTCGAGTATGGCGTTTATAATCCCTTATCACAAACGCGACTCAACAAACACGGTCCGCTAAATCATTTACAAACTTATAGCGACCTAAAGAATTTCATTGCTGAGTTACATAAACAAAAAATTAAAGTCTATTTTGGGTTTTGGGGTTTGACGCGTGATCAGCATGGTCACAGCTCAATTTGGTTTGAAAGTCATCCGGAAGTTTGGGCGGAAATGTATGAAAATAGTGATGTTGATCCGCTAGTCATGTTGCGAAAAGAAAATATATCTCTGGCTGATTTTATCGTCGAGCAATATCGCAAAATAAAAAATGATTTTGATTTTGACGGACTATTTTTGGGCGACGGCTTAAACGGTTATCGCTATTTTAATGATCCTAGAATGTATCGCGACAAACAGTCAACCGTGCCGGATTGGACTAATTTTTATGCCACGCTGGCCCGCGGCGTCCATGACAGTGGGGGGAAGCTCTGGGCTTATGATTGTTTGGGCTTGCCGCCCGATCAGGCCCTATTGCATGGGGCGGATTATTTGGCTCAAGCTCAGGCCGGTTTGGACTATTTGGTCGTGCAAACTTATCCGACCGCTTGGGGTAAAAAATGGCTAAAAAAATTCAGCGGCTATGATTTTGTTAGCGCTATAAAAACTTTACAAGCCACCCAACAACTTTTAGCCAAAACTTCTTGCCAAACTTTTTATACTTTAGAAATAGGCGATAGGGTAGAGGGTTGGTCAGCCAAACCGGCTGATACTTTGCAACAATGGCGACGCTACGCCGCTTATGCCGATGGCCAAATGTTGGTCTGGGCCAATGATTTGTTGGTTTAAAGATTGACAGGGGACTTTAATTGCCGTAAGGTTTTTTGACTATGGCTAAAAATAAACCCACCAAGAAACTTAAAGTAGCAATTGGCATTTCCGGCGGCGTGGACTCGACCGCCGCCGCTTATTTGTTGACCAAACAAGGTTATGATTGTTTTGGGATTTTTATGCATTATTGGACCGAAGAAGCCGGTCTTAATCTAGCCAAACGAGAAAATGAATGTTGTTCACTCGAAGGTTATGAAGACGCCAGACGAGTTTGTAAAATTTTAAATATTCCACTTTATACTTTAAATTTTCGCGAGTTATTTAAAAAAGAAGTCGTTGACGCTTGGCTGGATGATTATCAGCAGGGCTTAACACCCAATCCTTGTTTAAACTGCAATAAGCTGGTGCGCTTTGGCGCTTTTTTGGAAAAAATAAAAACCTTTGGCGCTGATTATTTGGCCACCGGTCATTATGTCAAAAAAACCACGGGTCTAAATGGCCAGCCTCATTTGTGGACGGCCAAAGACAAAAATAAAGATCAGTCTTATTTTTTGTCTTCACTGACTCAAGAGCAACTCTCAAGATGTCTTTTTCCGCTCGGTGATCTGACCAAACCGCAAGTCCGCAAAATTGCTCAACGGGCCGGTCTGCCCACGGCCCAAAAAACCGAAAGTCACGAAATTTGTTTTATCAAAGAAAATACGCACAATGAATTTCTCAAGCGCCACACTACGCTCAAACCCGGCGATATCGTCTTAGCTGACGGCCAAGTAGTCGGACAGCACTATGGCTTACAACTTTATACTTTAGGTCAACGCAAAGGCGTGGGCTTGGGCAGTGGGCCGTTTTATGTCATCGGGTTTAATCACGATAAAAATCAATTAATCGTCAGTCGTCAGTCTAACGACCCGAGTTTGTTTAGCCAAAGCTTAATCGCTAAAAACGTTAATATTATTGCACCCCGGCGACCAGAGCAGCTGACTTGCTATGCCCGGATTCGTTATCGTCATCCGGTCCAAAAATGCTTAATGCAAAAAATTAATACTACCGATTATCAAGTAACTTTTGTCCAACCCCAGCGAGCCGTGACTCGTGGTCAGGGCGTGGTCTTTTACCGCCGACCGTTATGGTCAAAAAGATTAGAAGTTTTGGGCGGGGGGATTATTGAATAAAAATTATCGCTATTACTTTATTTATAACCTTTTTAATTTAATTGCTGCTACTCCGTATTGAGCCTCGTCCTCTTTGGTGTAGAAGCCATAATAAATATTTTCTGCCTCTTCAATTGTTTTTTTATTTGGTATTACGTTTTGTATACCTTCAACCTTAATCATATCAAAAAATGTTTTGTATACATTTTTTTTAATGACAATAAATTCAGCAATATCATTAATTGTTACAATATCACCAGATTTTATTGTTAAAAACTTCCCTTTATTTAGCCTGCCCTCTATAGTTTTCTGGCCTGACATTAAATAGCTAAAATATGGTTCTTGGACATTAATATTAATCATAATAATATTCTATCCTATTAATAAAAAAGGGGCAAAGTTGAATCGCCCCGTTGATATTTATGTGTTGCCGAGCACTTTGAAGGAGAATACTACCACCCCTCCGAACTTGTTTACTTTCCATTGGGGGTAGATGTTCTCATATTCTTGAAGCGCTTCGGACTTACTCATCCCAGGAATCAATTTTTGGTTGTCTTCCCGTTCGAGCATATCGCGGAAGTTGCGGTATCGCCTGATTCCGGTGATTTGAACGTTGATAGACAGGTTTTCCCAGAAAAACCTGACCTTATTGCCGACCTTGATATGTCGAATGAATGGATAGTTTAAACGAGCCTCCAACTCTTTTTCACCCGATTGCACCATCAAGAAATACTTTCTTTTGAATCTCAGCTCTTTATCCGCGCTCATGCCTCGACCTCCTTAAGCATGATAAGTTCATGCACTCCAGCAATGTATTTACCGAATTCTTTTTTGACGGTCACAAAACCGTGATTTGCAAAAAAAGAAATTGACTCTGGCTTGTTTTCCGATACCGTGACAATAATTTTTTGATAGCCAGCCTCTTGGCAAAACTCCATCGCTTTTTCTAGTAAGGAGCGACCGCAGCCAAGTCCTTTGTATTGAGGTAATATGACCAACGTAGATATTTTGAGAAAGTCTTTGTGGGGATCTGCTTTGAGAGAGAGTAATCCCGTAACGTGATTATCGATGATTGTCACAAAGGCGTGTTTGAAGCCCTCGCTGGTCAGCCATTCATTTAGTGCCTTGGACTGGTCTCCGTATAGCGGTTCAAGAATCTTGGTGGCAATTTTTGAAAGTACACCCCGGTCAGCAAGTGATACTGGCCTTATAAACATGACATTCCTCCTAGTCTGATAACTTATGATAAGTTAATCATTTTTTAAGTTTTTGTCAATGTCGCTTTGATTTTTCCCTAAAGTTTGCTAAACTTTTGTTACTATGGATTCAAAAGAATTACGTCAAAAATACCTAGATTTTTTCAAATCTAAAGGTCACACTATTATCCCGTCAGCTTCACTGATACCGGAAAACGACCCTTCGGTGCTCTTTACCACTGCCGGTATGCATCCGCTAGTCCCGTTTTTGTTGGGCCAAAGTCATCCCGCCGGCAGCCGCTTAACTGACGTGCAAAAATGTATCAGGACCGGTGATATCGATGAGGTTGGCGACGCCACGCACCTGACTTTTTTTGAAATGTTGGGCAACTGGTCGTTGGGCGATTATTTCAAAGACGAAGCTATAGAGTGGAGTTGGGAGTTTTTGACTTCGCCTGATTATTTAAATTTGGATAAAAATAAATTAGCCGTGTCGGTTTTTGCCGGTGACGCCGACGCTAACACTGACGAGCAAGCTATCGCTAAATGGCAAAGTTTGGGTTTGAGTGATGA
>CAZFXZ010000011.1:0-21643 GCA_964523165.1 uncultured Gammaproteobacteria bacterium
CAATCTTCACCGATTTCCGTCAAAGTATTGCCGCAAACTGGCGTGTCATAACGAGTATTGCCAGTGTTGAGCAAGCCGCCAGCACTGTTTTGTTTTAAACAATTAGCTGTGCATTGATTGCCGTCATTGCTAACCGGACCAGCTGGATAAAGGTTGGGGTTAGCTAATTCTCCACCGTCACATTCTTCACCTAGACCGATCTGACCATCACCACACAACGACAAACCAGCCACACTGCCAGATTTGGTACAGTTGTTAGCACAACCGTCGGTCGATAAATCGTTAGGCTCTTGACCGTTATCACAACCCTCCCCGACTTCCAACAAACCATTGCCACAGACGGCCCCAGAATTATTGTTGCCGGTATGTAAACAACTATTGGTATTACAGTATGAACCACCATCACATTCTTCACCCAATTCTAGAGTGTTGTTACCACAACTCGCTCCCCAAGTCGCCACCGCTGGCAAAGGTAAGCTGCCAACTAATTGACATGGCCGATCGGAGTTAGGACCATTACACCACAAAGCTTGAGGATCGTCACAATCTTCACCATAGTCGACAACACCATTGCCACAAGTTGCGACTTGAGAAATCGAAGCCACAGGCTGATAGTTTGGATCGGGGTCAGCTGGATTATCAATCGCCGACCACGACCAAGGAAATGTTTCGGCTTGCAAGCGTTGACCAAAAGGCGAGCAACTATCAGGCGCGCCGTATGGTTGAGCATAAAAACGCAAGTAATCGGGGATCAAAAAGAGGGCGGCCGGATCAGGGGCAATTAAAATTCTGTCAATCAAACATAGATTTGTTAGATCGCGAGTTTTGAAAATCCAACTAAAACTATCTGGACTGCCAAGCGGATAATTTAAATTGGTTAAAGGTTTGCCACTCGATGACAAAACATCACCGTCGATAATCACTCGATAATAAGTGTTGGGCAAAAAGGCATTGAGCGGCGCAACGGTCACTTCAACTGGATATTCAACGCCCGGCTCATAATAAACCGGTGCGGCCAAATCGGCTGCGACTGGGTTAGAACAGGTCGGATCATCAAAACAAGTATAGAGATGAATATGGCCAGTCAAGGTGGCCTGATTTAGTTTGACATTAAACGCCGCGCCAATTTGAGCGTTGAGACAAGCCGCTTCACAACTCGGCCAATAGGCCACGACTTGTGGATCAGTAAAACTGATAAACAATCGGCCACTATCATTAGCTTGGCTAACCGTCTCGGTGGCTTTGACCAAAACTGGACTACTCCCCGTTTCTGGTCCCAGCGCCTTAGCTTGCTTGCGATACGAGACTTCTTGATTTGACTGATAGCCACTTAATAAACTGGCATAAGGATTACCAAACGGATCATTGTTATTTTGCAAAGCCCAAGTCCAGTCGTAATCACCGGCATCCAGAGCCACACAAGCGTTGTCACGAGCGTCGGGTACGGCTTCGTGATACACGTTGTTACCATTACTGTCCAGCAAAGGTCCGGTTTGACGAGCCGTGATCGGGTCGGGTATCACTTCAACACAGCCGACTTCACACAATGCCTCACTATCTCGGGTCCTAAACTGCCAGATATAATCTTGCAACAAAGGATAATTACCCTGTCGTAAGTCAGAACGGATTTCATCACCAAAATCTGCATTGCCATTTTCACCCTTTAACGTAACTTGATAATAAGTGTTGGCCTGTAAATTGTTGGAAAAAATTGCCTTAAAACCAGCCGGACCACTCACGTCCTGACCATTGATCACCCGTGACTCGATAAATGAATCATAAACGATTTGATAATCATTAGCCGAGAGGGGGATGCGATTACCATCAGCACAAGAACTTTCGGCCTGACTAGTAGTGGCTTTTTTATCCGGATCAAAACTGCCCGTACAACGTTCAATTACGATATTGCTATATTTTAAAGTTGTCTCGTCCAATAAAGTGGTGAAACGAGCCGTGACCACCGAATTAACACAAGCGTATTCATTGCCACGATCAGCGTCCCAATCGGGAGTCCGCGGACTCGGCGAAGCTAGATTTTGGTTGCTCTGACATTGTAAATTGCGGCGGCTGCATTCAAAAATCACTTCCGGGTAATTGGGGATGTCGTCAGTGCTGTAAGCCCAAACATAGTTGGGGTAGTTACCATCAGCTAAACACATTTGACCGGCTGATTGATTAACACAGCTACCATCACCACAACAAGACAAGGGCGGGGTTTGACCACAATCAGGTCGAGCCGTAGCATCCCAACGCCAACCGGTTGTTGTACACAACCAACACGAGTTACCACTATCATGCTCATCAACATTGGTGGCCGTGCAAGCCGATTCGTTTGGCTGATCGTTACATGAAGTTAGGGTACAAGCGCCAACACCATAATTAATTTGGTTACTCTTGAGGCCATCGCGCGTCACCGTCACCGGACCAGACAAAGCATTGCCCGGCACTATGGCTTTAATTGATTCTTTTTGCCAACCATTGGCCACAATATCCGCTTGTTTATTTTCCCAAAAATCTACCCGACCATTAGTTTGAAAATTTAAATTTTCACCAAAAATATAAACTTCGATGCCCGTCGGTCCATTGTCTGGTGACAAGCGACAAATCCCAGGCGTCGGGCTACCGGTCGTAACTTGAAAAGTCAAAGCATTACTCCAAGCCCCATCGGCCGTGCGAATAACCTGAATATCATATGACCCGACAGCCAAGCCGGTTGGGACTTTGACGATGACTTGATCATTGTGCCAAAAATCATTTTGACAGGCGGCCGGAAAAGAAATGTCGGCTGGTGTTTTGTTGCCATCAGCGTCAACAAAATTTACCACCCCCTGAGTATAACCAAAATTGCGGCCGAAAATTGTGACGTATTGACCGACCGGACCCTGAGTCGGTGATAAATAATCAATCCAAGGATTGGTGCTACTGGCATCGGAAGCAACATTAAACAATAAGCTGTTGCTAGTCTTGGCGCCAACCACGACCGTGGCCGTCGTCAAACCAAGCTGCAAATTTGGCACGCTGACGTTGATCGTTTTACCATCCAAAGACCAATCGTTGGTCGGAGCCGTCACCGAGCCGATTTCGACGCGATCTTGATCATTATTATTTTGACCAAAACCTAAACCAAAAACATCAATGCGATTACCAAATATGCCAGTATCCGGATTTAAACGACAAAGACCCGGTCGGACCGTAGAATTGACGGTGAAATAACTATTTAATTCGGAAACGTCGTCTGTCCAATTACTCAAACTACCGGCTTGACTAGCAGTTACAACTTCTACCGGGCCGCTGATCGCGCCCTCTGGTACCACAACCACAATTTGATTGTCTTGCCAACTATTACCACAAGCGGCATTTACAGCGCTGGGGAAGGCGGCCACGACCTGGGAAGTTATTTGACCATTACCATCGATAGCACTGGGAAATTTGACCGTGCCAGCCTGACCGCCAAAATATCGACCGTAAATAGTCACCAAGTTGCCGGGCGCACCATCGGCTTTATCAATTTGGCTGATTTCTGGCAGACCCTGACAAGTACAGCTGTCCGGCCGACAATAGTTTGAAGCACAAATAGAGTTATTGGGCGTACAAACACTATCGGTGGCATTAACATCACAAGCTTGACCATCGCAAGCACCGCACCATTCGCCACCGCAATCCGGGCCGGTTTCGCCAAATTCTTGGCCGCTATCAATTTGACCATTGAAACACCAGCTTGGTCGGACAAAAACATTGACGCGGTCATTGGCCTGATGATCGGCATAGTCAAAAACTTTGGCTTCAACATTATAATTCTGCAAAAGTTGTAAATTGGTCGTATCCCAATAACCAACTGATTGCCAGCGTAAAATTTGAGGATCGATTTGCGTCGGCGCCGTGTCAGTAAAAACCAACAAGGGCTGACCTTCACCATCATCCAAACCGATGGCTAAAAGTTGATTGTTATTATCATAAATTCGATATTCCACCAATTTAACGCCGGCATCATCGGTCGCCTGACTGTTTAAACTATAAGCGGGATCAGCCGCTGGGACATTCCAATTGTTTTGCGGTTTGGTCAAACGGGCCGTTGGATCTTGCAAGTCAATATTTTGGCCAACGGCAAAAGTATTAAAGCAGGCCTGACCGCTACAAACCAAATTTTTACCGCCGCTACTAGCCAAACCGCCACCAGACGGTTCGTTGGGCAAGACCATGACAGCTACGGCACTGTTGGCGGCAAAACACTTCAAATCAGTATGTGGTTCGGGACAGGCTGTGTCAGGCCGGAAACTCAGGCGCGAGCCCTTGACCGTCAATTGACCGGTCAACAAAGTGCCGTCGTCGACTACTCGACTGGGCGTGATGGTCGCTAAATTTTCTGTCGTTAACAAACCAGCATTAAGCTCGGCAACATCCAAATTATCTTTCAAAATTTCTGAGACGTCATAGAATTTCACATTGTCCGGACTGACGGTCGTATCATCAAGTTGCAAATTGAAATAAATATCGGCCACCACATTACGAATTGGCACATATTTATTGGGGGCGTAGCCAACCACTCGCAAAGCGCTGTTGGTGGGTACGCATTCGGGATTGGTCGATTGACAGCTCGACCAATAATTACCTTGCGGCGTAGCCTGACAAGTTTGCGTACCGGCACAGCCAAAAGTGAAACAATCGCGAACTTCCCCGACTTGAGCACAAGGCTGAGCGGTAATGCCCGTAGCCTCACTCAAACGACTTAAAACAAAAGTTACGATAGCAAAAGACAAAATGATAATCACTAAACCAATGGTCCCATTTAATAAAGTCCGTTTGGCTTGAGCAATACGGTCTTCATTACCCCCAGCTGTCATCCACAAAAATCCACCGTACAACACAAAACCCACAGCCACGATCCCAACAAAGCCAAGGGCGTAGCGAATGATATTGGCCACGGTGATGCGAATATCGGTTGAGGACAAACCAGTTCCCGTGCCGTACTGGATACCCAAATCTTGTTCGGTCAACGCTTGACTGACACCCACCGACCACAAACCAACCACGGCCGTGATAACGACCGCCGCGATGATAATCTTTTTGAAGACTGACAAGCTTTTCATGGTGAAATTTTACTAAGGCGTGTTGGGTACGACGGGCAACGGCTGCGGGCAATTAGCCGCTTGCGGGAAAGCATTGCAACAAGCCGGCCGATCGGCACTACCGGCGCAATCTGGAGCGTTGCCACTCGGATCATTGGAAATACTACTGGTCGGGACAAAACAATTTTGATAAATATCTTTGATCCGACCGGTAAACTCGGTCGAATAATCAAAACGTTGAGCTACTTGCCCACTGCCCTGACTTTCCTTGAATGGATCATGAAAGACTAAAACTGTAGTTTGGTCGGGTACGTTGTCAGCCGGATTGTCAGTATCAATATTTTGCGCCCCCACCCACCAGGGCAAATCTTGTTCGATACTGGACGTGGACATCAAAGTTATGGCTCCCAAATCGCTGGTCAAGGTCCGAGCCATCATGATACGACTAAAGCGGCCGTGACTCGCTCGGGTCAAATCTTGGACTTGAGCTTGTTTAACATCCGGCCAAATATCGGTGATTTGCGGAGCACCAATGATAATTTTATTGTTGATAAAAAATTCCCACCAAAAATTATCGGCCGTCGGACCAATGGCGCAAGTTTGATGACTAGCATTGGCCTGAACTAAACCCTGGCAGTCAACACCTTGATAACCAGCGCCATTAAAACCATTACCATTCAAAGAATTACCAGCCACGTCCACCACACCTTCATAACCGCCACTACCAAAGATGGCGGCTGGATTGGCGGCATTAGCTGGTGTTTGTTGTAGCGGCGCGGCTTTGACCGTGACTTGCAAAGCGCTATTGGCCGGTAAAACATAAACCTCGTCACCGCAAGAATTTACCCCACCGACAACATTGGTTGTAAATTCCACAGTTTTATATTGATTGGCGACCGTAAAGGTCCCGGCCACGGCTTGGGGACTAGCTAAATCTTGGACCACGACTTGACCGGCACTATCTCGGATGGCCAAACCACTGATCGGATCGCTTTGGATGGTGCCGGTTTGCTGGACTACAATATTTTTCAGCCCGATCACTTCACCCAGATTATTACAATCCCCCGCTTCCAGATCGGTTTGGTTACAAAGTCTAGCTACACCAGAAACAGTAGTCGGATCGACAGCTTCATTGAAATTTATTTGGACGACAACATTACGAGCATCGACAGCCCCAACGACAGGATAAACACTTTCCACGCGCGGCGGAGTCAGATCCAAAAAAGTCCCGACTTCAAAACTCCATTGATAAAAATTGGGCCGATCAGGGAAAGCGTCAGCTCGACTGCCACGACTGTTGAGTTTTTTGATCCCCTCGTCTAGTCGGACCATATACCACATGCGTTCGGACTCACTGCCCAGCGGTTGGATCGGCGTGAAAACAAATGTTTTCAAATCCTCAGTAAAGTTGACCGCGACTTGGCCATTGAGGCCATCGAAAGCATTGTCGGCCAAAGCGGCATCAATATCTTCATTGGGTGTAAATTTAAAAATTTTTATGTTGTCATAATTCAATTCCATTTCTTGATTGGTCGTGTCATTGTTGAGCTCTTTGTAATTGGGATTGTCATCAGCCGTGTCAAAAGGCGTGCCGTTGTCATTGTAGCCGGCGATGATCGTTTCTAAAGATATGGGCTCTTTGAAAGTCACAATAATTTTGGTATTGCGAGCGATACAACCGGCATCGCTAGAGACTGAGTCGCAATGCGCCCCACGCGGCGGATAATGACTTTCGATAATCCCCCCACCCAGCGCACCTCGACCGACATTTTGACCGATCGGCGAGCCAAAAGGCAAGAGCCCGGACGCCCGCATCAAAGCATTGAAAATAAAACTAACGATCGTAAAAGCCAACATGATAATGATCAAACCAATCGTGCCGTCGATCAAAATCCGCTTGGCTTGAGCAATTTTATCTTCCGAGCCCCCAGAAGTCATCCAAATAAACCCGCCGTAAACGATTATACCGACTGCCAAAATACCCAAAAAGCCCAAAGCGATACGAATAATCCTGGCAATAATGATACGAATGTCAGTACTGGCCAGACCGGTACCGGTAGCATACTCCAAACCCAGATCTTGAGCTTGAGAAATATTTGGATACCAAAAAATCACCAACAGCAAACAACCTAAGCCGACCAGGGCGAGAATTGTTAGTTTGGTGATCTTGGTCATGATTTTTGTTTTTAAATAAATTGTTGGTTGATCCGTTAACCCAATACCTCTTTGACCAGAGCACTGACGGCGCTACCGTCGGCATTGCCGGCTAATTCTTTCATCGTAGCGCTCATGACTGCGCCAAAGTTGTTTTGCAGATTAGCGTCCAATCCGGCACGGACCTTGACGATCGCCGCCTTGATTTGCTCAGTCGAAACTTGGGCCGGCAAATATTTTTGCAAAATCGCCAAATCACTTTGTTCGCGTTCCAATAAATCTGCCCGATTGGCTTTTTGATATTCAGAGATTGATTCTTGGATTTTTTTGACCGAAGATTTTACAACTTTCAAGACTTCTTCTTCGGTTAAAGGCTGATCGTTGCGACCGGCGCTCTTTTGTAAGACCGTCAATTCAGCCCGAACCAACCGTAGGACGTCAGTCACGGGCTTATCTTGATTTTTTATGGCGACCGCGTAATCGCGATCAATGGTTTCTTGGAGTGACACACGTTTTTATTTAACGGTAATCTTCTCTAAGCTTGCCGATTTTTTTCAAGTAATCTCGTTTTTCACGGAGTTCTTTGCGCCGCAAAGCAGAAATCTTGGTCGCATTGCGACTTTTGGTTTTGCTGTGATAGCGGATTTTTTTCGCTTGCAAGACCCGGCCGCTTTCGACAATCTTACGATTGAAGCGACGGAGCAAGGCGTCAAAAGATTCTCCTTTTTTACGTTTGGCTTCTGCCATCGCAACCACCTTCCTTTCTAGTGTAGGTTTATTATTTTTCTAAGAACCAGCTAGTGATTTTCTAGCCAAAAATAGCTAGAAATGACAAGTTGTTTCTTAATTGCATCTTAACAGATTATTTGGTTTTTTTCAACTAAAGTTTAATGTCCCGCAATTTCTTCTTGAGAGCTATGACAATTTTGGCCTGATCGACGGTTTCTTGGACCCCACCTTCCATGTCACGGAGCAAAACGGTGTTTTCCATAATCTCTTTTTGGCCCAAAATCACGACATAGGCCACGCCCAAACGATCGGCGGCCTCGAGCTGGGCTTTGAGACTGTCTTTGGCAAACATCTGAACGGCCGGGATTTTTTCCTTACGAAATTGCTCAAAGAGTAAAAAGGCTTTGCGTTTACCCTGTTCGCCAATCTGAGCCACAAAAACTGCTGGCCGTTTCTTTTTGGGCGGTAAAATTTCTTGGCGACGCAATTCGGCGATCAAACGTTCGACGCCAAACGACATGCCACAAGCTGGGACTTCGCGATCCCCTAGTTGGTTGAGCAAATTGTCGTAGCGACCACCGCCACCCAAAGCACTCTGTCGGCCTTCTTCTTCGGTCCCCGACCAAATTTCAAAGACGGTGTGCGTATAATAATCCAAACCGCGAACTAAATTTTGATTGAGCATGTATGGGACATTCATAGCATCGAGGTATTCCAAAACTTTCATGAAGTGATTTTTACTCGCTTCATCCAGCCAGTCCACGATCTGTGGCGCTTCTTCGAGGAGTTGACTCATACCTTCGGCCTTGCTGTCGAGCAAGCGCAACGGATTTTTGTTGAGACGAATTTTGTCTTCAGCTGATAAGTGTTTGCGATGTCGGCGGAAATACGCTACGAGTTGCTTGATATATTCTTTGCGACATTCAAAAGTCCCAATGCTATTGATCTGGATTGTGACATCCAAACCCAATTCTTTACAAAACAAATACGACAAAAAGATAATTTCGGCATCGACGGCCGGATTGGCCTCGCCCAACATTTCCAAACCAAATTGATGAAATTGACGATAGCGACCGGCTTGAGGCTTGTCATGACGAAACATTGGCGCCGAATAGTACAATTTTACCGGTTGCGGCAAATTGACCATACCGTGTTCGATATAGGCTCGAGCAATGCTGGCTGTATTTTCCGGCCGCAAGGAAATTTTTTCACCACCCGGATCTGTAAAGACATACATTTCCTTTTCGACAATATCGGTCGCTGTACCAATTGATCTGATAAATAAACCGGCTGATTCCAAAATTGGCGTATCAATCCGACCAAAACCATAATAGCTAGCCAATTTGGACCAACGTTCACGCAACCACAACCAATAAGCTTGGTCTTTAGGCAAAATATCTTTCATCCCACGCAATAACTGTAAATTGACTTTTTTACTCGTGGCTTTAACAACCGGACTTTTGCTGACGATTTTGGGTTTGGGGGCGGATTTTTTCTTGGCTGGCATAATTTATAAAAAATTAAAAATCTTAAAAGTTGTAAATTGGTGAATCAAAAACCGTAATTTTATCAAAGGGCCAACCCCGGACCCAAGCTTTACCAACGATATCGGTCTGGCTGATCGGGCCAAAAGATCGGGAATCTAAACTTGAACGACGGTTGTCACCCATGACGAAATATTGCTCCGGGCTCAATAAAGTATTGACGGCACCATTAGTCACCACATCATCGGCCAAATATTCACTTTCATCCAAGACCAAACCATCGATATCGCCAGGTCGGAAAATAGTAATCTGACCATTATTGATCACCACGCGTTCACCCGGCAAACCGATAATGCGTTTGATAAAAAATTGACTCGGATCTTTGGGGTAGCGAAAGACGACGATGTCACCACGAGTTGGTGCAGCCAAACGATAGCCAATTTCGTTAATGATCAAATATTCGTGGTTGTAAAAATTAGGCTCCATCGAAGCGCCTTTGACATAAAAAGGCTGGATCAAAAACAATCTGACCGGAATAATAATGGCCGTGGAAATAATGGCGATTTTTACCAATTCGCCGACAAATTCCAAAATATTGCGCCAATTGTGCTGACTGGAAGGAACGGATGGTTCGGTAATATTATCCATAAAAAGCATAACTCAGTATATCAGCGTCTCGACCAAAAAGCAAATCAAAAAACCCCGCGCGGCGGGGTCAAAATAAACTTTCTTTTGATTTAAAAACCTTCGTAATCACGCATCGTGACTTGAGCTTCAACTTGTTTGACGATTTCAATTACGGTGGCCACGACGATCAGCAAAGATGTACCGCCGATGACTAATGTTTGCAAATTGGTGATATATTGGACAGCTAGCGGTAAAATAGCAATCACGCCCAAAAACAAAGCGCCACCTAAAATAATCCGCGAAACAACGGAGTTGAGATACTCAACCGTTGAGCGACCCGGACGAATGCCCGGCACGAAACCACCTTGCTTTTGCAAATTTTCGGCAATTTGTTGGGGGTGAAAAATAACAAAAGTATAGAAGTAAGTAAAGCCCACCACCAATACAAAGTAAGAAATGGCGTGAAAAAGCTGGTTTTGGAAAAGCTGAATGATAAACTGCGAAGCGTTAACGATCCAGACCGTTTGAGCTCGGACAAAAAATTGAGCGATCATCGGCGGGAAAAGCAAAATCGAAATAGCAAAAATAATCGGAATAACGCCACCCATGTTGACGCGCAATGGCAAGTAAGTATTGGCCCCACCATACATTTTGTTGCCACGGATTTGTTTGGCGTACGACACGGGAATGTTGCGCTGGCCTTCTGTCAAAATTACTACGCCAACGATCGTCACCAAAGCGATAGCGGCAAAAACCAAAATATTAAAGAGCTGCGTGCTGTCAAAAACCGAGATGGTTTGAAACAAAACTGACGGAATGCTGGCGATAATCCCGGCAAAAATCAACAAAGAAATACCATTGCCGATTTTTCTTTCGGAAATCAATTCACCAATCCACATCAAAAAGATCGTACCAACCGTCACCGACATGATAATGACAAAAGTTTGAAAAGGCGCTAGATCACCAATGATCCCCCGACCGGTTTGGCGCAAAATCGACAACATGCCATAAGCTTGCAAAATAGCTAAAGGAATTGCCGACAAACGTGTGTATTGATTAATACGACGTTGGCCCGACTCCCCATCTTTTTGAATCGCTTCTAATTGCGGGATAACCATAGCCAACAGCTGAAAAATAATCGAAGCCGTGATATACGGTGCAACACCCAAAGCTACGATGGAAAAATTTTCCATCCCACCACCAGAAAAGATATTGACCAAGCCCAAAAATTGGTTGGAAGCAAACAGTTGTTTCAAAGCCAAAGCGTCGACACCCGGCACCGGGATGTGAGCCGCCAAACGAAAAACCACCAGCATCATCAAAACAAAGATAATGCTGTTACGTAATTCTTTAATTTTCCAAATTTGACTGATTTTGCGCCACATAGGCTAGGCAATGGTACCGCCAGCTTTTTCGATCATGGCTTTGGCGGTGGCTGAAGCTAAACAACCCTTAATGGTAAGTTTTTTCTTCAAATTGCCGGTGGCTAAAATTTTAACTTTCTTTTGACCGCGTTCGACCAAACCGAGTTGGACTAAACGACGCGGGCTGACAATTTCGCCTTCCCGACAATGTTTTTCCAAAGCGGACAAATTAACTTCGGCGGCTTCGGCGTATGGTGATTTAAAGCCACGCAATTTAGGAATCTTTTGAATGCGGGCCTTCATACCAAACAATTTCAAACCACCTCGACCACCGGCGCGAGCGCGTTGACCCTTCAAACCACGAGTCGAGTATGTACCATGACCAGAAGCATTACCACGACCAACGCGTTTTTTGCGTTTAGTCGATCCGGCCGCTGGTTTTAGATTGTTTAAACTAAGGGCAGTCATAAACTATTTACTAGTCTTTTTAGCAGGTTTAGAATTTTTCTCTTCAATTTTATCAGCTGATTTTTCTTTTTTAGCCTTGGCCGGATGAGCGGCGTCGGTCAAAGCCAACTGACGCAAAGCCACAAAAGCGGCTTTGGCAGCTGTAACTTTGTTATTACCACCAAGAGTTTTAGCTACCACGTTGGGCACGCCGGCTAATTCCAAGACCATGCGCAAAGCTCCACCAGCCACCACCCCTTTACCTTTGGGGGCGGGCTTTAACAAAATCTTAACAGCTTTAAACTTTTCTGTCACTTCGTGACGGATAGTTTCGTTGACAAAGGAAATTTTAATCAAATCTTTTTTGGCTTGATTAACGGCCTTATTGATGGCCGCCGTCACGTCCCGACCCTTAGCCAAACCCATACCGACAGTCCCCTGTCGATCACCGATCACGACACAAGCTCGAAAACGCATACGCTTACCGCCAGCCATAACACGAGTCACGCGAGCCAAGTCGACAATTTTTTGTTCAAAACCATCATTTTGTTCTTCTTGACGGCCACCCCGGCGACCGCCACCACGACGTTGATCACCGCCACGGCGACCACCTCGTTGATTGCCCGATCGGCCTTCAGCAACGGGCGAGACCGCCACGTCGGCCACCGGCACAACAATTTCAACCGCGCCCAATTTAGCAGCTTTGGCTTCTTGAGTTAATTCTTGTTCTTGATCGCGTTTTTTAACGTCTTTGATTGTTTCTTCTGGCATAAAATTAAAATTGCAAACCACCTTCGCGAGCGCCATCAGCGACGGCTTTGACGCGACCATGATATTGACGTCCGCCGCGATCAAAAACCACCGCGGTAATATTTTTAGCTTTAGCTAATTCAGCCAATTTCAAACCGACGGCCGTGGCTTTGGCTGTTTTGTTGTCGCCTTTTAATTTGCGATCATCGACCGAAACCAAAGTCGTACCAGTGGTATCATCGATCAACTGAGCATAGATAGCTCGCAAACTGCGAAAAACCGACAAGCGCGGGCGGGCGGCCGTACCAGAGACTTTGGCCCGCACCCGACGTTGACGACGGATGGCGGCGGCGGTTTTGGTGATGAGTGATTCTTTACTCGGCATAAAATTCTATTAAGCGGACTTAGCAGCCTTACCAGCTTTGCGGCGCAAAACTTCGGTGCTGTATTTAATACCTTTACCCTTGTAAGGTTCTGGTTTGCGCAACTTGCGAATATCGGCCGCTACTTGTCCAACTAATTGCTTATCAATACTAACTAAAGTAATAGTATTACCGTCCACGGTCGCCGTAACATTGGCTGGCAAAACAAAGGTTACCGGGTGAGAATAGCCCAAGCTCAAATTTAAATTTTGACCTTGCAAAGCGACTTTGTAGCCGACTCCGTTGATTTCTAATTTTTTTTCAAAACCGGTCTTGACCCCAGTGATCATATTGGCTAGTAACTGACGAGTCAAACCCCAATAAGCCGCAGCTTCTTTAACATCGGGCTTGACCACGCTAACAACGGCTTGATTGCCATCAACAGTCACGGCCACTTCGGGACGGAAAGTGCTTTGCAGTTCGCCTTTGGGGCCTTTGACGGTGACCAAATGGCCAGCGACGGTCACGGTCACGTCATCGAGGATCGGGATAGGTTTTTTACCAATACGAGACATAAACTTGTTTAATAAATTGTGCCAATTACCTCGCCACCCAATTTCTTTTGTCCGGCTTCTTTGTTGGTCATCAAACCTTGGGAGGTCGAAATAATAGCAATACCTAAATTATTCAAAACGACTGGCAAGCTACCGGCCTTGGCATAAACACGACGACCCGGTTTGCTGACACGTTGGATCGAACGGATGGCTGGTAATTTACCTCGGTATTTCAAACTGATTTCCAGTTTCGGGGCGACGCCAGTTTGGACTTCAAGCTTAGCCCAATCGGCAATATAGCCTTGGGCTTTGAGGATCTGAGCAATTTGCGCTTTGAGTTTACTGTGGGGCATGACTACATTGGGCTGACCAACGGCCAGAGCATTGCGCATGCGAGTAAACATATCAGCGATAGGATCTGTCATCATAAAATATCTTTATTACCAGCTTGAACGAGTTATACCCGGAATATCTCCTTTGGTCGCCAATTCGCGGAAACAAATCCGACAAATCTTGAAACGGCGAATGTAGCCATGATTGCGGCCACAGCGCCAACAGCGATTGACGGCCCGGGTGGTAAACTTGGGCTTGCGTCGTGATTTAACTACTTGTGATGTAATAGCCATAAGATTACTTAATTTCCTTTTCAGTCTTTTTAAAGGGGAAGCCCAAGAGCTGTAAAAGTCTAAAGCCCGACAAAGCGTTACTAGCCGAGGTCACAATCGTCACTTCCAAGCCGTGGACTTTTTCAACCTCATCGGAACTAACTTCAGGAAAAGGTAAAAATTCTGGAAAGCCAATGGTGTAATTACCTTGCTTGTCAAAAGCTTTGTTGGACAAACCTTGAAAGTCGCGAATACGCGGTAAAGTCACATTGACCAATTTGTCCAAAAAGTCCCACATCATTTGACCGCGCAAAGTCACGCGCAAACCAACGATCTGACCTTGGCGAATTTTGAAGTTGGAAATGGATTTTTTAGCTTTGGTCTTGACCGGTTTTTGACCAGTGATACGTTGCAAAGTCTTTTCCATAATGTCAACGTAAGTCCCGTCCGACAAAGATTTACTGGCTCCGACGTTTAAAACCACTTTGCGAATTTTTGGTACTTGCATGGCATTTTTATACGAAAACTCCTGCTGCAAAGCCTTGGCGACACTATCTTTGTAAAGTTGGCGTAATGACATAATTATTCAATAACTGTTTGGCTTTTTTTAGACAAGCGAACCTTTTTAATTTTAGGAGCCTTTTCGCCGGCTTTTCTCTCAGTCAAACGATAACCGACGCGACTGGGCTTGTTGGTCTGCGGATCAATCAAAGCGACATTGGAAATATGCAACGGCGCTGGGTATTCAATCTTTTGGCCTTTTTCACCTTGACGACGGGCGCGGGTATTTTTGATGGTGATATTAACACCTTCCACGACCACCTTGTCGAGGTTGGGAAAAACTTGCAAAACCTTGCCGGTCTTACCACGGTTTTTGCCACTAATGATTGCTACTTTGTCACCACGTTTGATCTTCATATAATTTTATAAAACTTCCGGAGCTAAAGAAATTATTTTACTAAAGCCCAAAGCCCGTAATTCACGCGGGATGGGCCCGAAAATACGAGTACCTTTGGGATCTTTACTTTTTTTATCAACCAAAATTACCACGGCATTGTCATCAAAACGAATATAGCTACCGTCTTTGCGGCGTGTTTCTTTGCGCGTTCGGACAATCACGGCCCGGTGGACTTCACCTTTTTTGACGCCAGAATGCGGGACCGCTTCTTTGACGCTGAGAGTGATAATATCACCGATACGACCATAGCGTTTTTTGTAACCACCTAAGACGCGAATACATTGGAGCTTTTTGGCTCCGCTGTTGTCTGCGCTGGTTAACATGCTTCGTGGTTGGATCATAAAATATTTACTAAACTTGTTGGGCGGCGCTAGCCTTGCTTAAAACAAACCATTTTTTATCTTTGCTAATCGGTCGGCCTTCAACAAAAACGACCTTTTCGCCAACATGATATTGATTTTTGGCATCATGGACTTTGTATTTGCGACTGACTTTGTAACGCTTTTTGTAAATCGGATGGACTTTTGTCCGATCAACACGTACCACGATTGTTTTGTCCATGGCATCACTAACCACCACTCCGACGAAACGGCGTTTTTGGCTAGAATTTTTGGTCGTTGTATTTTCAGTCATAAAATTATTGCTGATCAACTTTAGCGCGTTGTTTTAAAGCCGTCAAAACTCGGGCAATCACCTGACGAGTCAAACGCACCTGACGAACATTTTTGAGCTGGCCGTTGGCGGCCTTAAAACGCAACTCTTGTAAAGTCGCTTGACGGGTCGTCAACTCATCACGCAATTGCTTATCATTTAAATTTTTTAATTCTTTGTAATCCATATAATTTATTTGCCGACAACTTTAGTCCGGAACGGCAATTTGTGGCCAGCCAAGGTCAAAGCTTTTTGCTTCGGTCGGACTGACACCATCAATTTCAAACATAATAGTACCGGGTTTGACGATGGCGACATAATGTTCGACCGCGCCCTTACCACCGCCCATCGGCACTTCGGCGCTCTTGGATGTCACCGGCTTGTCCGGGAAAATGCGGATCCAAGTTTTACCACTGCGTTTTAAGAAACCAGTGATGACGCGACGAGCTGACTCAATCTGACGAGAGGTGATCCAAGAATTGTCCATCGACTTCAAACCAAACGATCCATAACTAACAGTCGTACCCGAAGAAGCTACGCCTTTGAGGCGTCCTTTCATAGCTTTGCGATGTTTGGTCTTTTTGGGAGCTAACATATACTAGTTTTGATTTTCTAAATCTTGCTGGCGGACTTCACCACGATAAATCCAGACTTTGACGCCGATCGTGCCATAAACGGTATAAGCGGCTCCACGACAATAATCAATATCAGCGCGTAAAGTTTGGAGTGGCACCGAGCCATAAGACAACATTTCTTGACGAGCAATTTCGGCGCCGTTTAAACGACCGGCCACCACGACTTTAGCACCCAAAGCTCCGGCCCGTTCTACGCGACCCAAGGCCATTTTCATGGCTCGACGAAAAGGCACGCGCTTTTCCAAATCGGCAATAATATCCAACATGACAATTCGTGAAGATAGAGCCGGTTTGGCCACTTCTTTGATACTCAAATTGATAACAATCTTTTGGTTGCCAAAAAACTTTTGCTTGATCTCTTTGCGCAAAACTTCGATTTCTGCTCCACCGCGACCGATGATCACACCCGGCTTGCCAGTGTAAATACTAAAGGTCACCGTCCCGGCCGTGCGCTCAATGACTACTTTGTCGACAGCGGCGGCTTTGAGTTTTTTATCAAAAAATTTGCGGATCTTAACATCCTGAGCCAACTGATCGGCAAAATTTGCCTTGCTGGCAAACCAGCGGGAGTTTTGGCTGTAGATAGTGCCGATACGATAAAGTTTTGGATTGACCTTCTTGCCCATATTATTTCTTAATTTCTTTCTTAACTTCTTTTTTAACTTCTTTTTTCACTGCCTTGGCAACAGTTTTGGTGGCGACTTTTTTCTTGGTCAGTGATTGTTTTTCTGTCTTGACCTCAGACGTAACTTTGTCTTTTTTTTCTGACAAAACAATCGTAATGTGGGTCATTTTTTTGCGCAACATACTAGCTCGGCCAAAAGCCCGCGGTCGCCAGCGTTTGATAGTCGGACCTTGATCGGCGATTATTTTGCTGATGTACAAATCAGAGCTAGCTAGTTTAAAATTATTTTCGGCATTAGCCACGGCTGAGCGCAACAGTTTCAAAACCGGCTTGGCCGCATCTTTGGGCATGTATTGCAAGCGGGCGTCAGCGACCACCACATCTAAACCACGCACGGTGTCAATAACAAGTCTGACCTTGCGAGGGGCGTTGCGGACAAATCTGGCTTTAGCAATAACATTCATATTAATACAAATTATTTAGTCACGGCTTGATCTTTAGCCATCTTGCCGCCGTGGCTGACAAATTTACGAGTCAAAGAAAATTCGCCCAACTTGTGACCAACCATATTTTCCGTGATCAAAACTGGCGTGTGGGTTTTACCATTGTGTACGCCAATTGTAAAGCCAACCATATCTGGTGTGACGGTCGAAGAGCGTGACCAAGTCTTGATCGGCGTTTTGTCGCCGGCTTTAGCCTTGGCAATTTTCTTCAACAAACTTTCGGCGGTAAAGGGACCTTTTTTTAGTGATCGTGACATATAGGTTAGCGACGTTTCTTAGATTGACGACGGCGAATAATCAAACGGTCGGATTGCTGTTTCTTGCGAGTTAAATGACCCAAGGCTGGTTTGCCGGTCGGTGTCTTGGGGTGCTTCAAACCAATCGGGTTACTACCTTCACCACCACCGTGCGGGTGATCGACTGGGTTCATAACTTTACCACGGACGCTGGGTCTGATACCCAAACGGCGCTTGCGGCCGGCTTTACCATAACGGACGTTGCGGTGTTCGGAGTTACCCAAGACGCCAACGGTCGCCATACAGTTCTTTAAAACCAAACGAACTTCGCCGGACGGCATTTTTAATTGAGCGTACTTACCTTCGATGCCCATCAAGACAGCGCTACCGCCGGCCGACCGAACCAAAATACCACCACTACCGGGACGTAATTCAATAGCGTGGACGGCAGAACCTTCGGGGATGAATTCCAACGGCATGCGATTGCCAATTTCTGGAGCAATTTGCTTTTGGCTGGACATGACTAGACTACCAACTTGCAAACCTTCCGGGACAATCATATAAGCTTTTTGACCATTCAAATAAGACACGACCGCGATACGCGTAGTCCGACCCGGATCATATTCAATAGCCGTGACTTTGCCGGCAATATCAAAATTGTGGCGCAAAAAATCGACAGCGCGATGGAGACGCTTGACACCACTGCCTTGATGACGGACGGTGATTTGACCAGTGTAGTTGCGACCGGCGTGAGTTTTGCGACGAGAAATTTTGGCGCGCAAAGTCCGCTTGGCCGTAATATCCTTGCTACTCAAAACACTGCTGTGGCGGCGAGTCGGGGTGGTTGGTTTGTAAAGTTTAATGGCCATATAAATTAGACACCTTCGTAAAGTGATAATGATTGTCCTTCTTTCAAAGTCACAATGGCTTTTTTCCAATCTTTGCGTTGGCCACTAAAACGACCGGTGCTGACTTTTTTACCACCGACCCACATGACGCTAACATCAACCGGATCAACATGGTATAAAATTTTTACAGCTTTTTTGATTTCCGGTTTGGTGGCCCGAGCCGAAACCACAAAAACGTATTGGCGGTGTTGGCTGACAATGGCGGCTTTTTCACTAACCACCGGCTTGATCAAAATTTTAGCAGCCTGAATTGTAGCCGGCGTCAAAGCCATGTCTGGTTTTTTGACAGTCGGAGTTGTTACCGCCTTTTTTTCAATTTTGGGCGCCACTTCAAGCTTAGCAACTTTAGGATCAGTTGTTTGGTCGGCGGTTTTGCGATTTTTGAAAATATTTAAAGCCATAAACTATTCTTTGGGAGTTTTTTTGCTGGTTTTTTTGGTGTTCTTTTTGGTCGTTTTTTTACTGGTTTTTTTGACAATTTTGGGTCGGTCTAAATCAGACGACTTGGGAGCAAAAACTTTTTGCACAACAGCCAACCCCGTTACGCTCAAAATCAAATATTTGTGTTTCAACAAATCAGTCACGTTCAAACTACCAGCGTCAGTGACAAAAACTTTGGCTAAATTTTTAGCTGAGCGCAAAACCGGTTTGTCATCTTTAGCTTGACCAAAGACGGCGGAATTGTTTTTGACCGGTAAATTGTTTAATAAATTTAACAAATCTTTGGTTTTGATGATCGGCTGTTCAATTTTTTCGACAATGATCAATAAATCATTGGCCGCTTTGTCGGATAAAACCATGCGCAAAGCTTTGTTTTTCATCTTTTTGTTGAGCTTGACGCTAAAATTGCGTTCCGATGTCGGACCAAAAGTCACGCCACCACCACGCCACAACGGTGAACGAGTCGAACCGTGACGAGCTCGACCGGTGCCTTTTTGTTTCCACGGCTTGCGGCCACCACCACGCACTTCAGCGCGGCCTTTGGTGTCGGCGTAAGGTTTGCGCGCGTTTTTTTCAGCCGCCACCACAACTTGATGCAACAAAGCCTGACTGGCCGGAATTTCAAACAAACTCGGCAGCAAATCGATTTCGCCGGTTTTTTGGCCTGTCAAATTGTAAATGGCAGTTTTCATATCTTAAGAGAATTTTTTGACTAAGCTGATTTCGACCAAACCGTTACGAGCGCCGGGTACAGCGCCTTTGATATACAAAATGTTTTGGGTCGGATCGATATCGACGACTTCAAGATTTTTGACGGTGATTTGATCGTCACCCATGTGGCCACCCATGCGCATACCTTTAAAAACGTGCTGGACACCGCCGGCGCCAATCGAACCAGACATGCGCAATTGGTCTTTGTGACCATGGCTGGCCGGTGAACCATGGAAACCATGACGACGCACGACACCTTGAAAGCCCTTACCTTTGGACGTGCCGGTGACTTGGACGACATCACCTTGATTAAAATCAGTTACAGAAATTTTGTCGCCGCGTTTTAACTCGGTAGCATCCTGATTTTTGAGACGAAATTCGCGGATAAAGGCAAAATTTTCCAAATCTTTAAGATGACCGGCTAAAGGTTTGCTGATTTTTTTCTTATTACCAAAACCCACCTGAACAGCTTGATAGCCATCGGTTTCGGCAGTTTTGACTTGGGTGACTGTACAAGGACCAGCCAAAATAGCGGTCACGGGGATTACCCGACCGTCGTCAGCGAATTTTTGGGTCATGTTGAGCTTTTTGCCCAAGATAACTTTCATAATTGAAATAATATATTACAGTTTTCCACAGTTTTTTATCAAAAAAACTAGAGTTTAGTCGGCTCTAGCTTGGCATGAAGTCAGTATTTATGCTCTAAAATTAGGCAAAAATTACCATACTTCATAGACCAGCGTAGATTATCCCGCAAAATTGGGAATTTGCTCCACTAATCAAAGAAAACTTTGGTAGCAATAGTGTATATCAGACTGACGATCGCGTCAAGAGCTAAATACCAAAAACCCCACCCTTTCGATAAACTTGGGGCGGGGTTTTTGTTAACTAGTAACTATTGGGTAATATCGGCACCGTATTCGTAGTCGGCAAACAGGGCCACGGGCATGTCTTTGACGTTTTTGAAGTCGTAATTATGAGCTTTAAAGACGGCTTCGGAAATTATCCAACGAATGACATTGGGATATTCGACGACGTAGACTTTGGGGTCGGATTGGATCTTGACTAGACTACCTGGGGCGTAGCGGACATTTTTGCCCAAGGGGTAAGACAAGATGACGCTTTGTTCAACAGTTTTGACGTCTGTGAATTTAAAGTTCCAAGAAAAGAAGATGTCAGAGTTGAAGAAAGCATGGCGCATGTTGTCCGCGCCGATTAGGTAGACGGCGTCAAAACCTTGGACTTTGACTAGATCACCCGCCGTCAACGGTAAGGTTGAGTTGTTAGTATTGGTAGTTTCGTCGAAGTCATCGACTGGCGTGGTCGGGTCGTTGTCAGTGACAGGTGGAGTAACTGGTGTGACTGGGGCACTGGGAGCGCTGGGGGCTGCGCCACCACCACCACCGCCGCCGCCGGAAGTTTTTAACATCGAGCCATTGACGGTTTGGTTTTGCGTGTTGATCGTGGTGGCTGCTACCGTGGTCGGACTGTGTCCACCGGCTGACAAACCAAAGGTGTAGTTGTTTTTGTTATTAGTCACACCACTGCTGTTGGCTTGATAGGCGTCAATAGAAGTATAGCTAGTGTAGCCATTACTACCTGTTTCGCCCATAGCTGTAGTGGCTGACAGGGTGTCGATGGCGGTAACAGTAACATCGTTAATCCGTTCACCATTTTGGGTTTGTGTGACGTAGAGTCGGACGTCGTAATTAACGTCGAGCAAACCGGCGTTGACGTCATAGTCGGTGAAGGTGGTGTTATCAAGAGAAATCGTACTGGCCGTATCCACCGTCACGTCGATACCGAGTGAGGAGATAGAAGAATCGGCGATGG
>CAZFXZ010000012.1:0-19764 GCA_964523165.1 uncultured Gammaproteobacteria bacterium
GAAGCAATTGCTCGCGACTCAACAATCTCAGAGCCTGCTCAAAATCGCCTGGTGAGCTTTTGCCGCGCTCAAGACCGATCGCCAATCTTTCAACGGCGAGAAAAATATCCCGAACTTCTTTGTGCCAGCGATCTTGGGCGACTGTACGCCCGCTAGACGTCCGGGTTTGGCCGGGGATGAAAGCGGCCAAACTTTTGCCACGCTCAGCCGCCGACAAACGACCACCTTTGCGGCTCAAGACATGCTGACGAAATTCCCCCAGAGCTTTTTTGACGACTTGGGGATTGGGAATAGCCGTCAGCCTCAAAGCCTCTTGGATCGAAATATTTCCGACCTGAGGCATGATCTCATCGATCACGTCGTCTGGCAGTTTGGCCAACGGCAAAACTTGACTCAACCAACCCGTAGACCGACCGAAAGTTTTGGCGATCTCGGCCAACGTCATTTCCGGATGATCGTTGGCCCAGCGAGCCGCTTCCAGAGCGATCTCCAGGAAGTTGTTGGGCGCCTGGCCGATATTGCCGACCACCATGACGTGGCGGAAAACTCTGTCCGACGTCTGGAGCGGCATGACATGAGCCGTGATTTCCGTCAGGCCCAACTGTTGTGCGGCCCGCCAGCGACGTTCACCGTCGCAGATTTCGTACAGACCATCGGCCAGCTCTCTGACCACGATCTGACGCAGGACGCCGCTGTCAGCGATCGTGCCGGCCAGCTCATCAATGCTGCGCTGACTGAAATCGGGCGAGCGCGGATGGCGGATCTGACCACCGCGAGCCGGTATGATCGAGCTCAAAGCCAAGCTTTGGATCGGATAGGCGCTCAAATCGATCTTGGGCTTTTTGGCGCTTAAGGGATCCGGCGGCGCGCTGGCGTCGACCGGAGCGACCGGCACCCGATTGGTGCTGATCAGGCCGATCAGTTTGGACCATTTCTGATCTTCAACCAAGGGATTGAAGATAAAGACCCGCCGACCGGGCCGGTCATAGTAGACCAGTCGTGGCTGCTCCGGACTGCTGTCCGGTATTTTGGTGGCGTTGTGGATTTGCATTATCACACGCCGACCGGCAGTGTCATTGACCAGCTCGTGAATATTGACCACCACGGCGACCCTGACCTGCTGACCGTTATGCCCGACCTCGGACATGACGGCCTGAGAAATCAGCCATTTGTAGAGCTCGCCGAACTGGCCGTCGGCAAAAGCCTGACGCAAAATCCGGCTGTTGCGCAGTACCCTCTGACTGCAGTCCCGACACGAGACTCGCAGGTCAAACCCCCCACCGACAATGATCTCGCTGCCATGACGGCACTGCATGATCGCCTCCTAGAATTGGTGTGAAATTGGATATGAAAAGAGCGGTCTAAAACCCCTCCCGTTTACCACCCCCTATATTAACTAAACCGCACGAAAATCGCAAATGTCTCGAAAATCACAGTGCTGGCAAATTTGCGGATTGGCCGTAGCCGTAAAATCCTGAGTTTTTATTTTATCAATCGTGGTAATAATTTTTTTCTTAATATTTTCTTCGTCTTTAGCCGTGCCAATAAAGCGCAAAGCTTGTTGTTCTTCGATATAATAATAAGTTAAATATTTCGGCTGCAAACCAAAAGCTTCTTTGGCGGCAAGCTGATAAATCAACAGCTGATCTTTGTCAACATCGGCGACCTTATCTTTAGCTCGACCGGTTTTGTAATCTATAATTTCCACTCCGTCGTCGACTAAATCTAGTCGATCAATACGGCCGCCAATTTGATAGTCACCGATTTTTATAGCAAACGGTGCCTCTAGACGAATAGGCCGCGGAGTTTGTTTAACCAATAAAGCATGATAAGTCGTTAAGATTTTTTTGCCTTTATCATAATATTGTTTTTTAACTTGCAAATCTTCATACCAGTCGTCAACCCAGCAGTCGTCATAAATTTCCAAAAGCTTTTTAAGTGGTGGCAAATCGGGCTGGGCTTTAAACAGATCACCTTGACGACCATCGCGACCGTTTATCATCAAACTAAAAAACTTCTGCAAGGTGTTGTGAATACTAGTGCCAAAACTAAAATTACTTTTACCAAAAGTCGGTATTTTTAAAACATAGGCGTATTTATACTGCAAGGGACATTTTTGATAAGAAGATAGTTGAGAAAAAGCAAATTTTTTTGGCAAAGGCAAATTTGGTAACTTTTCTGCAGTTACTTCTTGATTATCATCGGTCTTAATTAATCTGTCGGTTGATTGAGTGGTTGACTCTTGGCTTGTCAAGCCAAGCTCCTCAATAAAGCGTGATGGTCGTCGAGCTCTAGACCCACCATAATCTTTGGCCGCACTGAGGTATAAAGCTTTTTTAGCCCGAGTCAAAGCCACATACATCAGCCGCCTTTCTTCAGCCAAATGAATGTCGCCACTGGGCAAAATCTCGTTGATCAAATCGTCTGGTAATTCAATCGGCTCATGGCGTTCGATAGAAGGAAAACGTAAATGCACTAAATTGGGGATAAAAACTTGTTCAAATTCCAAACCCTTGGCGGCATGAATAGTCATGAGACGAATAACGTCCGGTCCGGCTTCAATATCAAATTCCAAACTACCTTCTTCGCCGGCACTACGTTCTAATTCTAAACGTTGTAAAAACTTTTTTAGCGTTGGCTGATCACCATCTTCTTCAAAACGTTTTAATTTATCATAAAACTGTCGCAAGTAAGCAATATTTTGTCTAGCCATGGACGTTTCCACATCTTTATATTGATCTAGTAAACCAGTTTGATTTAAAACGGCAATATAAACTTCGCTGGGTTTTTTGTGTCGAGCCTGTTCGCTATGTTGGCTAATCAAATCCAATAAACGCTTGGCGGCTTGTAAAGTTTTGTCAGCATAACCACCTTCAGCCTCAGCTTGTTGCAGGCTATGATACAACGAACGAGATTTGGCTTTGGCCCGATGACTGAGATTGACTAAATCATCAGCCGAAATTTGCCAAATCGGCCAATTTAAAACTCGCCACAAGGCCGGACTTTCATGATAGTTGTCCAATAATTTTAAATAAGACACGACGTCCAAAATCACTTCTTTGCCGTATAGACCACGCAAAGCAAAAAATTGATAGGGCAAGCCGGCCCGTTCTAAAGCGGCGATAAAAGGTTTAGCTTGATTGTTAGCCCGCAACAAAATGGCAAAATCAGACCAGCGCGACTGCGGATCATTTTTTTTAATTTCTAATATTTTCTCAATCAAGCCCGTAGTTTCTGCGGCGCCAGTATTATAAAACTGGTAATCAATCTGGCCGACAGCATTTTGATGAGCGGTTAGCCGTTTATCTATCTTTTGACCAGGCGCTACTTCCAAACGATCCGGGTTGTTGTGCTGAATAAATTGATAAGCCACATCTAAAATATTTTGCCCGGAACGATAATTGTCAGTCAGCACTACGGTTTGAGTTTTTTTATAATCGCCACGAAATTCCAAAATATTACTGACCGAAGCGCCACGAAAACGATAAATAGCCTGATCGTCATCGCCAACAACCGTGATATTATCTTGCGGTTTAGCCAAAAGCTTCAGTAGTTGATACTGCGCCCAATTGGTATCTTGAAACTCGTCAACTAAAATATACTTAAACTGCCCTTGATATTGTTTTAAGATATTAGGGCGTTGTTGAAAAAGCTGTAAAGTGTAATTAATAAGATCACCAAAATCTAAGGCATTATTATCAACTAACAGTTGTTGATAAACACCATAAGCCTCGGCTACCTCAGCCAAACGCTCAATTTCTTGGGCATCACCATCGTCGATATTTTTAGTTTTTTTGCGTCGGCGTTGTTGTTTTGTGACCCATTTTAGATAATCAACAGCACTAACCGCCTCATCTTTAGCTCGTGAAAAATGTGATAATAAAGCATGAATAAATTTAGTCGGGTTGCCCAAAGGCTTATAATATTGCAAATTAAACTTATCCAAATGATCGTGAACTAGCAACCACTGACTAGTACTATCCAAAACTTTAAAATCGGTCGGCAAGCCGATGTCCAAACCATGGGCTTGTAAAATACGCTGACAAAAAGCGTGAAAAGTCGAAATCCACAAATCCGTATAGCCATAGGGCAAAAGTTGCAACACTCGATCTTCCATTTCTTCAGCTGCTTTATCCGTAAAGGTCACCGCCAAAATTTCTTCGGGTTTAGCCAAACCCTGAGTGACCAACCAAGCAAAACGTTGGGTCAAAACTGTCGTCTTACCCGTGCCGGCGCCGGCCACAATTAACAAAGGTCCGTTGCTGTGAGCAACGGCCTGTTGTTGGGCGCTATTGAGATTTTTGGTAATTTGCCCGACGTCCATAACCAGAGTATAGTAGCAAAAAATTAGACTCGTTTGAAATTGCGGATCACCGCTCGGACGACACCTTGTATTAACGGATCTGAAACATAAATTGGCGCGTAGGCCGGGTTGGCTGGTTGTAAGCGGATGCGGCCGGCTTCACGATAAAACTTTTTTAACGTGGCATAAGCGTTATCGAGTAAGGCCACGACCGTGTCACCATTATTGGGACTAGGATTTCTCTCGACAACCACATAATCACCATCCAAAATACCATCGTCGCGCATACTGTCACCTTTGACTTGCAAAACATAAGTGTTGGGCTTATTGACCACCAAACTGGCCGGCACGGCAATTGTTTCGGGATTGGCGATGGCCTCGATCGGCTCACCAGCGGCAATCATACCCAAAAGTGGCAAATTGATAATTTCACCAATTACCGTATCTTCATCAGTCGGCGCTAATTCAATTGAACGAGATTGGCCAAAATCACGTCGCAAATAGCCCTTGTCTTGTAAAGTTGAAACGTGTTGATGGACGGTGGCTTGCGAAGACAATTCAAAATGCGTGGCAATTTCCCGCAAACTGGGAAAATAGCCATAACCAGAACTATAGTCTTTAATAAAGTCTAAAATTTCTTTTTGACGCTTAGTCAGAGGTTTCATATTTATACTACTATTATACCGAACAAACACCGAAACAACAATAAGTTATCCACAATAATAAAAAAATCCCAAACTAGTTGGGAAAAAACAGATTTCTCGATCAGATGGCCATCGACAGCGGCCGAACCGCCTCGAGAGAAACCTGATCATCATTGCCGATCACGCAGATGTAAGGTTCAACACTCACATCCACGTATCTTTCGCGAATCATGGCCGCGGCCGTTTGCAACTGTTTGGCGTGATGGTCGATATGATTGTCTTGACCGTAGGCCAAACAGTCGGTGTGGTTGAACAACACCACTCGGCTGACCCCGTGGGACACGACAGCGATGCGGATGTTTTTCCAGATTGCCTCGACATCGTCGATGATGTCCTTTACTCCACCGGCGTGACTGACGCGATCGTAGTCGCCCGGTCGGCAATTGGCCGCGATCCAGTCGTCGACAATCGCCTGAATGCGGCTGTCGATACAATGAATAACGATCGTGCTGCAAGTCAAGGCACCCTCCTATTAAAAATGTTGTAGAAAATTTTACAGCCAAACATCAAAAATGTCAAGATATTTTTTAATCAAAAAACGCCTGGTTTTATCAGACGTTTTTTTGTTGGAATGTTAGGCAATGGCCTGAAAGGTTATCTGACCATCATCGGCCAAAGCCGCTAGCCATTTTTCGATGGTGACACTAGGATATTTGCTAGCTAATTTATCAGCCGCTAGACGAAGTTGATTGGCGTGAAAATTTTGATCATCGGGCTGAGCTCCGCCGTAGGCTCCACAATCAGTATGATTAACTAAAATTATTTTACCGACACTGTGTAAATTGATGGCCACGTCGATGTCTCGCATCACCGAAGACGAAATATCCTCGACAATATCTTTAGCCGCTCCGGCGTGACCGGCTCGATCACAATCCCCCGTCAAACCTCGCTCTTGCAACCAATTATCAATGGCGGCTTGAAAGCGAAAATCAATACAATGGACGACGATGGCTGAACACTTATGGGACATATTTTAAGCGCTTACTTTTTTTAATAAACTTGTCAAAATAAACGGCGGGATCAAAGTGGACAAAATAACCATAATCACGATGACCGAATAAATCGCCGGCGTAACCACACCCAACGCCGCCCCGACCGAAGCAAATATTAGACCAACTTCACCGCGCGGGATCATGCCCACACCAATAACGGCTTTATTGAATTTTTCTTTACCACCCAAAACTCCGACAGCAGAAAATAATTTGCCAATAAAGGCGATGATTGTCACCGCCAAGGCAATTAATAATACTTGTGGATCAAGAAAGGTTTGTAAATCAACTTGCATACCAGTATAGACAAAAAAGATCGGTACCAAAAAGTGAGCAATATCTTCGATTAATTCTTCGACATGACGATGTTGATGATGGTCAATTTCTTTTTCTAATTTTTCTTTAAACTCTGGATTGCAATCTTGATCAGTAGACAATTCACGCAAGCGTTCGGCAAAGGTTGTGTTTTTAAACCAACGAAAATGGACCGGATCCAAAACCAAACCGGCGGCAAAAGCCCCGACGATCGGCGCTAAACCAACCAGACCGGCCAAATAAGCAAAAGTCAAACAAAACGACAACGCTAAGCCAACTTTCATACCGATACCAGAATGGATTTTTGATAAATATTTTCCCAACTGCGGGGCTAATAAACTCCCGACAACGATTGCTCCGACTAAAAATAAAATGGCTTTGGCGGAAATTAAACCGATTTGGCCAAAGCTGACCGAGCCAACCGCCACAACCGCCGAGACGACCGCCAAAATCAATAAACCAATAACATCATCAATAACCGCCGCACCCAAAACAACTTGAGCTTCTTTAGTTTGAAGCTTTTTTAGATCTTTAAAAACTCGAGCCGTAATACCAACCGAAGTCGCCGTCAAAGTCGCACCGATAAAAAGATAAGTGTTAACACCTTGACCGGGGAAAAATATCGGACCTAAGGCATAGCCCAAAACAAATGGGGCCACGACACCACAAACTGCTACCAAAAAAGCCCGTAAACCAACTTTACGCATCTGTGTAATATTACTTTCCAAGCCAATTTGGAAAAGCAAAATCACCACACCCAATTCTGACAAAAAAGCTACGAACTCGTTGTGTTTAATAGCTTCAAAAAAATGCCAACCAAATAAAGCCAAGTTGCCCAATATAATACCGACGATTAATTCACCCAACACTGGTGGCTGACCAATTTTTTCTACCAAGCCGCCGATTTTAGAAGCTAAAACAATTATGGCTAAAAATAAAAAAACGATCGTAAAAGCCCCATGTCCTTCTTCTGACTCAGCAACCTGCTGGCAAGCCAAAGTTACGACTGGCAAAAAAAACAACAAGCCGCAAGCTAAAACGCTTAATATTTTTTTTAGCATAAGCTTATTTATTTTTATTGTTTATTACGAATGTTGACGATACTTGCGGCGGGCCACGGCTCGAGTCCGCGCCAATTCTTTTTCTAACATGGCGACGGCGGCCGCATAACCTTCGGCGTCGTGACGCTTTTCGGTCATGAGTTGTTTGGCTCGTTCAATAGCCTTAGTAGCTCGCTCCTCATCAATTTCGGTAGCCCGCTCAGCCGTATCAGCCAAAACTACGACCTTGGTCGGCAAAACTTCAATAAAGCCGCCAGAGACGGCCATTTCTTCGATCTGGCCATTATGCTTGATAACCAAAACGCCCGGCTGCAAACTAGCCACCAAAGGAATATGATGTGGCAAAATCGTAATCTCCCCCTGCTTGGTCGGCACGGAAATTGAAGAAGCTACGGTCTTCAAAACCACGCGCTCTGGTGTAACAATTTCAAACTTGATTTGATCGCCAGTCTGCTCCATAAAGTTTATTTTTTAACTTGGCTGATGTCACCCTTCATATAAAATTCACCTTCAGCCACATCGTCATAATGCCCGGCCAAAATAGCGGCAAAGGCTTTGACCGTATCATCACGTTTGACGTATTGTCCGGGTTGGCCGGTGAAAGTTTCGGCCACAAAACAGGGCTGAGACAAAAAGCGCTGGATCTTGCGAGCTCGCGACACAATCAGCTTATCTTCATCGGACAGTTCTTCCATACCCAAAATGGCGATGATATCTTGCAAGTCTTTATAACGCTGCAAAATGCGCTGGACTTCACGAGCCACCCGATAATGTTCGGGGCCGACAATATTGGGATCCAAAATCGTCGAAGATGAGTCGAGCGGATCAACGGCCGGATAGATACCCAATTCCGCTAAGGGCCGCGACAAAACCACGGTTGAGTCCAAGTGACCAAAGGTTGTGGCCGGTGCCGGATCGGTCAAGTCGTCGGCTGGCACATAAACGGCCTGGACCGACGTGATCGAACCTTTGTCGGTCGAAGTGATACGTTCTTGCATTTCACCCATTTCCGTAAACAATGTCGGTTGATAACCAACGGCTGATGGCATACGACCCAACAAAGCCGAGACTTCCGAACCGGCTTGAGTGAAACGGAAAATGTTGTCGATAAAGAGCAAGACGTCCTGATTTTTTTCATCGCGGAAATATTCGGCGATCGCCAAACCCGACAAGGCCACGCGCAAACGTGATCCCGGCGGTTCGTTCATCTGACCAAAGACCATGGCCAATTTATCCAAAACTTTGGCGCCTTTCATTTCGTGATACAAGTCATTACCTTCACGTGTCCGCTCCCCCACGCCGGCAAAAACCGAGTACCCACCATGAGCTCGAGCGATGTTGTTGATCAACTCTTGAATAATGACCGTCTTGCCGACGCCGGCTCCGCCGAACAAACCGACTTTACCACCTTTAACGATCGGACAAATCAAATCAATAACTTTAATACCCGTTTCGAGGATTTCTGTTTTAGTCGATTGACTGATAAATTCCGGTGCGGCCCGATGAATCGGATAGGTCATCTTGGTTTTAACGGCTGGCAAGCCGTCGACGGGCTGACCCAAAACGTTAAAAATCCGACCCAAGGTTTCTTCACCGACCGGTACGGATATTGGCGCGCCAGTATTTTTTACTTCCAAACCACGCTGCAAACCGTCAGTCGAACCCATAGCTACCGTCCGGACCAGACCCGAACCAAGATGTTGCTCAACTTCCAAGACCAAAGTTTTTTCGCCGTTGGTCACCTCTAAAGCATTATAAATATCGGGCAAATGCTGACTGTCAAAGGCCACGTCGACGACTGGACCGATAATCTGTTTGATTGTACCTGTTGTGTTAGACATAATTTTTTTAAAACTAATTGGCAAAAGAAATTATTTACTGGCCAAAGCCGCCGTGCCAGCCGAGATTTCGCTGATCTCGGTCGTAATGGCTGTCTGACGAGCTTTGTTGTAATAAAGTGTTAATTCATCAACCATTTCATCGGCCGCATCGGAAGCATTGCGCATAGCCAACATTCGCGAGCTGTGTTCGGAAGCGTTGGCTTCCAGCAAAGCTTGAAAAACCTGAATTTCCAACAAACGCGGGATCATGTCGTCCAAAACTTCCTTGGGATTTGGTTCAAAAATATAATCTTGACCGGCAAAATATTGCTCTTGTTTTTTGTCTAAAACATCTTTACTGCCGCCAGTGCTAGATGTTTCACCGATCGTACCCAAATATTCTTCAACTTTTTCCACCTCGATCGGCAAAAGTTGTTTGACGCGCGGGACTTGGCGGAGTGAAGAAATAAAGTCGGTATAAGCCAACATGATCTTATCGTATTCACCGGCTAAATATTTTTCGATGACAAATTGCGCTACCGGTACGGCTTGAGCCACCTGAGTAATAACATCTTCTTTGGCAAAATCAGCCGCCACATTGTAATTAAAACGATGATGGACGACGTTGGTTTTTTTACCCAACAAAATAAAATCGTGTTCTACATCACCATTATGTTTTTTGACACTGGCTATGGCTTTGTTGATCACATTGGCATTATAACCGCCGCACAGACCGCGATTGGAACCAATCAAAATCACCGCGACTTTTTTGACCGTGGAGCGCGCATTGAGCAGATTGTGCAATGGTTGATTGTGGCGGGCGACTTGAGCCAAATTTGTCACCGTCAACCAGCTTAAGTTGGCATAACTGCGCGTGGCCAAAACCGCATCGACGGCTTTTTTCATTTTCGAAGCCGCCACCAACTCCATAGCCTTGGTGATCTTTTTCGTGTTTTTGACCGATTTGATACGGCGAACAATGTCGCGAGTCGAAGCCATAAAATTATTTAATCAAGTAATCAAGCGTTTGGCGATAGCTTTCAATATTTTGTTTTAAACGCTCAACTATTTCATCGGTATATTCACCCTTAGCAGTTAAGCTGTTTAATAAATCAACGTCTTGGACTTCCAGATATTTATAAAGCCCTTGTTCAAATTCAGCGACTTTCTCTAAAGGCACATCATCAACATAGCCATTATTGGCGGCAAAGAAAATCGCGACTTGTTGACCGACCGACAATGAAACGTACTGATCTTGTTTCAAGATTTCCGTGATGCGCTTGCCACGTTCGAGACGTTTTTTGGTTTGCTCGTCAAGATCCGAACCAAATTGAGCGAAGGCGGCTAATTCACGGTATTGAGCGGCGTCGAGTTTCATCGTGCCGGCCACTTTTTTCATAGCTTTAACCTGGGCGGCCGAACCGACACGCGAAACCGACAAACCAATGTTGAGCGCCGGACGAATACCTTGGTAAAACAAATCGGATTCCAAGAAAATTTGACCGTCGGTGATCGAAATAACGTTGGTTGGAATATAGGCTGAAATATCGCCGGCTTGTGTTTCGATGATTGGCAAAGCCGTCAATGACCCACCGCCAAAATCGGAGTTTAGCTTAGCCGCTCGTTCTAACAAACGAGAATGCAAATAAAAGACATCGCCGGGGTAGGCTTCACGTCCCGGTGGCCGGCGCAACAAAAGTGAAATTTGGCGATAAGCCACAGCATGTTTGGACAAATCGTCATAGACAACCAAGACATCTTCACCTTGGTCCATAAAATATTCAGCCATGGCGCAGCCCGCATACGGAGCGATGTAGAGCAAGGCGGCGGGATCAGAAGCGCCAGCCAATACGATAGTCGTATAATCCATCGCCCCGTGCTTTTCTAACTCCGAAACAATACGAGCGACTTTGGATTCTTTTTGACCGATCGCCACATAAACGCATTTCATGTTTTGACCCTTTTGGTTGATAATAGCGTCAATGGCTACGGCGGTTTTGCCAGTCTGACGATCGCCAATGATCAATTCGCGTTGACCTCGACCAACCGGGATTAATGAATCGATGGCCTTGATGCCGGTTTGAACTGGTTGATTGACGGATTGACGAGTGATAACGCCCGGAGCAATCTTTTCGATCGGATAATATTTTTTGGCGGCAATTTCGCCTTTACCATCAAGCGGCTGACCAAGGGGGTTGACGACGCGACCAATCACGCCCGGTCCGACCGGCACTTCCAAAACACGGCCGGTGCTTTTGACCGTGTCACCCTCTTTGATTTGCAAATAGTCACCCAAAATCACGGCCCCGACACTGTCTTCTTCCAAGTTTAAAGCCACACCAAAACTCCCATTGGCAAATTCTAACATTTCTGAAGATAAACAGTCGGACAAACCAGCCAGGCGGGCAATACCATCACCAACTTCGATGACGGTGCCAACTTTTTCTAGCTTGGCTGAAGTTTGAAAACCAGCAATTTGGTCTTTGAGATTTTGGACAATGAAATCTTTGGTCGAAGACATAAACTTATGAATTTAAAGCTTTATTTAAATTTTGTAATTGTTGTTGCAGACTAGCATCCAAGCGCCAATCTTGAGCCGCGACGGTAAATCCACCCAGCAAGTCATCATCTTGGATCGTGCTAATTTCCACGGTTTTGGCAGAGCTAAATTTAGCGATCAGGTCACTTATATCAGTCAACAGTTGGGCATTGATCGGCCGAGCGGTGGTGACGACAGCCGTGACAATATTTTCTTGATCATTGGCATATTTTTCCAAGGCCGCCACGATTTGTCCGGCTCGACTCAATTGTCGCGTTTTAGCCAAATGATCAACAAAAGCAGCGATGATTTTTTGAATCGTTGATTTATCTTGATCGAGTGTCAACTCGTACAAAGCTTGGGCGTAACGTTTGGTAGTCACTTTGGCCATAAATTATTTAATATCATCTAGAGCTTGACGAATAATTTTTTCATCAATTTTTTTATCCACGGCCCCAGCCAAGACTTTGCTAGTCACGGCCATGACCAATTCGCTAACTTCGGTTTTGATTTCTTTGACAATAGCGGCGCGCTCAGCGGCTAATTGGCGCTTGCCTTCAGCCACGACTTTTTCGACTTCGGCTCGGGCGTTTTTGGTGGCTTCAACTTTGTTGATTTCTGATTGTTTTTGGGCTTGTTCTAAAATACCATGAGCTTCTTGCTTGGCCAGACTGATGGTTTGCTCATATTCAGTTTTAGTCGCCGCTAGATTTTTTTCAATTTCCTCGGCTTGGGCTAAGCTTTTTTCGATTTTGGTTGTGCGCTCAGCCATGATTTTTAGTAAGGGCTTGAGAGCAAAAAACCATAAAACCGTGGCCACAACGATAAAATTGACGATTTGCGCCACGATCAGTTTGATATCCAGATGAAATGTTTCGATCAATGATTCCATATTTGTTTATAAATAATTGCTAATCGCACCCCGCCAAACTGACGAGGTGGGGATCAGTCATTATTTGATACCAAAAGCGATAACCAAGGCGTAAATGGCGATAGCTTCGGCAAAAGCCGCGGCTAACAACATCGGCACCAAGATTTTACCGGCCGCTTCCGGATTGCGACCGATGGATTCCATAGCCTTAGCGCCAATCTTACCGATAGCTAGAGCCGGAGCGATTGAGCCGATGCCAATAGCTAGGGCCTTAGCCAACATAGTTAGTTCCATAGTTTTTTCCTTTCTTGATTTTAGCACTCGACATTATTTTTTATTTTTTTGTGTCGGTGATTAAAATCATTTATTAGTTATTTTTTAATTAATGTTCTTCAGCCGCGCTAGCAATCGTCATGTAGACTAACGTCAAAACGGCAAAAATCAAAGCTTGAATCACGCCGACAATCAATTCTAAAAAGATAAAAGGAATCGGTACGGCATAGGCAAAAATCGCCGCCATCGAGGCCAACAAGACTTCGCCGGCAAAAATATTACCAAAGAGACGAAAAGATAGTGAAGCGATTTTCGCGATTTCACCGATGATTTCCACAATGCCGACAAACGCCTTGATCGGATTGACCAACAAAATCGTGGGCTCATGACGAATATGACTGGGGATGGCCAACAAAGCTTTGAGGTTAACAAACTTATTAAAGTGCTTCCAGGCCCCAACCATGATCACGCCGACGATATGTGAACCAATCACCGCCAACAAAGCCAAAGCCACGGTGGTGTTTAAATCGGCCGTACCACCGCGTAAAAGTGGGACAAAAACGGCATGACCTTCTTCAACTTCGTTAAAGCCAATCGTACCCACGCCCGGCAAAAGACCCAGATAGTTATTAAGTAAAATAAATAGAAAAAGAGCGAAGGTAATGGGGAAAAATTTCAAAGTTTTGCGGCGGTCGCCGGTGATCGTGTCAGCCAAATTAAGAGCGCCTTCAACGATCATTTCAAAAAAGTTTTGCAAACCGCGCGGGATGGTCGCCAATTTGGTCCGTAAAACAACGGACAAAATCGCGATCAAAAAAACCACCAACCAGCTACTCAACAATGAATTAGTAACTGTCAGTGGCCCAAGATTAAAAAGTGGCTCAGCAAACAAGGTCGGCTCATGACTCGCCGTTTGCACAGTCAAAGCGTCATACTCCGCGGTCGTCTCGTTGACTGGTAGTTGTTCGGTTGTTAGTGCTTGTGGTGTGTTATTCTGACTGCTCATTTTGGGAACTGTTAGCTTCTTTATTTTTGTCTAATTTTTCTTGATTTTCAGCGGCCGTCATATCATTCATAGCCTTGATCGCCGTTTTGACAATACCAATCGTGGAAATAATGAAAGCCACGGCCACGCTGGCAAAATACAACATTGGTTCGGTGTCGTACTTTTCATCCAACCAAGTGCCTATAAACATTGCGCCAATAATTGGAGCGGCGATCCAACCACCCAATTCCACAAACAAAACCATGGCGGGTTGCCACCAGGCGGCGGATTTGGCAGGCATTTTTTGGTTATTCATATTGTCAAAAATCACCAACAGTATAGCTGATTGCCATATATTGGTCAATAGATTTTTTGATGTTTTTTAAAAAATTATCCATATTTTGACAAAAATAAAAAAACGTTACTTAATATAACTTTTTAGTTAGGTTTTTATACCTTAAAAATATTTTTGACGTTGACAGTTGTTTGTCGCGATACTTCCGCTAAACTTAGATTTTTCAATTCGGCGATTTTTTCCGCGACTTTAACCACATAAGACGGCTCGTTGCGTTTACCCCGATGTGGCTCTGGCGCCAAAAACGGCGCGTCGGTTTCAACCAAAATACTTTCTAGCGGCAAAGCGACGGCGATTTGTTGTAATTCTTTGGCGTTTTTAAAAGTTACGATGCCGGTAAAACCGACCGCTAAGCCTAATTTCACAAAATCTTGAGCTTGAGATAATGTCCCACCAAAACAATGAATAACGCCCCGCGGCAACACTCCCCTTTTGAGTTTTTCATCTTTTAAAATCTCTAAAATATCATCATAGGCATTCTGAGGATTTTCTTTACTCCCTCGGCAATGTATGACTAGAGCTTTATCTGTTTCTATGGCTAAATTTATAAAACTGCGAAAAACTTCTTCCTGAATTTTTTTCACGCTCTCGATCGTTTGACCGCTGGGTAGATGAAAATAATCTAAACCGGTCTCGCCAAAGCCCACGACTTTTTTGTTAGCCGCCAATTGTCGGTAAAGATTTTCGGCAAAAATTTCTTTTTTAGTAACAAAAGTATAACCGCCGTCAGCGCCGAAATCGGTTTGTTCTTCAATATCGTCGACCAGATGAATCGGATGCACGCCAATCACCGCCCAAACATTGAGATAACGATTAGCTTGCTCAACAGCTTTTTGCGAAGTGTCATACTTAGTGCCAATGTTGATCATGGCCACGTCGCAATCGGCCGCCTTACTGACTATTTCATCAACTTCGTCTTTATAAGCGGCAAAATTTAGATGACAGTGGGAATCAAATAGCATAATTTAGACCCACGTCTGGACTTTATTGATAACTTCCGGCACAAACGGCATGATGACCTGAGCCATTTCCACCAACCATGAAGCGACTTGAGAAACCGCCAATTGTTGGGCCAACCAATCATTGATCGGATAAATGGCTAGAAAGTAAATTAACAAACCGACGACCAAACCACCTTCCAGCAAACCCAACAGACCACCGGCTAACCGGTTAATGCTTTTTAAAAAAGGAATAACAGAAATAAATTCAAAAGCTCTGTCTAATAAATAAAAGCCCAGACCAATCAAACGGCTAACTAGAGTCAAGACCAACAAAAAAGTCACGGCTTTGCCAATATTGCCTTCGCCCCAAATAAATCCGCCCCAGTCGGCGATTGGTTGATAATATTGGCTGGCCACATAAGCTCCGGCCGCTACCCCCACCAATGAACCTAGAGTGTGAATAAAACCCAGCCAAATACCGCCCAAAACAAAACCGCCAACGATAGCCAAGAGCGCAATATCTAAAATCGCCATAGATTTATAAATTATGACTCAAGTCGCGGAAACAAAATATTAACTTTTTGCAAACGCCAACCCCGTCGAGGTGTCCAGGTCGACAAATGCTGATAAGCTAATTTTTTTTCGGCCGACCAAACACCTAGCGCCGTCAAGATTTTTTCTGAGGTTTGCGGCATGAAGGGCAACAACAACCAGCCGACGTGACGCAAAACTTCACATAGTTCGCCAATCACAACGTTAAATTTTTCTTGATCATTTTTAAACAACTCCCAAGGTTTATTGGTTTCAATAAAAGCGTCCGCTTCCGCCAAGGTTCGCCAAATTGCGCCAATGGCCTCGTGAAACTGTAATTCATCCATGGCCGTTCGATAGTCAGACCAAGTTTGATCGAGAGTTTTTTGCCAAACACCATCTTGACTGACCAATAGCTCGTCGGGATTTTTGGCGGCCAAAGCCAAAACCCGAGCCACTAAGTTGCCCAGGCCATTAGCCAAAGAAGAAGCATAACGTTCTTTAAATTTCACAACCGACACATCACCATCTGAACCAAAGGCAAATTCACTCAATAAGAAAAATCTGACCACGTCGGAGCCGTATTGAGCCGTTAGCTCCACCGGATCAATGACGTTGCCGATCGTCTTAGACATTTTTTGCCCATCAACGGTAAAAAATCCATGAGCAAAAACTTTTTTGGGTAAAGGCAGATTTAAAGCCAACAACATACCCAACCAAATCACAGTGTGAAATTTGATAATGTCTTTGGCCATCAAGTGGACATCGGCCGGCCAATAGGTTTTAAATTTTTCATCATCGGGATAACCCAACGCTGAAATATAATTAGGCAAAGCGTCAAACCAGACCCAAGCCACCTGACTGTCGTCAAATGGTAACTTTACTCCCCAATCCAAATGTCGACTCATGGCTACGTCTTTCAAGCCCTGATCAAGCAAACCCACAATTTCATTGTGTCTGGCCGTCGGAGCGATGACGACCGTGCCATCACTGATGACTTTTCTGACCGCCTCGGTAAAATCAGATAGGCGAAAAAACCAATTTTTTTCTTTTAGTAATTCTGGGGCTTTGTTGTGATCAGGACATTTGCCGTCGACCAGATCACTTTCGGTTTTGTAACTTTCACAACCCGTGCAATATAAACCTTCGTATTCACCTTGATAAACAGCCTTATTGCCCAAGGGCGTGATAGCTTGTGACAAATTTTGCAAAAAATTTTCTACGGCCTTTTTGTGACGTGGTTGGGTAGTGCGGATAAAATCGTCATTGGTAATATCCAAACTATCCCAAGCCAGTTGAAATTGGGCCGCCTGACGATCGACAAAAGCTTGAGGGTCCAAATCGGCTTTTTGCGCTGATTGTAAATTTTTTATGCCATGTTCATCAGTCCCAGCCAAAAAAAACGTGGCATCGCCCAACAGACGATGGTAGCGAGCTAAAACATCGGCGGCAATGGTGGTATAGGCATGACCGACATGAGGCCGATCATTAACATAATAAATTGGCGTGGTGACGTAAAATTTGGCCATAGATAAAGTAATTTTAGGCTAAAAAGACTAAAATGGCAAATAAAAAAGTCCGACACGTCTCGGACTTATTATCAGCAGCTTTTTTTAAACTGTGGTGTGGGTAGTCCCAAGAATCGCCAACCCTTAGACGTGATACACACAGCCATTTGCTTACGTTTCAGGCCCCGACCAGTGCGTCTGGCGATCAAGCCAGATTGGTAGGTCATTGTTTCTAAGGCGTATATTCTAGACTTCAACAAACCCAGACTTGCGACTAGAGTCGGCCAGCGCTCTATGCCGACAAATTTTTGGCGATTAGTCATTATCACATCAGCCAAAGCTGACAGATAGCGCAACTGATGACCTTGGTCAGTCAGGTGTCGACGACGCAATTTCACCGACGGCCTCAAGACTGGCGGCCAATCAATCAAGGGTTTGGGGCCCAAAAATTGCCAGCCCAGATCAGTGATGATCATGGTTTTGTCACTATCACCACCCATCAGTAAACCGGCGGCCAGTAAGCGCTTCACTTCTTGGCGGCCATAGTTACGATAATCTGACTTGAGGTTGTTGGCCAACAATATATCCAAGCCCAGCTCCAATGCCGCCAAAGGAATTTTGACATTTGCCATGCTGTGGGCGGCGACAAATCGCAGGGCCACTAACCAGCACCCGCTAGCCGTCCGACTTGCGGGTATGACCGGTTTTTTAAGCGGGAAGATTGGCGGCTGTTCATAACCCAATACTTTCCAACCATAAGCTGTCAGACAGAGACTGCCCTTGCCAATCGGAGCATGAGCCAGCAAACCCTTGGAGCACAACTCTCTCGCCAAATCATGTGACCCATAACGCGTTCGACCACTAACGACCGTCCATTGATCGGCGTGATCAAAAATGACGGGCTGTTGTTGGCGAATGATTTCCTGCGCCATCCAGTGCAGAAACTGTTCTTGGGCGGTATTCGAACGTCGCGAAAACGGTGCGGCGGCCATCAACAAACGAGACGCGACAGTCTCCATATTGAAACTTGACCGCACTGCCCGCCAAGCATCTTGACCGCTTGGCGGTGTGACATGTTTGGGACCCCACAACGCTGGCTGATCATCGACGGCCTTCCAACCTTGTTGGGTAATGGCCACGGCCCAGACTTGCGCGCCAGCTAATCTATATGATTTTGTCCAACCCAATTGTGACGTAGTCGACAAAGCGACAAGTATTTGGGATTTTGAACAATTGAGCTCTTGCTTCAAAACCCAGACGTAGTCGGGCAAATCGGCCTGTCGATCGTTTTCCAAATGCTTGGCCAAAGTCAAAAAAACTCGGCCGTAAAACGTGTTTCGCCACCGGTCGTGGCGATCGGCTTTCTTAACCATTGATCACCTCCCGGCGGTAATGATGTGAAAGAACTAGACTCCCCATCTAGCGAACTTTTAACACAATTACTAAATTTTCGCAAATAAAAAAACCGAATTGTCTTTCGGTTATTTAAAATCTTTCATCATGCCAAAATTAACCAAAATGTTGACGGGCCGCGACCGACGACGAGACGGGGTGTCTTTTGGGCCTCGGGGGCGTTGCAGAGCGCTGTTGTAATTTTTGCTAAATTTTTCCCAGCGCGAGAGCTGATCGACCAGCCACAAGGGATGGATGAAGGCCAGATTTTTGACGCGAAAGATCAGACCCATGTTGATCAGCGTCAAAATGGCCGTTTTTTCGGCCACCCCTGCCGAGCTAAGGATCTTTGTTGCCGCCTCGACTGGAATTAGCGCCAGCCCATAAACACCAAAAAGCCGATCATGCCACTCGGCCATCTCGACAAACTTGTCAAAAGTTTGACCGAGCAAAGCATCGTCCTTGGTGATCAACTGCCAAAAATCAGTCATCTTGTCATGATTTTGCTGACAAATCTGACAATTTTTGACGGCCGACCAGCTTTGATGACGTTTGGGGCAACGAATCAGCGTGCCCTCAAACAATTGATGGACGGTGGCCAAGAATAACCTCCTTGATTTATACGGGTTTAACTGCCAAAGGACAGGATTAAAATAATAGCCAGAATAGTCACAATTGTCAATATCAACCACGGTAACCACGGCCGGGGTTTTTGCTGACGGATTTGTTGAACTTGCTCATAGCGCTTGGCTAGGTTTGGTTCCATAAAAATTTTATTTAATTGGGGAAATGGCCACGACAAATTCACCTTTTTGCTCGACACCAACGAGCTGCTCGGCTATTTGAGATGCCGAGCCGCGATAGATAGTTTCAAATTTTTTAGTCAATTCTCGACCAACGACAATTTGTCTGTCAGCTATCCCCTGCTCTTGTAATTCTTTTAAAAATTTAATAATGCGATGTGAAGATTCGTAGACAAAACAAGTCTGTTGGCTAACAATGATTTTTTTGACCAAAGTCTGACGACCTTTTTTGTGAGGCAAAAAACCATAAAAGATAAAATTGTCGGTCGGCAAACCGCAAACGCTGGCTAAAGTCGTAATAGCGCTGGGCCCGGGCAGGGGCACTATTTTTACTGCTTGGCCTAAATGATCGACTACCGCCTTGACCAACAATC